>ONUE01000002.1 GCA_900320975.1 uncultured Bacteroidales bacterium | reverse complement strand
GTGGCGTGCGCAGACCCCGCAGGCTTTCCGCCTGCCCCTGATACGCGACGCCTACCAGCGCGCCCTGCAAGACCCCCAGTTCCAAGCCACCGACGACTGTGGCGTCGTTCGCAAATACATGCCTGGCACCAAGATATGCGTAGTAGAAGGCACGGAAGAAAACCGGAAGATAACCTTCGCAGAGGATTTGGGGTGAATTGCATTGATGCCATGGAATAATGATAATAGGATACAAAAATAACTCAAAATAAGTAAGATGCAGGCAATAATACTCGCGGCCGGGATGGGACGCCGTCTTGGAGAATTGACGAAGGATAACACGAAATGTATGCTCAAAGTGAATGGCATCAGATTGATAGACCGTACACTTGACAGTTTGAGCGTTTTGCATCTGAAGAGAGTTGTAATTGTTGTTGGATATAATGGCGATAAAGTGAAGCAGTATATAGGCAACAATTACAAAGGGATGGAAATAATGTATGTGGATAACCCTATCTATGACAAGACAAACAATATTTATTCTCTCTTTTTGGCTCGTGAGCAGATGACGGAAGACGACACTGTGCTACTGGAATCTGACTTGATATATGAGCACTCGGTGATTGAGAAACTGATGAATGATTCGCGACCAGATCTTGCATTGGTGGATAAATATGAGAGCTGGATGGATGGTACTGTGGTGACTTTGGATGAGGAGCAGAACATTGTGAACTTCCTAAACAAAGAGAAGTTTAAATACAGCGATATTGCCGATTATTACAAGACTGTCAATATTTACAAATTCAGCAAGGAATTCTCTACCTCGCAGTATGTCCCGTTCTTAGATGCCTATTGCACGGCGTTGGGAAGGAATGAATATTATGAACAGGTGCTACGAGTAATTACGTTGCTGGGGAACACCACTTTGAAGGCTTTGCCACTACAGGGAGAAAAATGGTATGAGATAGATGATATCCAAGACTTGGATATTGCAGAGGGTATGTTCGCTGAAAACGAAGAATCACAGTGGAAGGCTATTACAGGACGTTATGGAGGTTATTGGCGCTATCCTCACATGAAGGACTTCTGTTATCTGGTTAATCCCTACTTTCCTCCGCAGAGGTTGCTGGATGAAATAAAGGCTTCGTTCGACACTATTATTAGGGAGTATCCCTCGGGTATGTATGTAAATAGTCTGTTGGCAGCAAAGAATTTCAATGTGCGACAGGAGAATATAGTAGTTGGCAACGGTGCCGCTGAACTTATCAAGGATTTAATGGAACATGTTGACGGGATTATAGGTGTTGCAAAACCGACGTTCGAGGAGTACCCTAATCGACGTGAAAGTGAGGCCGTGGAGTGTTACATCCCTGACAACGACGATTTTCATTATACTGCCGATGATTTGATAAAGTTCTACTCGGACAAAAACATCGCGGCACTTCTACTTATCAATCCAGATAATCCTTCGGGCAATTTTATACCATATGATGATGTGATGCGATTGGTTGAATGGACAAAAGAACGGGATATTATGCTGGTCTATGACGAGTCGTTTGTCGATTTTGCCAACGATAGTTACACGATGATACAACAGCATTTTATGGAGCAATACCCCCATGTGGTTATTCTGAAGAGCATCAGTAAGAGTTATGGTGTGCCAGGGTTGCGTCTTGGTGTGCTTGTGTCTGGGAATACGGAACTTGTCGGCAAAATAAAGAAGCGTGTGGCTATATGGAACATCAACTCTTTCGCGGAGTTCTATATGCAGATTTACGAGAAATACAGTAACGATTACGCTAGGGCATGTCGGCTTTTCAAGGAAGAGAGAATGTTGTTTAAACAGGGCTTAGAATCTATACCATATCTCCGTGTAGTACCTTCAGAGGCCAATTATTTCCTATGTGAGGTGACATCTAAATATACCTCAAGAGAATTGGCTATCCGTTTGATGAAAGATTATAATATTTTAATCAAGGATTGCAGCACCAAGAAAGCCTTCAACGGACGTAACTATATTAGATTGGCCATTAGGGACCGAAAAGATAACCAAGAGTTGGTTGATTCACTAAAAGCTTTATAAAATGAAGTTGACGATTATCGGAGGAGGAGGCTTGGGGCATGTGTGTGCTGCGGTAGCTTCGTCGCAGAAAGATTGTCACGTAAGTATATTGACTGGACATCCACAGATGTGGGGTTCTATGGTGTTGGCAGAAGATCCAGAAGGTAAAGTTTTTTCAGGATTGTTAGAAAAGGTATCCTCTGAAGCTTATGAAGTTATTCCCGATGCAGATATTGTACTGCTTTGTATACCAGGGTACTTGATGGAAGAAACTTTGCAGAGAATAAAGCCTTATGTTAGAAATTATGCTATTGTTGGTTCTATTGTCAGCAGTACAGGTTTTTTTAATTTTGCGCACCGTATTTTCTCCAATTCAGTTCCTTTGTTTGGGTATCAGAGAGTGCCATATATTTCTAGAGTAAAACAATATGGCCATTCGTCATTTTTGCTTGGATACAAGAAGGAATTAGCTATTGCAGTGGAGAATCATCCCAATCCCGAGATGTTAAGAGGTCAGTTGGAACGGATGTTTCTTACTCCTACGGTTCTATTACAAAATTATTATGAGGCTGCACTTACTAACTCCAATCCTATACTCCATACAGGTAGGCTGTATTCCATGTGGCACCAGTGGGATGGAACCCCTTTTGACCATCAGATTCTCTTTTACCGAGAATGGGATGTTCCGTCAGCACAGAAGTTGATTGAAATGGATGAAGAGTTTATGTCTTTGTTGCGGTATTTGCCAGTCCGGGAAGGTGTGATACCTTCGCTGTTGGATTATTATGAATCTAAAGATGCTAAGAGTCTTACCGCGAAGATTCAAAGTATTTCGTCATTTCATAATATTGTTGCTCCAATGAAACAGATAGATGGTGGTTGGATTCCTGACTACGGTAGTCGCTATTTTATTGAAGATTTCCCATTCGGATTGAAACTGATAAAAGATTTGGCAATAGAACATTCATTGTCAACACCAAATATTGATGTTGTATTAGAGTGGGGGATGAAGGTGGCTCGAAAATGATTTATAACAAATAATAAACAAGACATGAGAGACTTAATTGTTAAGGTTGCTCTGAAGATGGGCATTTATAAGAAGCTTGTCGACATTGACACCTATTTTAAAAATAGAAAGAAGTTCAAACAGTTTCATAAATATGGCGAGGAAACCTTTATACTGATGGATGAGACCTGTCGGAAGGCCGGGGCTCAGTTGGTACCTATTTTTGGTACTGAGTTGGGATTGTATAGGGATAACGGTTTTATCCCCCATGACAACGACATTGACACTGCCATGTTGTATAGTCAACGTCCTGCCAATTTGAAGGAAATAATGGCAGAGAATGGGTTTAGACAAGAAACAATGTACTATATTAAAGGTGATGACAAACCGCTGATTGAACAGTATTCATACAAGGGTGTTCATGTTGACATCTTCTACCTATTTGACTTCAACGATGAGGAATACATGTGCTACGTGGTGGAACGTCATGAGAGCAAAGATTGGAAGGAAGCCAACAGAACTAACGGTTTCCCGTGTCATATTTGGCCGTTGAAGAAATGTGATTTTATAGAGAAAGAATACTTTGGACATAAGTTCTTCATCCCGGAGAAATCGGAAGATTGGTTGAAGTCTGTTTTTGGTGAGAGTTTCATGACCCCAATGCCGGGGTGGTCGATAGGTGGGCAAAAAACACGTGTCATTTATCCAGATGTTAGATTGTATAGAATTCAGTATTAACAATGATTAAAGTATCTGTCATACTACCTGTATATGGTGTTGCCGATTATATTGAGGCATGCACCAAGTCGTTGTTGGCGCAGACTCTCGAGGATGTGGCATCCACGCGCTAACCAGTTCCGTGTGCTTACACCAGAGCATAATCTTGGTGCTGGTATGGCACGTAACTTCGGTATCCCTGAAGCGAAAGGGGAATATATCTCTTTCATCGATCCTGACGACACCGTAGAGCCTGATATGCTCGAGGTGCTATATAACAAGGCTAAAGCCACCAATGCAGATATCTGTTGCTGTTATATGCAGAAATGCTTCCCCAACGGCTCTACCGGTGACATGCTCATGAATCCCCATGTGCCGGAAGGCACTCTCACGCACGACAGCCGCGCCTTTGTTTTGACTCATTATGTGTCGCTCTTCGCCTCAATGATTTACCGCCGCGAAATGGTTGTCGCCAACGACATCCGCTTCCCCGAAGACCGTGCTGCCGACGACAGCTATTTTGTCTCGTGTGTGTGGATGAAAGCCGCCAGCGTGGCATACGTCGACCGACCACTCTACCATTACCTTATACGTCCAGGCTCGGTGACCACTACGCTCCAGAGTGACAAGTACAAGAAGCGCCTTGCGGTGTTCTCGAAACTTATGCAGTATGCCCGTACCCACGGTGTATACGACGAGTTTAAACCTGAGCTCGACTATATGTATCTCAAGAAGGGTTACCTCTCCTCCGTTGCCAACTATATCCGCAACAGCAGCATGCCGTCGTCCTCCACCTACCGTGAGATACACGACGAACTGTTGCGTGTCATCCCTGATTACAGCGGCAACCGCTATCTCAAGAATAATATGGTGATGCGTCTGCTGATATGGACGCTACAACACTGTCCGGCTGTGGCCACAGTTGCTATGCGCTGGTATATCAAGAAAAACAACATAATCAGTTAAAGGATGGACCTTATCATTGGTGCCGGTATCTCTGGCCTTAGCTATGCTGCTGCCACTGGCAACGATTATCAGATTATAGAAGCCGAGGACCAAATTGGCGGCTACTGCAAGACTATCTACAAGGATGGCTTCGTGTGGGACTATTCAGGTCATTTCTTCCACTTCATGCGCCCTGAGCTGCGAGACTATGTCATGAGTCGCATCGCTCCTGACGAGATACTTACATTACAGAAGCATACGCAGATTCTCTACAAGGACCGCCATGTGGACTTCCCCTTCCAGATGAATATCCATCAGTTGCCGCAGGAGGAGTTTATTGATTGTCTTTACGACCTTTTCTCCATTCCCGAGGGGGCTCCATCAGACACCTTCAAGCAGATGCTGTACGCCAAGTTCGGCCGCTCCATAGCCGAGAAGTTCCTTATCCCCTACAACAGCAAGCTTTATGCCACCGACCTCGACCGTCTGGATGTTGATGCCATGGGGCGTTTCTTCCCCTATGCCGACCGTGAGCAAATAGTGCGCAACTTCCGCCACCCAGAGGGTCATAGTTATAATGCTACCTTCCTCTACCCCAAACGAGGCTGCATCCGTATCGTGGACTCTGTGGCTTCGACATACGGTCACCACCGACCGCCGTACGCTCCATTACGACCGCCTTATCTCCACTATGCCGTTGCCCACACTGCTCTCGCTCTGCAATGTGCCGTATGACGACGATGTGTACACATGGAACAAAGTCCTGGTGTTCAACCTTGGCTTCGACAGCAAAGGTCCGGAGCAGACTAATTGCTGGATGTATATACCGGAGAGCCAGTATGTCTTCTACCGTGTCGGCTTCTACGACAACATCATTGGGCAGGACCGCATGTCTCTCTATGTGGAGATAGGTTTCGGCAAGAATGAGCCCGTGGGTGACGTCGATGCGTTGCTGGAGCGTACGTTGAGCGACCTGCGCAAAGCTGGTATAGTCACAGACCAGCATCTTGTTGCCGAGAACCTTATTCAATAGGCCGTTATGGCGAGTGGAAATACTGCTCGCTGGAGGACAATATGCACGATGCCTTCACCCTTGCCGAGCGGCTTAAGTGAAGGCACCGGAGTTATCTGCTAAAGGGCGAATGATTATTCGCCCTTTCTCTTTTTCCTAAGCACAAGCATTATGGCGCCGGCCATGGCCAGCAGTGTGACTATGGAGACAATCAAGTTGATCGTGTCCAAGCGGTGCAGGCGCGGAGCCTCGTTCTTGAATTCAATCACGTGGTCGCCGGCAGGGATAACCATGGCGCGCA
Organism: uncultured Bacteroidales bacterium; assembly: GCA_900320975.1. Lineage (GTDB taxonomy): Bacteria > Bacteroidota > Bacteroidia > Bacteroidales > P3 > Colimorpha. Next base: position 60,022 of record ONUE01000002.1, on the reverse strand, counting down.
GCACATAGTTGGCGCGTATGTACTCTGCAGGTTTGCCGTCGATATAGGCGAACCAGTCGGGGGCATAATAGATCTCGCTGAAGACTGCCAGTTGCTCATCGCTGGTATGGCTGCGGTAGCGCAGGTAGTCGGGATTGTAAGGTTTCGTTATTTCCAGTTCTATGCGGTCGTTGCTGTCCATGACTGTCTCGTTGTCGGGCAGCGAGAACTCATTTTTGTTAATCACGGCCGTCGTGGCGGGGTCAATGGTGTTAAGTGCCAGAATCTCGCCGTTGGCATCGTCGACCCATTGCACATTGCTTACAAACCAGCAGTTGCCTAGTGCTTCGGGATTGCGCTGCACCTGCCCATTGTTGAGCACTATATAGCGAGTGTTCAGCATATTCAGCACATTTATGTTGATGTGACGGCTGATGTAGAAGTCAATGAGGTTTTGGTAACGGCTTAGCTTGGCTGCGCTGTAGCCGCCAATTTGGTTATGGAATGCCGACGGCTTGCTGTCGTTGAAGGTATTCACAGCCATATTCAGCACGCGGTATTCTTGGTCACCGAAGCGTGCCGCCTGCTCGTCGAGTTCATAGTCCCACTGGTCACGGCGCAGCTCAAGCTGGCGCTTGTCGGTGAAGTTGCTCTCGTTCAGGTAGCGGCGGTCCACACCCCACAGGTCAACAATCACCAACACCCCAACTATGGCAATGGCTATTCCTTGTTTTTTTATCTTCTCGTTGTTGTACAGCCACAATGTGGCGGCAGCGAGGAGTATGAACAATATTGAGCGCCATGAGTCGGCCTTCAGCAGCGCTGCGCGGTCGTTGGCGAGCACCGAGAATATGGTGTCCCACTGTGCGCCGTACTGTGCAGCCATCTGGCGGTCGGAAGCGCCCGAGTAGCTGAAGCTGCCCGACAGCAGGAGCACAATCAGTATCAGTCCGCAGAGTGCGCCGGCGCCAATGTAGAGGCCGAGGTTCACACGTTTGCGGTCACGCTGCGGGTTGAATATCTCCTTCATTGCCAGCACCGCCATTATGGCCATGCAGACATTGGTGAGCACCAAAGCCATGCTCGGCGTGCGGAACTTGTTGTAGAAGGGTATGTTGTTGAAGACCCATTCGTTGATGCCCATAAGGTTGTTGCCCCAAGCTAGCATCATGGACAGGATGCTGGCTGCCAGCACCCACCAGCGCTCAGGTCCGCGTGTCACTATCATGCCCACGAGGAACAGCAGCAGCACTATGGCGCCGAAGTACACAGGTCCCGAGGTGAAGGGCTGCTCGCCCCAATAGAGCGGTGCGTTCTCAGCCCTGAAGTTACGGTAGAAGGCGCTCTCGCGACTCACCTTCTCTCCGCTGCTGCCGCCCATGGCGCCGGGTACCAGTATGGTGTAGGTCTCGCCAACGCCATAGCTCCAGCTGAAGGCGTAGTCTATCTTGAGGCCATCGGCCGTGTTCTGCGGCGCTGCCTCATTGTCACCATAGAGGCTTTCGGGTGTCACCGTCAACTCGCTGCCGCCGCGCATGGTGTATTTCATATACTCCTCGTTCACGAGCAGCAGTCTGATGTTGCAGCAGAAAGCCAGAGCGGCGCCCACAACGAGGATGCCCATTTTGAGGGCGAACTGCGGGAAACGCTTCTTCATTATGGCGGTCACGAGGTAGGCTATACCCATGATTACGCAGGCTATGGCAGTGTAGAATGTTATCTGTATGTGGTTGAAGCTTATCTGCAGTATCAGTGCCAACGTGAACAGCAGGCTGCCGCAGAGCACCTTGATGTTGCGTTTGCGTTTCTCAAGGTTGGGATCTATGGCGCTGCGGAGCGTCAGCATCATGCCTGCCAGTATGGGCGCCATCATCGACATAGCCCAGGCCTTGGTGATATGGCCCGCCTCGATGATGATGATATTGTAGCTCCCGAGTCCGAAGCCCAAGGCGCCTATCAGCGCCAGCCATGGTGACACCCCGAGTGCTATCATGGCTATGTAGAAGCCCAGCAGGTATAGGAACAGCACCCCGATGTTGCGTTCCAGACCCATAGGACGCATGATGAGCAGGTTGCGCAGTGTCTGGAATACCGATTTGGTCGGCTCGCTAGCTATCTGGTACCCCGGCATGCCGCTGAACATCGAGGGGGCCCAGTTGGGGATGGTGCCGGTCTTCTGTATATCGCCTTGGCGTATCACCTTGCCGCTCAGGGCTGGTGACATATATGCGCAAGCCACCGCGAACATCGCGATGATAATACCTACATGAATCCAAATTTTCTTATTCATAGATTTCGACTTTCAATTTTCTACTTTTAATCTTCAGTTCTTTACCGTCGGGTATTCCACTCTTACGTGGTAGATGCTCATCATCTTCTCTTTGAGGATGCGGCGTATGCGCGAGATGTCGCCGTAGGTGAGGTCGCAGTTGTCGAGCTGTCCGGCGGCTATCTTGCCGTCGATGAGCTGGTCCACCATCTTGTCGGTGGCCTCTTTGCTGTGCACCTTAAGGCTGCGGCAGGCGGCCTCCACGGTGTCCACAATCATCACCACTGCCGTCTCGCGGCTGTAGGGGCGGGGTCCCGGGTAGCGGAACAGCGACTCGTCGAAGTCCCTGTCTGGGTGACGCTCCAGCTCCTTGGCGTAGAAGTAGCCCGTGTAGGTGGTGCCGTGGTGCGTGCGTATGAAGTCCTGCACCTCGGTGGGCAGGTGATAGTGGCGCGCCAGCTCGAGGCCGTCGGTGACGTGCGAGGTGATTATCTGTGCGCTCTCGGCATAGTCAAGCTCCCCGTGGGGGTTGAAGTCGGAGCTCTGGTTCTCGGTGAAGTAGAATGGGTTGCGCGTCTTGCCGATGTCGTGGTAGAGAGCGCCGACCTTCGCCAGCAGGGCATTGCCGCCTATCTCGCCCATCAGGTCCTCGGTGATGTTGGCCACCTGCATCGAGTGCTGGAAAGTGCCGGGGGCGCGGCGCGAGAGCTCCCGCAGGGCGGGGTGGCCTGTGCTGCTGAGTTCCAGCAGCGTGAGGCTCGTCGTGATGCCGAAGAACTTCTCGAAGAGGTAGATGAGGGGGTAGGCCAGCAGGGTCAGGATGGCGTTGAGGAAGAACATCAGGAAGCGCTCCGCCGTGATGGCGTGCAGGTTGGTGTCCTGGCTGAGCACACCCGCCGTGTAGATGAACGAGTAGCTGAGGAATATCACCAGCGCCAGCACGAAGAACTGGCTGCGGCGCTCCAGGTCGCGCACGGCTATGATACTCATCATGCCGGTTATGAGCTGGTAGAAGATGAACTCAAAGGAGTTGGGCACCAGGTTGGCCAGTATTATCACCGTCGTCAGGTGTATGTAGAGGGCCACGCGCATATCGAAGAAGACGCGCATGAGGATAGGCACTATGCACAGCGGCACCAGCAGCACCCAGTCGGGGTTCACCCTCGTCACCAGAGCCTCCACGGCCGACATCAGCAGTATCAGCAGCAGCACGAAGGTCACCTTGCGGTTGTCCTCCAGGATGGGGTGACGCGTGTTCTTGAGGAACATAGAGAGGGCCGTGAAGGCTATGATAGCCAGCAGCAGCTGGCCGCCCATCTGACCCGCCAGACTGAACGAGTCGCTGAAGCGACGGTCGTTCTCTGCCTCCAGGCTGCGTATTATCAGGGCTTTCTCCTCGCTCACCTCCTCGCCTTTGCTCACGATGTGGTCGCCCGCCATCACCATCTGGCTGTTGTAGCTTATCTGCGACAGGCGGCTCTCCAGCTCGAGGGCCGTGCGTGCCGCATCGGGCACGAGGCTCGGCACCAGCAGGCTGTCGCGCAGGAGCCCTGCGTCGAGGTCGGCGGCACTGATGTATTCGTTGCCCTTGTGCATGCTGCCCACGTTGCCCTGCAGCACCACCACCTCGCGGCCTTCGAGGTCCGTGAAGCCCTCGGGCATCGCAATGTAGCCTATCTGGTAGATGCTGTCAATCTGCTTGCGCAGGCGTCTCCGCTCACCGCTTTCCACATTCCAGTGCTCGCTCTCCAGTCTGCGCAGCGCCGTCTCGCGCGCCGTGGAGTCCACGCGGTAGTACACTATGGCACGCTGCCGCTCGGCCTCCTCCTCGCCGCGCATCTCGTCGGCCGATTTCAGCACCGCAAAATCGTACGGAGCCACCAGGTCGGCCCCGCGCCATACAGCCCCGACCTTGTAGTCGTAGTGCACACCGTGGCGCGTGTGAGGGAAAATGACCACAATAGCCAAGGCGGTGACGAGCATCGCCACCACCTTGTATAGCAACGGTAAGCGTTTTACCGTAGAGGTTAATATATTACTCATAGTTCCTATAACAAGAAACTATGCTTTTTATTGTATATAGTGATGAAAAAACTCGTAACATTTATGTTTTGCTGTTAGAAACTCTCGTCTTGTTTCAGCAGGCGGACAGTGTGTCTCTTGCCGCTGGCGGTGATGATGGTGACGAGGTAGATGGCTTGGGGGTGCGAGGTGATGTCAAGAGAGTATCTGCCGGGGGCTTCTGCCGGGAGGCTCACCTGCTCGCTGCGGCCGTCCATGCTGGTTAGAGTTGCCGAGGCAACGGTCTCGGGACAGGTGATTGTCACTTTGCCATGTGTGGGGTTGGGGTAGATGCTCAACTCTGGGGCCGATGCATCTTCGATGCTCACTGGCGGTGTGGGCATAGGTCCTATGACGAGGGTCTTGGTACGCGAGGCTGGGTTCCAGTAGCTGGTGCCGGGCTGGCTGGCGGTGACTTCGCAGACGCCCTGCTGACACATGGGCAATATTACATAGTTGTCGTCGCTGAGCGTAATCGATGCCATCGACGGGTCGGAGATGGTGTAGGCTACCGGCAAGCCGCTGGTGGATCTGGCGTTGAGAGTTAATCCGTTAGGGTCGCTTTCGGGATGAGGAATGTGCAGTATGTCGCTACCTGGCCAGATGATTGACTGGTCGGCGTGAAGGTCGTGGTAGATATAGGGCGAGCGCATCGAGGTGTCGACCAGTTTTGCTAAGTACTGTCCATTGCCACAGAATATGTCGCCGAAGGTGGTGGGGGTGTAGAAGCTGTTGCCGGTGACAAATATTGCCGTGTCCAACAGCAGCATGTGTCCCGGTTGGCTGTCGCTATGGGTGCAGTGAAAGTCGTATATTGCCACTTCATTGCCGTCGTAGTCCCACTGTGCCAAGGCCAATCCAGTCTGAAGGGCGCTTTGGGTCTGGAGGACTGTGTCGGCAAAATAGACGCTGCCAGTGTAGGATACCTGTGCGAACACACGGTTGTTGCGCGCAACGATGCCCATACCACCATCGGAGCCGCCCCAGTTCGAGTGCATCCGCCCGTAGGAGAGGTAGTGGCCGTCGTCAATTCCCACGCGGAGCCAGAAAGCATCGCTACGGTTGTCCAGCGTATCGCCACGGTAGACAATCTGGTGTGGATTGTTGTTGCCGGTGAAGTAATCCGTTCCCGCAAGCCCCAGTACGAATAGCGATCCTGTGGCGGTATCGACACAGGTGGCGCTGAGTATCACCGTTGAGCAAGGCACGTCGGGTCGTGGTACATAGTTGAACTGCATCAGCAGGTCGGCATTCAGCCCGGTGTCGAGACGCAGCACGCATCCGGAAGTGCCGTAGCGCGAAATGCTGTCCACTTCAAACCGCAGTCCATTGGAGCGAGCTATGGGCATACTGTCGTGGTCAATCTCTGCCTGAATAGTGAGATACAGATTGTCGTTGTGTATATCGAACGAGTTTAATTCGAGCCACTGAGTATTAAGCCAATCAGCCTCAGGTACATCGCCTACGAGGTAGGAAGCGTCGAGCAGGCTGTCGAAATGAGGCGAGAACTTCAGTACTTGCTTGTTCCACCATCCGGTGTGGTAGGGCGGGATATGGGTGAGGAACTGCCTTCCGTCCACCATGAAACGATAACCACTCAGACCTCCATCATGGAAGTACAGTGGATCAACTCCGGAAAAGGCATTGTCCCGAGTGGGGCGAACAACATAAATGTTGCCGCGGCTGTCCAGGTTGAAGTGTTCGGCGTCTAAGCCGTCTCCATACACTCCCTGTCTGCCCAAGATGGGATGCCCCAGGCTGTCAAGGTAGGTAACCTGCAAGAAGTGGTGCTCTTTCAGCGTGCCGTCCAGTCCCAGGGTGATGAAGGCTGTGGCCCACCAGTTGTAAATACTGTCGGTGGACAATAGCGTCTCGCTGGTGGTCAGCATGGTGTCGAGGTAGTAGAGTTTCGTCTGCACCTGCGGCGTACTGTGGCCGAGGTTGGTGTGAGGTAGAGGAATATCCACCATCATCATCAGTGCCGTGTCGCCCAGCATGCGCAGGTCGTGGACGAGCACGGCGCTGCTGCCGCCCCTCTCCCACGGGTTGATGATGCGGTGCCACATGTACCGTCCATCGGGCGACCTCTTCACCAACAGCATGCTGCGGTTTGAGTTGGTGATGTCCTCGAAGGGGTCGATGGTGTCGAGCCATCCTCCGTCAGCCACCTGCATTAGGTGATATGTATTACCCTCGCTGTCGGCTACCAGTCCGCAAGGAAAGTTACTATACTTGTCTCCATATCCATGGAAATTTTGGGCCCATTCGAACCTGCCGTTTGGCTTTGGGATGGTCTGGCCGGCAACCTTGTTTCTCGGTGCAAAGGATGCCAGCGCAATGAATGCGAGAAATAGGACGGTTTTTTTCATTTTGATTGTCTTTTTGTGGTTTAACATGACAAAGCCCTCCGTGGGCTCCTATATATATGACGACGGGAAACCGGTTTTGAATCATTTTTTTAACATTATTTATGTTTTTCTTCCCCCGGCCTCCCACAGGCTGCCGCCTCTCCGTCGCCGCTCCGTCCCCTCTCCGTCTGTTCTACGGTTGTTTAACGGTTGTTTAACGGTTACTGACCGTTAAACAACCGTTAAACAACCGTAGAACAGACGGACCGGAGTCGGAGAGGGGACGGAGGGGGAGGGTGGGGAGGAAGCGGGGGGAGAATAGAAAAAAATGACGTGTCGCACAATAAAAAGGGCGATGCGGTGTTATCCCTATAATTGAAAATAATCTAAAAAGAGTACATAAGATGAAAAAAATCTTTGCTATCGTTGGTGCAGTCCTGCTGACTGCCAGTATGTTGAGCGCCCAGAATACCTTCAAGGGCACCCTGAAGTACAAGGTTGAGTCCACCGGTCAGGTGGCCATGACTATCCCCGAAGAGGCTGCCACGGCCGAGATCAAGGTCTCGGGCGACGACATGTACACCAAGAGCGCCATCTTCTTCCAGTCGCCTTTCTCGGAGTGCGTGCTGGTGCAGAACCTCACCATCACCCGTTGCGAGAACTACAGCATGCTGCTGAGCTACTTCCGCAGCAACGGCTCTGAGTTCGACTACCAGGGCGAGGGCAAGCTGATTATCAAGAATACCGCCAAGCAGTCCGATTTCGACAGCCTGGAGATTGTCGACACTGAGCCCGGCCACTTCTACTATGAGTACACCAGCGAGACCAAGGAGATTGCCGGTGTTACCGCCAAGAAGATGATCCGCCACATGTATGACGAGGAGGGTACCGACCATCCGCGTGTGATGTGGATCTGCGAGGAGATTGGACCGAAGATTAACATCCTGTTCGACGGCATCAAGGGCATGCCCCTGGAGTGCACCGTCGATGCCGGTGAGGGCAGAGCCATCACCTATACCGTTACCGAGATTGTCAAGGGCAAGGTGAAGGAAGCCGACTTCCTGCTGCCCGACGGCTACGACACCCTCACTGACGAAGAGCTCGAGACCCTCGGCACGCAGCTCCAGGAAGAGATGGAACTCCTGCAGGGTGAGTAATGTTTTGGGTCTTTGTGTCATTGAGTCTTTAAGTTGTTGAGTAGGGTGGCTGGTAAGAAAAAGTCTGGATCCAAAGGTAAAGGCAAGGGCGCGGCGAAGAAGAACCGCATGGCGGCTTTCGTAACGTTCTTGCGCAGTAAGCGCTTCGCACATATACGCGGAGCGTTCTACGTGCTCTTCTCTGTGTTTCTCGTCGTGGCCATGACGGGCTATTATGTCACCGATGCGCGCGGTGGCTGGGCCGGTTCGCTGGGCAAGGGGGTGGCGGAGTTCTTTGCCGTCAACCTCTTCGGCATCGGTAGCCTGGGCTTCGCACTGCTCTTCTTCGTCTACGGCATGCGGCTGTGGGATGTCGTGGTGATGCCGTGGTGGAAGACCTTCGGCAGCACGGTGTTCTGGATGCTGTGGTGCTCGCTGACCCTGGGCTACATAGGTGGCGCATGGGTCAAGAGTGCAGGTTTCGAGAGCTACGCCGGCATAGGCTTGCAGATGGCCGAGCCGCTGCACGAGCTCATGAGCTGGTGGACGCTGGTGGCGCTGTTCTTTGTGGCTGTGCTCTTCCTGGTGCTTGTGCACAAGGTTGAGCTGCCCAAGGTCGACGTCAAGGACCTCGCCAAGAAGGTGGAACGCGAGTTTGAGGAGGTGGCTACGGAGCATGAGAAAGAAGAGGTGATCCAGAAGCATGAGGAGCCCGCAAAGGTGGTGGACGACGACGAAGGCGCTGACTTTGACGAGGAGGCATGGAAACTGTTCCAGACTCCGGCCAATGAGAGCATGAAAGAGAGTGAAGAGACTGAAGAGACGAACGATGACAAAGAGCCAGCCTTCAGCATTGACGACGAGTTTGCGCGCATCAACGCCAAAGCGCAGGGTACGGAAATACCCCTCAGCCCCGAGGCCGACGCCCCGATGGCAGAGGATCAGAATGACGACATCGCCTTTACTATCAATGATACTCCTGAGCCTGCCGATGCTCCGGAGGCTACGGAGAACGACGAGTCGCCGGAGGCTGCAGAAGAGGAACTCGACGATGACGACTACCGTCGCCACTATGGCATCGACGAGCCCTATGATCCGCATCTGGACCTTAGCGACTATGTGATGCCCGACACCGGCATCCTCGAGGACTGGGAGGCGTCGAACGTGCGCGTCACCAAAGAGGAGCTGGTTACCAACAAAGACCGCATCGTGCAGACCCTGCATGACTACGGCATAGAGATTACCGAGATCACCGCCACGCCGGGACCTACGGTGACCCTCTATAAGATTAAGCCTGCGCCCGGTGTGCGCATCAGCAAGATTAAGAACCTGGAGGACGACATAGCCCTTTCGCTGGCGGCCCTCGGCATACGTATCATAGCCCCCATACCGGGCGAGAGCAACGTGGGTATCGAGGTGCCCAATGCCAAGCCCCAGATAGTGGCCATGAAGACCATGCTGGAGAGCGACGCCTTCAAGAACGCCAAGATGGAGCTCCCCGTGGCCTTCGGCAAGACCATCAGTAACGAGGTGCTCGTCACCGACTTGGCCAAGATGCCCCACCTGCTGATGGCCGGTGCTACCGGTACCGGTAAGAGTGTGGGCCTCAATGCAGTACTCGCGAGCCTGCTCTACAAGAAGCACCCGTCGGAGCTTAAGTTGGTGCTTGTGGACCCGAAGAAGGTGGAGTTCAGCCTCTATTCGGCTCTGGAGCACCACTACCTGGCCAAGATGCCGGGCGACGAGGAGGCCGTCATCACCGACGTCAAGAAGGTGGTGCGCACCCTCAACAGCCTCTGCATAGAGATGGACAGCCGCTATGACCTGCTCAAGCAGGCCAAGGTGCGCAAGATTACCGAATACAACGAGAAGTTCTGCAAGCGAATGCTCAGCCCCGCCAACGGGCACCGCTACCTGCCGTATATCGTGGTGGTGATTGACGAGTTCGGCGACCTCATCATGACGGCAGGCAAGGAGGTGGAGCTGCCCATAGCGCGACTGGCTCAGCTGGCGCGTGCGGTGGGTATACACCTGATTATCGCTACGCAGCGCCCCACCACCAATATCATCACCGGCACCATCAAGGCCAACTTCCCCGCACGTGTGGCTTTCCGCGTCACCAGCGGCATCGACAGCAAGACCATCCTCGACACCGGCGGCGCCCAGCAGCTGATAGGACGCGGCGATATGCTCATCTCGCTGGCCGGTAAGGATATGATACGTCTGCAGTGCGCCCTGATAGATACGCCGGAGATTGACAAGCTGGTGCACTTCATCGGCGAGCAGCGTGGCTACCCCGAAGGCTTCGAGCTGCCGGAGTACCTCGACGAGAACGAGGAGCCCAACAAGGAGTTCGACGCCAAGAGCAAGGACGAGTTCTTCAACGACGCGGCCCGTCTTGTGGTGGCGTCGCAGTTCGGCAGCACCTCGCTCCTGCAGCGCAAGCTGCAGCTCGGCTACAACCGCGCAGGACGTATAATAGACCAACTGGAGGCCGCAGGTATCGTGGGACCCAGCAACGGCAGCAAGCCGCGCGACGTGCTGATACACGACGAGGTGAGCCTCGAAGAACTACTGAAGACACTGTAAAGGACAACGATATAACGTAAATAACGAAAATGAGAAAGAAAACCATATTCTGCGTCATCGCCCTGGCCCTGCTGGCAACTGCCGTCGGGTGCTCGAAGGCGAAGACCTGCCGTTGCTCGGTGAGGGGCACCTCGCACGTGCGCATCGTTAAGATTGACAAAGGCGAGTGCGTCTCGCTGAAGGTCTTTGAGGGCCACGACGCCCTGGACTCCATCTGGGCCGACTCGCTGCTCTGCACAGACTACGAGTTCCACATAGACTCCATGTTTGAAGAATAGTAACGCCATGAAAAAGATATTGTTTATAGCTGCTGCCGCGATGGTAATGCTCACCGCATGCTCCAAGGAGCGTCAGTGCAAATGCTCCTACACGGGAGAGGATGACGACAATTCGCTGCGCTTTCTCTATGTGGATGGAAGCATGAAATGCGAGAGCATCAACGAGATTGCCGAAGAGAAACACATTACCGACAGTACTGCCACACCGCCGCGTCATTCGCTGACACGTGTCGAGGTCCATAAGGTTTCATGCCGCGAATATGGTAATAAGTAAGATTCTACTGCGCGTGGTGCTTGCCGCGCTGTTCATGGTTTCGGCTGTCGCCAAGCTGATGGCCATAGACGACTTCGAGCTATACGTCTTCTCATACGGCTTTATGCCGCTCACACTCACTTATATAGCCACGCGCCTATGCATAGCGGCGGAGTTCCTGCTGGGAGCCCTGATAGCCGTGGGCTGGTGGCGCCGCTGGGTGAACCTCGCCACATTGGTGGTGCTGTTGCTGTTCAGCATGTTCCTGTGCTATGCCGCTTTGATAGGCCGCACCGACTCATGCCAGTGCATGGGGCGTCTGGCCGATATGTCGCCGGCGGTGTCGCTCCTGAAGAACGCCGTGCTGATAGTGCTTACGCTACTTTATATGCGTCTGACACGCAAGGAAGAGAGAAAGGCGTGTGACACAAAATGCTGGAAATGGTGGGTCGCCGCCGGAATGGCTGTCGCCGTGGTGGTTGGCGTGTTCACCATCTCGGTACCTGACAGCTGGATGTTCGGTGACGAAGATATGCTCTATGACAGGGAGAAGCTGCGCGAGACCGTGGAAGAGAGACACCTCGACGAGGGTCACAAGGTGGTGGCTTTCGTCACGCCAGGCTGTCCTTACTGTCGCATGAGCCGCGAGAAGATAAGCTCCATAGTCAAGAGACATGACATCGACACCGCGGATATCGTCTATCTGGAGCCTACGGACATCGGCAGAGAGCAGTTCCTTGGCATCACCTACGGCAGCCGTCCGCTGATTATCCTCCTCGCCGACGGCGAGCCACAAGCTACATATCACTACCGCAACATCAGCGAACGCCAGCTTGCCGCTTTCCTCAAAGACTGAGGTGTTGGCGCGGGTAACAACTTGTTGGTAACTTTTTATATATAGTATTAGGAAAAAGTGTATCTTTGCACTTTGAAAATACATTGTTGTCGCTTACAACGTAAACGTTATCAATATATTTATAATAATTATTAACAACAAAAAAGTATTATGAGTGGTTTCTTTGGCGTAGTCAGTGAACGCCCTTGTATTTCCGATTTGTTCTACGGGACAGATTATCATTCACACCTTGGCACCAAGCGTGCCGGCATGGCTACCTTCGACGGTACCCAGGCACACCAGAACATCCACAACATCCAGAACTCGCACTTCAGGCCCAAGTTCATGAAGGACCTCGACGAGATGAAGGGCAATGTGGGTATCGGCGTCATCAGCGACACTGAGGCGCAGCCCGTGATGGTGAACTCGCACCTTGGCCGTTTTGCCATCGCTACGGTGAGCAAGATCAACAACATTGACGAGCTCGAGAAAGACTGCCTGGCCAAGCACCAGCAGTTCACCGACCTCAGCATTGGCCGTACCAACCCCACCGAGTTGGTGGCGCTGCTTATCTCGCAGGGCAAGGATTTTGTGGAGGGTATTGAGAATGTCTACAACAGCGTCAAGGGCAGCTGCACGATGCTTATACTGACGCCTGACGGCATTATCGCCGCCCGTGACCGCTATGGCCGCACGCCCATCGTCATCGGCCGCCGTGGCAACGACTATGCCGTGGCCAGCGAGAGCCACTCCTATGTCAACCTCGGCTACGAGACCTGCCGTTTCGTCGGCCCCGGCGAGATTGTGAAGGTGACTGTGGACGGTGGCATCAAGGTGTTGCGTCAGGCCGAGAAGAAGAACCAGATATGCTCGTTCCTCTGGATATACTACGGCTACCCCTGCACTGAGTACGAGGGAGTGAATGCCGAAGAGGTGCGCTATAACCTTGGCCGCATCATGGGTCAGCGTGATGATATCACCCCGGACTTTGTGAGCCCTATTCCCGACAGTGGTATCGGTATGGCCCTTGGTTACAGTAACGGTCGCCAGATACCTTACAAACGCGGATTGCTCAAATACACCCCCACCTGGAGCCGCAGCTTTATGCCGGTAAGCCAGGCCGATCGTTTCCTCGTGGCCAAGATGAAGCTCATCCCCAGCCGTGCCATGTTGGAAGGCAAGGAGGTGGTCTTCTGTGACGACTCCATCGTGCGTGGTACCCAGTTGCGCGACAACGTCAAGATGCTCTACGACTACGGCGCCAAGAAGGTGCATGTGCGTATCAGCTGCCCGCCGCTGGTGCATGGCTGCACGTTCCTCAACTTCAGCGAGAGCAAGACTGACCGCGAGCTCATCACCCGCCGTGTCATAGAAGAGCTGGAGGGCACACCCGCCGCTCAGCTGCCGAAGGAACAGCTGGCACTCTATCAGAATGCCGAGACCAAGCAGTATGCCGATATGGTGGAGGTCATCCGTCAGCATGTTGGCGTGGATACCCTCAAGTTCAACACCGTGGACGACGTCTGCGAGGCCATCGGTCTGCCGAAGGAGAGCATCTGCACCCACTGCTTCGACGCCTCTTCTTACGGTGACTGAAGAAAAAGATAACCGATAATCAGAATTAGAATATGAAACGTCTGCTTCTGCTTCTAACAGCCTTTCTGCTCTGTGGCACAGCCATTGCGCAGCGTCCGAAGGTGAAGACCAAACCAGTGCAGCCGCCCACTGTGCTCAGTGTGGGGGATATACTGGGTAACTATGGCCTTGATTCGGCGTGGGTCAACGACACTTCGGCGGCGATGGCATACCTTGCCGAACAGCCGGAGGACTATGTGGCGCTCACCAACCTGTGTGTATCGCTTCGTACCAAAGCCCAAAAGGCCATCAACTCCATAGAGAACGACTATGAGTTCCGCGACAGTCTCATCTGGCTCGACAGCAACACTGTGCTGGCCGACTACCCCATCTATGAGTACCGTTTGCGGCGCTTGGCCGACCTCATGGGTAAGATGAGCATCAAGTACAGCCGCTTGGAGCAGCAGCGCATAGAGGCCGAGAAAGAGGCAGCCCGCCAGCGTGCCCTCGAGGAGGCCCGCCGTCAGCAAGAGGAGCGTAACCGCATTGCCGCAGACCTGCGCTCCAATATCGAGTTGCATCACAGGGCCATCATCGAGAAGTGCGACGGTGCAGGCATAACGGACAAGGTGAAGCTTAAAGAGCTCAAGGATCTATACTATAGCTACTTGATGGTCTACAACAAGTATGACCTGTCGGCAGGTAACGCCACCAACGAGAGCATCGGAAAGCTGGACGAACTCAATGCCTTCCAGAATGATATGCTTGAGAATGTGCTGGGCAACAACTCGCTGCCGTTCCAGATTGAGAACTTCAAGAATGTCCTCAAGGTACGCTGCGAGAAAGAGAACAGCGATGTATACCGTAGCTACACGAAGGTCTTCAAACACACCTCTGTGCCAGTCTCTTTTGCCGATGTCAGGGAGTATGAGGAGTACATCAACCGTATGCACACTGTCATCAACGTGCAGCAGCGCTATATGCAGACTATCGACTTGCGCGCCACCATCGCTACCGGTACCGATGCCATCAATACCCAGTATGGCAAGAAATACCGCGCTGTGGTAGGCTCCTACAAGGAGGTCTTGAAAGGTCTCAACCAGGTGCCCGCTTTCACCACCAATGCCGAGAGCTTGCTCTTCATCCAGAGCCTCGAGGACTTTGTGGCCGCACAGCAGCTGTACATAGATTACTTCAGCCAGCTCGAGGAGATAAGCCAACGTTCGGACTCCATCATGATGCGTGGTACCGACAACCGCAAGCTTTATGATGTCGTTGTGGCCTACCGCGAGATTAGCGAGAACCTCATTCCTCTGCCATCCTTCCGTGACCCTGAAGGTGCAAAGGTTTATGAGGCGCAGCTCGAGGAGGTGCGTCAGGTGCAGCAGTGCTATATGGACGTGCTGACATTGCGCACTACCATTGCCCGTAATGACGACTCCATCACGTCTGTCAAGAAACTCGACCGCATATTGTCCAACGGATACAAGCTGCTCCGCAAGCAAACCGACCTCAGGCCCAGTTTTGCCACCGTGGAGCGTGGTCGTAGCTTTATTGACATGCTTACGGCTCACATCGACATGCAGAACCTTTGCCTTATCACCAAGAAAAAGCTTGACCAGATCAAGCGCAACGAGGCAATGATTGACTTCAAGGAGAACCCCTTCCGCAATATTGTGAAGGCATACAACCGCATGTACAAAGCCTACAGTGACGTGAGCGAGATTACCAATCTCGAGGATCTTCGCCGTTACAGTCGCCAGTGCGACCGGATCATTGACATGCAGGAGACATTCATTGAGGTGCAGAAGAGCCCCACGGCACAAGATGTCGACACTAGCTTAAAGCGAGAGTCGTCTATCGACAAGATTAAGCTCGTCGTTGGTATCAAGTAATGACGCTAATATTTTAACGGTTAAAGGATAAAGGCTCTGCGGAGCCTTTTTCTTTTCCGTTTACGAAGACGTGCTCGATATGAGAGTGGAAGGTCATTCCCTCCAGAGGGCTCCATCCGCACTTACTCAGCAGCGACTCCTTAGTGACGGTCTCCTCCACACCGGTGCGAACCAGCACCAGGTCGGCTTTGTAGCCTTTGCGGATGAAGCCGCGATCCTTGATGCCGAAAAGTAGGGCGGGGTTGTGGCACATCTTGCTGACGATAAGCGTCAATAATTCATCGTTAACACCGGCTTCCAGCATCATCTGTAACGAGTGTTGTATGGATGGGATGCCGCTTGGGGCGTCGAAATAGGGCTTTTGCTTAGCCTCTATGGGGTGAGGGGCGTGGTCGGTGGCTATGGTGTCGATGATGTCGTCCTCTAGAGCCGCCCACAGAGCCAACCGGTCGTCGTTGCTCTTGATGGCAGGGTTGCATTTGATGAGGTTGCCCAGCTTGGCGTAGTCGCGGTCGTCGAACCACAGGTGGTTCGGGGTCACTTCGGCGGTGATATTCTTCTTCGTGATCTCAAAGTTGCTCAGCAGGCTGAGCTCTGTAGCTGTGGAGATATGTGCTATGTGCAGCCTTGTGTCGAAACGACGTGCGCGCTCGATGGCCTTGTAGGTGCTTAGGAAGCAAGCCTCCGTGTTTCGTATCTGAGGGTGTAGAGCAGCAGTCTCCTTGTCGGTCCCCTGATACTCGCACTTCATGTTTAGCATGTTTGCCTGCACCACGGCTTCCTCTTCGCAGTGCGCCACGATGAGTTTCTTCGCGTCGCGGAAGAGATGATCAAGCTGCTCGGAGTCGTTCACCAGCATGTTGCCCGTCGATGAGCCGAGGAAGAGTTTTATGGCAGCATAGCGCGTGGGCTCTATAGCCAGCAGTGTGTCTATGTTGTCGTTGGTGGCACCGAGCATGAAACCATAGTTGACGGCGCTATCGCGTGCCGCGAGGGTCTCTTTGGCCTCCAAAGCCTCAATGGTTGTCGTCTGCGGCTTTGTGTTAGGCATATCTATCACCGACGTTACGCCACCCGCCAGTGCCGCACGGCTCTCCGTATAGAAAGTGCCAGCGGGATTCTCGCTCATTCCGCCGTCGCGGAAATGCACATGTGTGTCAATGACGCCCGGCATCAGAAGCATGCCTGTCGCATCAATAGATTGTAAGGACTTATCTTCGTGTAAGCCCGTAGGAATGCTGTCTCCTTCGACGATGTCTGTTATTCGGTCGTCCTCTATGAGAACTGAGCCATTGAAAATGCGACCCTCGTTGACGATGGTCGCATTATGTATTAGAGTCTTCATTTGTTTGCGTTATTCGCTGTTAGAACTTGCGGCCTTCTGCCCAGCGGCGTCCGGCTATCTGGGCTTCGGCGGAGGTGTTGTATTGGTTTTTCACTACGAACTGGCCGGTGTGGTCTATGCAGCCCCATTTGCCGTCCATTTTGGCTGGAGCCACGCGGTCGTTCCACACAAATGTAAAGAGCTTGGCGTCCTCGAGGGTGGGTTTGATGACCCATTCGCCTTTGTAGTCTACGTATCCCCATGCCTGAGTGCCTTCGTCCATGATGGGGTAGAGCCAGTGACCGAGTTCCTCGCCGCGGTCCCACTGGTCGCCAGCCTGCCAGGCCTCGCTGCTAAGTGTGAAGACGTTGCGAGAGAGGTCGTCGCCGGTATCGCTCACCACCATCCATTTGCCGTCAAGTTTCGCGGTGGCGAAGAGTCCGGTATCGTTGGCGAAGCGAGTGGCAGCTTCGTACATAGGCTTGATGCGCCATTCGCCGCTCCAGTCCACCCACCCCCACTTGCCACTCACTGGGTTGCTCACCGGGTAGCGCCAGCCCTCAAGGCTGCGGCCATGCTCGTACTGCAGCAGCGCGTCGGCGGCTTCGGCCTGCGTGAAGAAGATAGGCGAGCTCACGATATTGCCGTTGCGGTCTATATTGCCCCAGCGGCCTTCCTGTTTCACTTGCGTGTAGGGGTAGTTGTTGTCAGCGCCCATGGGGGTCACCTCTTCGTACATTGGCTGTACGGCCCAGCGGCCCAGGTAATCCACGAATCCCCACAGTCCGTTTTTGGGGTTAGTCACGGGCACGCGCCATGTGTAGTAGTTGCGGCCCACTGCCCATTGTGCACCAGCCTCTTCGGCCTGTTCGGCGCTCATGAAGATGTTGTTTACCACAAGCACTCCGCGACCGTCTATGCAACCCCAGCGGTCGTCCTTTCTGACGGCGGCGTAGCTCTTCGGATCACGTCCTTTGTGGGGAGTGGCTTTCTGGTAGACTGGCTGGTATTTCCAGCGGCCGTAGTAGTCTACGAAGCCCCAGCGACCGTCTGAGGCGTTGCGAGCAGGGTATACCCACTTGCCGGGTTCGGCCATCTCCTCCCACTGGCGACCAGCTTCCTGCGCCACTTCCTTGGTGGGGAACATATTGCGGCACACCATGTTGCCGTCGATGTCTATGCAGCCCCAACGTCCGTCAACCTTCACAGGTGCCCATCTCCTGACACTTCCCTCGAACTCGCCGGCGCGTTGGTATTGTGGCATCAACTTCCAGGTGCCATTGTCGTTTTTGTAGCCAAAAGTTTGCGTAGCGCTCTCAAACACGGGTTTCTGTGCTTGGGTGCCCATTGCGAAGAGCAATGTTAGTGCAGCGATAAAAATGCTTTTCTTCATTATAGTGTGTTTTGTTTATTCTTCTATTAGTTAGTTCTCTCTCAGGTCAAGCAGACGTCGGCGCGCCACTACATACGTCGTGCGACGGTCCGTGATGGCGTTCTCGGCCTGCAGCAGCAGGGCGTGAGCCTGCAGCACCTCCGAGAGGGTGGCGTTGCCGGCTTCATAGTTGAGGTTGGCCAGCCGGTAGTTCTCCTGCGCCACGTCCAGCGCCGAGCTGTCCGACTTCATCAGCATATAGGCGTCCACCATGTCGCTGTAGGCCTTTTCTTCCTCAAGCGACATCAGGTTGGTGTAGTTGTCACGCATTATCTGAGCCTCTTCTATGGCTATGTTGTGCTGGTGTATCTTGTGGGCGTTCTCCCACCAGGCTGTAAGCGGAACTTGCAGCGAGAGCATCGCTATACCGTTGGCCGAGGGGTCGGTCTTTATGATGTTGCCGTAGAAGCCAATGCCTATGAAGGCTATCTGCGGCAGCTGCTCACCAATGGTCATCTTTTTCTTCAGCTTCTCGGCTTCCACGTTGATGCGCAGCAGCTGCATCTCCGGACGCAGACTGTCGGGTTGCAGTGTTTTGTTGAAGTTGAGGGGCGGCAGGCTGGGGGAGGAGGGCTCCTCGAAGACTATGTCGTCCGAGTACTCAATACCTATCTGCTGGCAGAGCAGTCTCTTCGACAGGCGTATGCCGCTGGTCAGCATCTGCTGATTGGCGAGCATCTCGTTGCGCTTCAGCTGCACCTGCAAGGCGTCGGCTTTGGTCACCAAACCGTTGGCCAGCGCCACATCCACGGTGTGGTCCAGCGAGTCTATCAGATTGAGGGCCGCTTCCAGTGTGGCCACTTTCTGCTGCAAGCCTGTGACGAGATAGTACGACGACTCGATGTTCTCCATCACGTCGCGCATCTTCGCCGTCGCCTGCAGCTCTGCAGCCTCCACGCCCAGCTTGGCAAGCCGGTTGCCGTTCACTATGCGTCCGCCGACAAATATGGGCTGTACCACGGTGCCCGACACGCTGGCTCCTTTCTTCATCAGCGTCAACTCCTTTTTGACATCGGTGGAGGTCTCTGCTATTTCGTATATCAGCTCCAGCAGTTCGCGCATGTCGTTCGACTGGATGTCTTCCAGGCCGAAGCGTATCAGCGGCTCGGCGGCATAGTAACCGAAGGCTCCCAACTGCAGCTGCGGGAAATATTTGGTGAATGCTTGCCTCTTGACCTCTTGCGCTTTCAGCACCTCCAGCTGCGACGTCCGTATGTCGGCGTTGTGCTTACGCGCCAATGCCAGGCAACTGTCCAAGGTCAGCGTCTGGGCCGACGTTTGTGTACCGTAGGCTGTCAGTAGGCTGACGCACAGCAGCGCTCTCAGTAGTCCGGTCCCTTTTATCTTGAGTTTCATTTCAAATCCTCCTTTGTTAGTTAGCCATATTCAACGGACGGAAGTTCTGGCGTTTCTTGTTCTCAAAGGCCACGCAATAGGCCACAGGCAGAATGGTGATTACCAGCGGAAGCGTGAAGATGGTGCCGAAGCATATCACCACACCCATGGGCATCCACAGCAGTGTGCCGGCCATAATCATCGGCACCACACCCAGGGCTGTTGTCGCCGAGGTGAGGAAGATGGGCCTCATGCGGCGCAGACCGGCCTGATAGGCAGCCTCTGTCACCGACAGCAGGTACTTGCTCCTTAGCTCGGCCACGTAGTCATACATGATAATTGCGTTCCTCACGATGATGCCCACGAGGGAGATCAAGCCCAGCGTTGCCGTGATGGAGAAGTCCAGCCCGAAGATCCACAGGCCGAAGTTGGCGCCAAAGATGCACAGTACAGCCATCGATATCGACAGCAGCGAGATGCCTATCCTCCCGTAGTGTATGATGAGCACAATGAACATCACCACCACAGCTGCCAGCACCGCCAGCATCAACGAGGGGAAGACTTCTGCCGAGAATGCCACCGTGCCACCGGGTTCCCAGGTGACGCCTTCAGGCATCTCTATCTTGTTCAGCTGTTTGGCTATCTTCCAGAATTCTTTTATCTGACCGGCACCGGCCACCACGTCGGCCGACACCGTCACGCAGCGCACACCGTTGCGGTGCGGCATGTTGTTGTGCTGGAACCTTGGCACGATGTCGGCCACCTGGTGCAGCGGCACCCACACGCCGGGTTGCGCACAGGGCACCAGCAGGTCGCCAAGCTCGCCGTAGTCCATCTCCTCCTTGCCTTCGGAGTAGACGGATATCGGTATGTTGTAGTCGCCGTCCCACAGCGATGACAGGCGCGTGCCCGTAAGAGCGCCGCTCAGGTACACCGACAGCGTCGACTGGGTGATGCCCAGGCGGTTCGCTTCATCGGTCTTCATCACTATGTCGAGCATCTCTTCTGTCTCGTCGTAGTCCGAGTGCACATAGAAGAAGTTGGGGTTCTCCTTCATCAGCCTTATCAGGGTGTCGCGTATTGGTGCTATCTTGCTGTAGTCGTCACCCTTGACATAGAACTCTATCGGCGAGGGTGAGAACTGGTAGTCCATCTGCTTGAAGCGTATCTGCGCGTTGGGGAAGATGTTCTCGTAGCGTTGTGCGTACTCGGCAATCATCTCCTTCGTGGCGTTGTCGCTCTTGGTGATAACGATGAACTGCGCGTAGTTGTCCGATGCCAGCTGTGGTGCATACATCATGTGGAAGCGCGGCGACGACATGCCGGCAAAGGTCGTGATGCTCTCCACTCGCGGGTCTTTCTGCAGCATGTGCGTCAGCGAGTCGGCCACCCTGCTACTCTCTGCTATCGTCGAGCCTGCCGCCAGGTGAATCTCCACAGCGAAGCTGTTGCGCTCGGCCTTGGGGAGCACCTGTATGTTGATGAGTGCAAAGAGCAATCCGCCGACCACCACCGATGCGACGCCTATGCCCAGTGTCAGCTTCTTGTGGCGGAAGCATCGGTCGAGCAGCCACTTGTAGCCGTTCTGCAGACCGCCGAAGAAGTTCTCTTGTATCTTCTCGAAGCGTGAAGGCTGCTTGTTGGCTTTGGTCTTTATCAGGTGCGACGACAGGAAGGGTATCACAAGTATGGCGTACAGGAAGCTGCATGCCAGCGCTATCAGTATTGTCCACGGGAACAGCTTCACGAAGTCGCCCATCATGTTGTCGCTGAAGATGGCCAGCGCCGGGAAGAACATCATGGCTATCGATGCCGTCGCGAAGAGCATCGAGTTGGCAAGCTTGCTCGTCGACACTGCCGCCGAGTACCATCGCGAGTGCCCCGCATGCAGCAGGTCGGTGTATCCGTCAATCACCACCACCGAGTCGTCCACTATCATACCCAGCACTGCGATGAGGGCGGCCAGGGTCACGGTGTTCATCTCGAAGCCAAGAAAGTACATGATGCCCAGCGTTGCCGCTATGCATATGGGCACCGACGTCGAGCTCACCAGGGCTGTGCGTATCGGGAAGAGCATCAGCATGACGATGATGACCACCAGTATAGCCTCTATCAGGTCCTTCATGAACGAGCGCACAGAGCGGTCTACCACCTGCGGCTGGTCGGTGATGCGGTGTATCTTGATGTCCGGAGTGATGGTCTTGGAGTATTCGGCTATTATCTTGTCAACCTTCTTGCCGAAGGCCACCACGTTGTTGCCGGGGCGCATCTCTATCGAGAGCATCAGGCATGGGTTGTCCTTTACGTTCTTGTCGGAGTATTTGATGTGCGGCTTCGACAGCTCGTAGCGCGACTCCAGGCGTGCCACATCGCGCAGCCTCAGCGTCTGCCCCGTTATCGGGTCGGCGAAGATGACCAGCTCGCCCAGGTCGTAGATGCTGCCGTAGGGTATCGACACATGCACCAGCGCGTTGCCATCCTGGCTGCTTATCTTGCCCGATATGGTGCGGAAGCCGTGTGCCGCCAGTTCGGCCTGCACTGCCGCCGGCGATATGGCGTACTGCGTCAGCTTCATCTGGTCCATGTGCACAGCTATCTCTTCGCGCTGGCTGCCCACGATGCTTATCTTGCCCATCTCGTGTATGGTGCGCAATCGGGTCGAGAGGCCTTTGGCCATCTCCTCGAGCTCGCGCGGCGACCGCTCGTTGCTCTCTATGGCCAGCAGCAGCGACGACGCGTTGCCGAAGTCGTCGACGACGGCCGTGGCCACAACACCCTGCGGCAGGTTCGTCATGCGGAACAGCGACAGTCCTTCGCGGATGCGCGACCAGGTGATTTTCGGGTCACTGTCCGACTTCACCAGTGTCACAAAGATATACAGCATGCCGTTCTTGCTGTACGAGTATGTCTTCGTCTTGTCAACGTCGGTGTAGGTGAACAGGTAGTCCTCCACCTTGCCGGCCACCTGCTCCTCTATCTCCTCGGCGGTGGCGCCGGGGTACACCACGGCTACCACGCCTTGGCTGATGGCCACGTTGGGGAACTCGTTCTTGTTCAGGTTCGGCAGTGCGTAGATGCCGATGCCGATCACCACCAGCAGGGTGAACACCAGCATCGGAAAACTCCGCATCGCCGCCTCTATGATATTAGTCCTTCGTGCCATAGCCTTATTCAATTACTTTTACCTTTGCTCCAGTGTACATCTTCTGGTGGCCTTCGGTAATCACGGTGTCGCCCTGCGTCAGGCCGTCGGTGATCAGCACGCCTCTCTTCACAAAGTCGCCCACCGTCACGGTACGCTGCTTGGCGGCGCCGTTCTCTATCACCCACACTATCTGGCCCTGCGGCATCGTGTGTATGCAGTTCGACGGCATCACCACGCGGCGCTCTTCGCTATCATCGTTTTTCACCTCGCTGGCCACGGTCACCTTGGTCACCATGTCCGGCAGCAGGTCCTTCACGTCGCCCTCCACGACCGAGGCGTGCACACGGTAGGTGTGGCCCAGCGGGTTTGCAATAAGGCTCTTGTCGCTGATGCGCAGCTTCAGCTCGCGGTTGTCGAGCGACGGCACCACAGCCTTCGCCGCCCCGCCTATGGCTATGCGGGTCATCTCCTGCTCAGGCACCGAGAAGGAGACTCGCAGCTTGTTCATGTCAAGCACCTTGCAGTACACCTCGCCCGGGCGCAGCTCTTCGCCCACGTGGTGGGCTGAGCACGACACGGTGCCGCTGAAGGGGGCGCGCATGGTGCAATCGTCCACACGGCGGCGGCTGCTCAGCTCCGCCTGGCGTGCTTTCTCAAGGTCCGTCACCATCTGCATCCAGCGCACCTCGCTCAGGCCGCCCTCCTTGTATACGGGCTCCAGCCTGCGGTAAGCATCCTCGGCCTGGCGCAATGTCGCCACAGCGGTGGCGTGCAGGCTCGCCGCCGACGCACTGTCGATGGTGGCTATCACCTGCCCCTTGGTGACATACTGTCCGTTGCTGACGTACACGTTGGTGATGGTGCCGCCGAAAGTGAACGACAGACTGATATCTTTCTCCGAGGAGACGTCGCCCACATAGTTGCGCTCCGTAGCGGCGTCCATGTTGTCGATAACCATGATTTTCACGGGTGTTGAATCGCTCCACCCCGTATCGGCATTGCGCTTGCCCCCGCACGACCACAGAAGCATTGCCGCCGCCGCAATAATGGTAATGGTTTGTTTCATAGTCTCATATATTTAGTTAAGGTTTCAATTTTAAAATGCAAATATACAAAATATTTTTCATTATATGAAAAAAACATCCTCCTCGCCCCTCCGCTAATCCCCTTTAACCCCAACATCGTCACCCACCTAACCCTCGCCTAACCCCCATCTACCCCCCACCTAATCCCTCCCTTCCCCCCACCATCAATCCTCCGTCCCCTCTCCGCCCCCTCTCCGTCTGTTCTACGGTTGTTTAACGGTTGTTTAACGGTTTATAACCGTTAAACAACCGTTAAACAACCGTAGAACAGACGGACCGGAGTCGGAGGGGAGAGGGAGAGGCGGCGGGCGGGTGAAAACTTTTTTTTGTCATGTTGGCGAAAAGTTGTATCTTTGCAGTTTGAAAAAATAAATATAAACAAAACTAAATAACAGACAACGATGAACAAATTTGATCCCGCAACCGCCATCCAGCGTGTCGATGGCCGCGACGCCAACCGTGGTGTGAATCCCGCAATCTGCGACAGCGCCACCTTTACTTTCCCCAAGGCCCACTTGATGACCGACACCTTCCACGGTGAGACTGAGGGTTACTTCCTCTACAGCCGTCACTGGAATCCCTCGAACCTCGCCCTCTGCCAGCGCCTGGCCGCTATGGAAGGCACCGAGGCCGCTTGGGTGACCGGTTCCGGTCTGGCTGCCATCACCTGCGCTCTGCTGCACGAGGTGAAGGCTGGCGACCACATCGTGGCCAGCATGACGACCTACGGTGGCACCTTCGCCTTCATGGCCAACTACCTGAAGAAGTTCAACGTCAACTGCACGTTTGTGAACATGCAGAACCTCGACGCCGTGAAGAAGGCCCTCGCCGAGCACCCCAACACCAAGGTGGTCTATACCGAGACCATGAACAACCCGCTGCTCCGCATCGCCAACATCCCCGAGCTGAGCAAGATGGCCCACGCCGCCGGTGCCAAGCTCATCGTCGACAACACCTTCACTCCCATGATTTTCAGCCCCTGCCGTCTGGGTGCCGACGTCACCGTTTACTCGATGACCAAGTACATCAATGGTACCAACGACTGCGTCGCCGGTGCCATCTGCGGCAGCGCCGAGTATATTGGCAGCCTGATTGATGTGAACGACGGTACCTGCATGCTCCTCGGCCCCGTGCTCGACCCCATGCGCAGCGCCTCCATCAACAAGAACCTGCACACTCTGCATATCCGCATGAAGAAGCACGGTGAGAACGCCATGTACCTCGCCAAGCGCTTCAAAGAGGTGGGCTTCAAATACAACTACCCCGGTCTGCCCGAGCATCCCGACTACGAGCTGTTCTGCAGCATGATGAACGAGGGCTACGGTTTCGGTGGCATGATCAGCATCGACATGGGTACTGCCGAGAGCGCCAGCAAAATTATGGAAATCATGCAGGAGAAGGGCGTCGGCTACCTCGCCGTGTCGCTGGGTTACTTCAAGACTCTCTTCAGCAACAGCGGTAAGAGCACCAGCTCCGAGGTCCCCGAGGACATCCAGAAGGAGATGGGTATGAGCGAAGGCCTCATCCGCTTCAGCATGGGTCTCGACAACGACATCGAGGCTACCTTCCAGCTCATCAAAGAGAGCGTCGAAGAGAGCCGCAAATAATAACGGTCGACTATAAAGGACAAGAAAGGACAAGAATAGTTGTTTTTTCTTGTCCTTTTTTTGTCGTTTAATAACTAAAAAATGTCTTGAAATGAGAAAGATTGCTGTTATATTGAGCGGTTGTGGCAACCGTGACGGCAGCGAGCTGCAGGAGAGCCTGTCTCTGCTGTTGGCTATAGACCGCCGCGGATGGCAGTACCAGTGCTTCGCTCCGGAAGGCCTCTTCGAGGTGGTGCCTCACGTCGACGTGCAGGATACCGAGGAGGATGGCACGCTGGTGGACATGGAGCAGCGCGATATCTTCGTTGAGAGTGCGCGCATAGCCCGTGGCAACCTGCTGCCGCTGGAGGACTATCGCCCCGCCGACTTCGACGCTCTCGCCCTCCCTGGCGGTATGGGCGCAGCCCGCAACCTGAGTACTTTCGCCTTCGACGGCCCCCGCATGGAGGTCATCGACAGCGTGCAGGATGCCATCCTTGAGACCTATCGCGCCGAGAAGCCGGTGATGGCCATGTGCATTGCCCCCATGGTGGTGGCCAAAGTACTGGGTCGCTACGAGGTGGAGCTGACGCTTGGCCCCGACGACAACCAGGCGTCGCAGGTGGCCAAGGGCTTCGGCTGCAAGGTGAAGGCCTGCGGCCCCACCGACGTGTGCGTCGATGAGGAGCACAAGGTGCTCACAACCCCGGCATACATGGCAGCCAGCCGCATCAGCGAGATCTTCGCCGGTGCCGAGAATATGGTGGCCGATTTCGAGAAGATGCTTGGGAGATGAGTGGTTAGAGAAGATAGATAATAAAAAAAAGGGAGACAACCATGACGGTTGTCTCCCTTTTCTTTCACTGTTTTCTTTATTCAGCTTCGGCGAGGCCGATGTATTTGTCAATCTCCTGCCATTCGGTGCTCTCAGGGTAGTTCTGTTTGACGGTCTTGAAGCAGTCGAGGGCTTGGGCGTTGTCGCCCATGACGAGGTAGCAGAGACCAGCCTTGAACCATGCGGAGGGGGAGGTGATATAGTTGTCGTTCATCTTGGCGGCTTTGAGGTAGAGGCTGATGGCCTTGTCGGTGTTGCCGAGCTCCATCTCAGCATCGCCCTCGGCCATCACGGCGAGAGGAGCGGTGAAGGTGTCCTTGCCGCTGTATTTGCCGAGCCACTTGGCGGCCTCGTCGTAGTTACCGAGGCGCAGGTTGGCGATACCGGCATAGTACTTGGCGAGGTTGCCAGCTTTGGTGCAGCCGTAGTTGTCGATGACGCCGATGAAGCCACGGTAGGTCTCGTCGCCATTGAGGGCTTTGTCGAAGTCGCCCTGAGCGAACCACTGTTCGGCGGCGAACATCTCTTCGGCGGCGCGCACCTCGCGGGGCTGGAAGTACCACTTGCGCAGACCGAAAACGGCGAGGACGACAACGAGTACTGCCACCACGCAGATGGTGATGGTTTTCTGATTCTTCTGGATGAATTCTTCCGAGCGGGAGATGACGCTACCCATCTCGGTGTTCTTTTCTTCAATCTGTTTTTCCATATCTGTATGTGTGTTTTTCTTACTTCAAAAGCGAGTGCAAAAATACAACTTTTTTATGAAATAGGAGGCGAAAAGTGAAAAGTGGGAAGAGAAATGTGGAAACAGAGAAGTATTGTTGCTTTTTGTTAGTGTTGGTTATCAGTGTTGTATGAAATAATTTGCTAAAAAATGCAAGAAATATTTTTTTTGTAAATATATTTTGTTTACTTTTGCAAAGAATATTGACAGGAAAAAAAACGAACTATTATGGATACAAAAACCAAATATTTGGGTCTTGAACTGAAAAGCCCCATCATCGTCGGAAGTTGTGGGTTGACTGCCGATGTGGACAAGATGGTGCAGATGGAGAAGGCCGGTGCCGGCGCCGTGGTGCTGAAGTCGGTCTTTGAAGAGCAGATTATCTATGATATCAAGCGCAACACGCACATGGTTGCCCCGACGGATACCTATGGCGACAGCTATGAGTACATCGCCATGCATGTGGCCGACGATTCGCTGGAGAAGCATTTCAACATGATCCGCGAGGCTAAGAGCAAGCTGAGCATTCCTGTTATTGGCAGCATCAACTGCTTCTCCTATGAGACCTGGCTGAACTATGCCAAACGTTTTGAGGAGTCCGGTTGCGATGCTTTGGAGCTCAATATGGCCATACTGCCTTATGAGACCAGCCTTTCGGCTAATGATATAGAGCGTACCTATACGCAAATTATCAATGCTTTGCGTAAGTCGGTATCCATCCCCATAAGCGTCAAGGTGGGCTCCTATTTCACCGATATGGCCAAGTCGTTGCAACAGATTAGCTGGATGGGCACTGACGGCGTGACGCTGTTCAACAAGAGTGTCCAGGTTGATATCGACATAGAGAGTGAGACGCTGAAGAACGCCAGCTACCTCTCGGTGCATGAGGATATGTACAACACGTTGCGTTGGGTGGCCCTGATGAGCAAGAAGATGCGCTGCGACCTGTCAGCTTCGACGGGTGTTTACACCGCCGACGATGTGGTGAAGATGCTCCTTGCCGGTGCCAGCAGCGTACAGGTGGTGAGTTGTCTCTACAAGAACGGCATCGATACCTTGAAGGAGCTCAACGACGGTCTGCAGGCTTGGATGCAGAAGAAAGGCTACGAGAATATAGCCGCCTTCCGCGGCAAGCTGGCCGTGCAGCCCGCCGACAAGGCTTCCATAGCAATGCGTACGCAGTTCATGAAGTACTTCGCTGAAATATCATAATAACACTAACCAAATATTACACTATTATGGAACAACAAGAAGAAAAGACCGTCAGCTTTTTCCGCTTTGAGGATTTGCGCGTTTACGCCAAAGCTACCGACTATGCTACCTGGGTGACTGCCAATGTGGCCGGCGACGATAAGCACAAGTCGCTCGTAGGTGCCTTTTGCCATTCGGCCTATGACATAGCGCTGAATATCGCTGAGGGCTCGAGCCGCAACAAGAGCCAGTTCGACCACTACCTGAAGATTGCCAAGACGGCCATCCGCGAATGCGTGGTGTATACAGAGGTGGCGGCCAATCTGGGCACCTTCACCCCCGAACAGAAAGAGCAGTCGCGGGAGTTCCTGATGGAACTTACCCGTATGCTCGGCGCTCTCATCATCAGCCTGCAGCGCTCCGCCGAGCGTCGTCAGATGCGCGGTGAGACCGAGAGCGAAGGAGAATCCGACCCATACGCAAACGATGAAATGTCGTACTAAACAGAGAAATGAAAATCGATAAATTGAAACACACAGAGACCGGCAATTTCTTTTTGATTGCCGGTCCTTGTGTTGTAGAGGACCACGAGAATCCCTTTGTGGTGTGCGAGCGACTGGTGGAGATTACCGACAGGCTACGCATACCTTTCATGTTCAAGGCCAGCTATCGCAAGGCCAACCGCTCCAGCGTCAGCTCGTTCACGGGCATTGGCGACCTTGAGGCGCTGCGTGTGTTGCGCGAGGTTGGCGAGCGTTACGGTGCGCCCGTGGTGACCGACATACATACCAACGAGGAGGCCCGCATGGCCGCCGACTATGCCGACGTGTTGCAGATACCCGCCTTCCTGTGCCGTCAGACTGAGCTGCTGAAGGCTGCTGCCGAGACAGGGCGCGTGGTGAATGTGAAGAAGGGCCAGTTCCTCTCGCCCGAGGCTATGGAGCAGGTGGCTGGCAAGATGAGGGCTTTCGGCAGTGACAACTTCATGCTCACCGAGCGCGGCACCACCTTCGGCTATCAGGACCTGGTGGTGGACTTCCGCGGCGTGCCCACGATGCAGAAGAACGGCGTGCCCGTGGTGGTCGACATCACCCATTCGCTGCAGCAGCCCAACCAGGTCGGCGGCGTCACCGGCGGTCGGCCCGACATGATAGAGACCATAGCGCGTGCCGCCATAGCCGTAGGCGCCGACGGTATCTTCATGGAGACGCACCCCAACCCCGCCTGCGCCAAGAGCGACGGCGCCAACATGCTGCGCCTCGACCTCGCCGAAGGACTTCTTGAACACCTTGTGGCAATCCGCCAGACAATAATACATCTGTCTTAACTACCAAATATGGAATTAAACCTCACCAAACCTATCGTCTTCTTTGACCTCGAAACCACCGGCGTGCAGGTGGGCCACGACCATATCGTCGAGATATGCCTGCACAAGGTGCTGCCCGACGGCACCACCGACACACGTGTGGAGCGCGTGCGTCCTGTCGACGCCAACGGCAACACCGTGCATATCCCCGAGGTTACCACCGCAATTCATGGTATCTCCGACGCCGACGTGGCCGACAAGCCTTCCTTTAAGGAGCTTGCGCCGAGCCTGCTGGAGTATATCGGCGACGCCGACCTCGCGGGTTATAACAGCAACAAGTTCGACGTGCCACTGCTCGTCGAGGAGTTCCTCCGTGCCGGCATCGACTTCGACCTCCGCTGCCGCCGCCTCGTCGACGTGCAGAACATCTTCCACCAGATGGAGCAGCGCACCCTCGTGGCCGCCTATAAGTTCTACTGCCAGAAAGACCTCGAGAACGCCCACAGCGCCGTTGCCGACACTATCGCCACCTATGAGGTGCTCAAAGCGCAGCTCGACCGCTACCAAGGGGTCGACTACAAGGACCGCACAGGCCGCGTCTACCAGCCCGTCGTCAACGACATCGACGCACTCAGCCGCTTCACCGCCAACAGCCAGTGGGCCGACCTCGTGGGCCATATCGGCTACGATGCCAAGCACCGTGAGGTCTTCAACTTCGGCAAGCACAAGGGAAAGACCGTCGAGGAAGTCTTCGAGCAGGAGCCCTCCTACTATGATTGGATGATGAAGTCCGACTTCCCCCTCAGCACCAAGAAGCTCATCACCGAAATCTGGGACCGCAAGAAACAGCGCAAGCTCGACGCGCTGAAGGCCCACTTTCAGGGTTGAAATAACTCCCACGTATTTATTACCTTATAACTGCTGTTAACCACTGTTTAACTACAAGCTGTAGTTAAACAGTGGTTAACAGCAGTTAACGTATGGTTAAATGGAGGGAGTCAGTAAGTTGTAGGGTCAGAAGTGGTAGACGAGGCCAAACATGCGGCTCTGCGGTGCTCCGGCCGAGGCTTTGTAGGTGGGCAGCAGGTCCATGAAGAACTCGATGGAGTGGAAGCCCAACATTCCGAGGTTCAGTCCGACGGCGGCACGCACGTTGAAGCGGTTGAGCATGTCGAGGTCCTTGTCATGCCTTGTCACCCAATGGCTGTGCTCATTGAGGGTCTGGGTGACGAGTTCTTGGTTGAAGTTGACCATGGGGGTGAGTTTGAAGTAAAAGCCTTTGGAGAAGTTGTGCCACTTTTTGTCGAATGTATAGTTAAGGGCGACGGGAAGGCCGATGGAGAAACAGTCCAGATGCTGCCGCGGGGCGAGGGCGCCGTGGCTGTCGTCGAGCACCAGGTGGCCAGCTTCGGCTTTCACCGTGTTGTCCAGCAGCCTGACGCGATAGGCGAGTTCGATGCCGGGCTGCCAGCTCCAGCGTTCGCCGAGGGGGATGGAGTTTGTGGAAAGCTGTTCGTAAACCCCGAACTCTCCGAGGGTGTTGTAGGGCGAGCCGTAGCGGGCATCGTCGGTGCCTTGAAGGGCTGTGCTGACATCCAGGCCGAAGGTGAGGCTGAGACTTCTGAATTTGTCTGTCTTGTTGAGCCAGCGCTTGTGGTCGACGTAGAGGTGATTGGCCGAGTCGGTGGCGTTGATGTTGCTCACGGCGCTGTCGCTCAGGTACAGTCGTCCCTGGTTAATGGACCACTGTTTGCCTTTGTTGACGACGCTGTTGCCATGTGCCCAGATGTTGATGGCGTTGGCGTTGACGTGGCGCAGGTCGAGGGTGGCGTCGTGTAGACTGATGTGGGTTTTGCCGAGGTTGTGCAGTGTGTCGATGACAAGCAGGGCGCCGGTGTCGGCGTCGATGTCGAGGTCCACCGAGTCGAAGTCGTACTGTTCGATGGTGAGACGGGCGCCCTTATACAGTTTTAGGTATTTTATTGGTTGTGCGGTGTGTATCTCGACAACGGTTGACTTGGGCATTGTTGTATTTTCTTTCAGCCATAGGTGGCCAACGGGTCCCAGATGCTTGGCTTCGATAATGTTGGGCTCGTTGCCCTCCTCGAAGAAGTCGGCGCAGCGGGTCTGGAGCACCACGGTGGTGGGGCTTCCTTTGGGTGCCTGGATGAGGCGTGCGTCCCAGCCTTTGTCAATTTCGAGATTGTTGAACGGCTGGTCGAAGGTCTGTTCTATCTCGTAGATGTCCTGTGCCGAGGCGTGGGTGGCCATCAGGAGGGTGAGGCCGAGGATGAGGGAGGTGCCGAGGAACCCGAAGGAATCTTTGACGATATTAGCTATGCGTTTCATGGTGACGTGTGTATTATTTTAATTCAAATGTCTTCAAGGTAAGGGGTTCGTTGCTGGAGCCGAAGGCGGCGGCCAGCAGCTGCTGTATGTCGGTGCCATGGTTCTGAGGTGAGTCTGGGACGGTGATGATGGTGCACCCTTCGGTGCAGGCCAGCAGAGTGCTGGAGCGCCGGTGTACTCTTGGGACGGTGGGTACGGGCTCGGTAGGCTGGATAGTTTCAATAGAATGTGTAGACTCTATAGATTCTATAGGTTCTGTGTTGTCTATTGCTTCTAAAGCCTCTATTTCCTCTATGGTTTCTACAGTCTCTGCCTTTCTGACCGCCTTCTGCCTAGTGCTTGGTGCGGGGACCTCCTCTGGGGTGGGCTCAGGCAGTATGGTCACTTCGGGTACTTCGGTCTGCGCCACCAGCACGGGGGCTGTGGCCTCGGTGCGGAATAATGCGGGCAGTGTCAGCAGCAGCACGGCGATGCCTGCAGCCACAGCACCAGCCCATGCGGGCCACAAGGGGCGCGTGCGCTTCGCCTTGGCGTTGATCATTCGGGTCAGCTCCTCCTGTCGGCGGCGGTTGGCCTCGACGGTGCGTTTGGCGGCGAACAGTTCTTGTAATTCTTTATCTTCCATGGCTCATTGCTTTTAGCGTGCTTATGGCGCGTGATATCGTGGTGTATACGTTGCTAGACGACATGTGCAGCCTCTGCTGCATCTCTTCGTGGCTCAGACAGTCGATGTAGCGCATCTGTACGGCTTGCCGTTGTACTGCAGGCAGTTGCTCAATCATACTGTCGAGCAATGCGGCACGCTCCTCGCAAAGTGCGGCATCACGTGCGGCATCGTCGTCGCTGTAGTTGGCTAAGACCTCGTCCTTGACGGTGGGCTGCCGGTGGCGTATCAGCATGAGGCAGTGGTTGCGCAGAGTGTTCATGACGTAGCCTTCAATATTGAGCAGTCGGTCGAGTTCGGCACGCCGTTCCCAGAGTTTGGCGACCACATCCTGCACCGCGTCTTCGGCTTCAGCCTCGCTGCCCAGCAGCCTTTCGGCCACCAACTGCAGCCGGGGCTGCAAGGGCAATATGCGGTTCAGGAACTGGTCTTGTTTCATTCGGATGTTTGTTCGTCTACACCTATATGACGCAAAACATGTCCAAATCTTACATGAGAATGAAAATATTTTTTACTGCACCTCGCAGGAGAGAATCTCTATGCGGCGGGCGAGGGCGGCGGGGATGCCGTAGACGGGATCTTTGGAAAGGCTCTCGGTGGTGGGGCTCACGGCTCCGTGTGGGGCGGTGGTCACTATCAGACGGCCGTCGTCTATGGCGTCGGCGAAGAGGCCGCCGCGCCAGATGCGCAGCATATTGATGAAGGAGGCTATGCGGCGCTCCGACAGCGCTAGGTTGTACTCGCTGCGGAACACTGGCGAGGCGTAGCCTGAGATGGTTAGCTCCACCTTATGCCCTTCATCGAGTTGCTCCTCGATATAGTCGAAGAGTTCTTCCACACGCTCGTAGTTGCCCACGACGCAGCTGTCGAAGAATTCCTTCATCAGTGCCGAGTCGCCGGCAGAGGTCTGGTGGCTTATATATTCGTTGCGCAGCAGCGCATAGCGGTGCTGGCAGTCGTTATATGTTGTCGTGGTGGTCGTCAGTTTGCTCGTGGGGTCGGGCTCGTCGTTGTGGAAGTAGAGGAAGAGAGGAAACATAAAGGAGTTGAGAGTTGAGGGTTGAGAGTTGAGAGTTGATGTGTCCCTTGGAGTGTCAGCTATTACAGAATCCCGGCTTGCAAACACTGAACTGTCAAGTGTCCACTGGTAGATGTCGTTGCAGCACATGGAGTCGTTGAGGAAGTAACTGTCGGCGCGGTTGCTGCTCAGGAAGCCGGCGGTGGGTATGCTGGTGGCGGAGTCGCGCTGGCTTATGGTGAAGTAGATGTCGTTCTGCTCGCTGTTGAGGCACTGGCACACGGCTTCGGCGCGCTGCCAGGTGTTGCGCTGTCCCACGGCGCAGTAGATGTCGTGGCCGCCTTTGCCGCCCGCGCGGTCGCTGCTGAAGTAGAGCACGCCGTTCGTCTGGTCATAGAATGGCGTTATCTCGTCGGCAGGACTGTTGACCTGCGGGCCGAGGTTGACGCACTCACCGGCCACGCCGTTCTTCACGAGTGTGTACCATATATCCATGCCGCCCAAGCCTCCTTCGCGGTCGCTCACGAAGTAGAGTATCACGGTGCTGTCCTCCAGCCGCCCCACGGCGGGCTGTGTGGCTGTGTAGTCCTTGTGGTTTGCGGCACCGCGCAGCAGCTGCGGTTTGCTCCAGCCGCGCCGGAGCTTGCGGGCCCACCATATCTCGCACCGCAGGTCGGGGTCGCCCACGCGGCAGCGCGTGAAGTAGAGGTCGTTGGTGTATGGGTCGAGGGCCAGGTTGCCGGTGTGGTCGCGCTTGGTGTTGAGCCCCCAGCGGCTGGGCCGCGGCCGCGCCAGCTTGCCGTTGCGCGCTATGCGGGCCTGCCGCACCTGCATCTGGGCACTGTTGAAGCCGAACATCTTGTTGTTACCTTTCTCTGGCGGCATGGTGCTGTAGACAAGCACCGTGTCGCCCACGCGCACCGCCCCTGTCTCGCTGCCTATGGTGTTGATGGGCTTCTCGAGATGGGTTACCGTATATTGCGCTTGAGCGGGAATGATGAATGATGAATGATGAATGATGAATAATATTAAAAGAAAACTCCTACGGAGTATTCCCCGTAGGGGATTACGTTCAATAGCTATTGAGAGAAAATGCCTACGGCATATTTCCCGTAGGGAATTCCTTTCAATAATTGTTGCTATGAACCTTAATGATTTCACCTTTTAGTTTAAAATATCGGGCATTGTATGGCTTTGCGTTGCCGCTTGTTGTCTTTTGTCAACATATACACTATGCCCACCTCGAAGGCTCCTATGGTGTGGCTTGCCGTCGCCAGGCGCGAGATGTTGGCGTCGTAGCAGAAAGCGAAGGTCCACTGGCGCCAGAGTACGGCGAGGTCTATGGCCGCCGCGTCGCCGTGACGCCCTATGATGCCGGCGCTGAAGGCCAGGTATTCATGCGGTCTCTCGTTGACATACCAGCGTACGTCGCAACCGTACACCAGCTCGTTGAAGTTGCGCTGGCGCTGGTAGCCCACCACGGGCAGCAGGCCCCAGTCGTCGACGAAACGCCATTCGGCGCGGCCGTAGATGTTGAAGCGGCGGCTCAGCCGTGTGTCGGCACTCATGCCGGTGTAACTGATGTCGGGCTCGTTGATGTTGCGCACCGAGGCGCCCAGCTTGGTGTATAGCACGTCGCTGACCTGACTATACCAGGCCACGCCTGCGCCGAAGGCGGGGTAGATCACCTTGGTGCGGTTGAAGCTCTCGGTGCCGTCGGTCATGTAGATGCCGTCGGTGCTGAAGCCCACCTGTCCCACACCGGCTTCGAAGCCCACGGAGACGATGTTGCTGCCGTCGCCCAGGCCTTGGAAGTAGCTTACTATGGCCGACGCCGTGGAGGAGCCGTAGCCGAGGGTGCCGGCGCGGTCGTTGCTCACCCACAGGCCGCCATTCAGGCCGTTGCGGTTGCGCTGGCTGCGCGAGAAAGCCACTTCGGCAGTGGCGCTGAAGGTCTGAAAGGGGGTGCTCACGGAGGCCCACTGGTTGCGGTAGACAGCGCCGAAGCAGCAGCGGGTCGAGGTCGAACATCGAGAAGTGGATGTCCTGCGCGTTAGCGCAAGTGAAAAGTGAAAAATGAAAAGTGAAAAGCAGGCTTGCGCAAATTGCCAGCCTTGATGTTCTATGTTTTATTTTCTTTTCACTTTTCACTTTTCATTTTTAACTTCTCGTGTATGGAGGTAACGATATGTCGGCGTATTCGCCGCGCTGGTATTTGAAGTGGGCTGCTATGGCCACCATGGCGGCGTTGTCGGTGCAGAAGCTGAAGGGCGGTATGAAGGCCTGCCAGTGGTGTTTCTGGCAGATGCGCTGCAGCTCGCTGCGCAGCAGGCTGTTGGCGCTCACGCCACCGGCTATGGCCAGCTGGCGCACCTTGTGGTCTATTGCCGCGCGCTCCACCTTCTTCAGCAGGAAGTCCACTATGGTCTTCTGGATGCTGGCGCAGAGGTCGGCCTTGTGGTGCTCGATGAAGTCGGGGTCTTCCTTCAGGCGGTCGCGCAGGAAGTAGAGGAACGAGGTCTTGATGCCGGAGAACGAGTAGTCGTAGCCCGCGATATGCGGTGTGGCGAAGCGGTAGGCGTTGGCGTCGCCATCCTTGGCCAGCCGGTCGATGACGGGACCTCCCGGGTAGCCGAGGTCCATGATCTTGGCGGCCTTGTCGATGGCTTCACCAGCTGCGTCGTCGATGGTGGTGCCGAGGCACTCGATGTCGAAGTAGTCCTTGAGCAGCAGTATCTGTGTGTGTCCGCCGCTGACCAGCAGGCAGATAAACGGGAACTGCGGCATCGGCTCGCCGCGGTCGATGAAGTGGCTCAGCACATGGGCCTGCAGATGGTTGACCTCTATCAGGGGGCGGTCGATGGCTGTGGCGAAGCTCTTGGCGAAGCTGACGCCCACAAGCAGCGAGCCCAGCAGTCCCGGCCCGCGGGTGAAGCCCACGGCATCGATCTCCTCCTTAGCGATTCCGGCCTGCTTGATGGCGGCATCGACCACGGGGATGATGTTCTGCTGGTGGGCGCGGCTGGCCAGCTCGGGCACCACGCCGCCGTATTGCTCGTGCACCTTCTGGCTGGCGATGACGTTGCTCAGCACCACGCGGTCGCGCAGTACTGCCGCCGATGTGTCGTCGCAGCTCGATTCGATGGCTAATATAGTTGTCATTGTGTTAGTTAGTCTGTTTTGTCCTCATCTGTCGCCACGGATCCCCTCCGTATCCTCACCGCCTCCGCTCCGAGTGTTCTCCGACTAAAAACCGTAGAACAGTCGGAGCGGGGACGGAGGGGGGACGGAGCGGGGTGGTACAAAGGGCTTTATTTCAGCAGGTTACGCACCTCTTCTATGGTCTCTTCTTCTGCACCATCCTGGTAGCCAGCGTGTTGCCATACAATTTCACCCTCGGAATTGATGACGAAGGTGTGCGGCACGTTGACCACTCCCATGGCGCGTTTGAGGTCGCTGTTCTGGTCGAGGTAGACTTCGTAGGGCCATTCGTTGCTGTCCACGTGGGGCTTGACTTTGTTGACGCTACGCGAGTCATCGATGCTGATGGCCACGAGTTTGACGCCGGTCTCTTCCTGCCACTCTTCGTAGACCTCCTTGATGTTGTTGAGCTCGCGGTTGCAGGGCTTGCACCAGGTGGCCCAGAAGCTGATGATGACGGGCTTGCCGTCGTTCTGGATTGCCGACGACTGGACGGTCTGGCCGTCGACGGTCTTGAGGGTGATGTTCTGCGGCATCTTGGCGTTCTGTGCCATGAGGCCTGCGGCAAGGACGATGCCGGCTAAGGTGAGGAGAAGCTTCTTCATATTGAAAGTTTGTATTGCAGGTTGTTTAATTCTTGCGTTTCTTGTTCGATGAGTTGGTTGACGAAGTCGGGGGCCTCGCCGTCGGCTATGTCGTCGCGCATCTGGAAGAGGCGTCCGTAGTGGAGGCCGAAGTCCTCGTAGAGGGGGTTGCCGATGGCGCAGGCGGTGGCGAAGAGGCGCGCGGTCTTGCCGTCGATGATTGCCAGATATTGCTTGATTGCTTGATTGCTTGAGTGCTTGAGTGCCTTCTGCTGGAGGAGTTCGGACTCGACCATCTCGATGACGGTGCGGTTGACGAGGCGTGTGGCGACGCGGTCGTCGGCCTCGTCGAGGAGGTGCATGACCTGGGCGAGGAGGTAGTCGCCTACGAGGACGGCGGTGGCGTTGCCCCAGCGGGCGTTGACGGAGGGCTGTCCGCGGCGGGTGTCGGCGCGGTCTATGATGTCGTCGTGCAGCAGCGAGGCGTTGTGCAGCATCTCCATGGCGGTGGCGAGGAGCAGCGTGCGGCGCGAGTTGAAGCATTCGTCGCCGAGGGTGGCGGCGGCGAGGAGGGTGAGCCGCGGGCGCAGCATCTTGCCGGTGCGGGCGGTGATATGGCGGAGCACCTCGGGCAGGGCCGAGTCATGGCACTGCTTAGTGAGGCGACTCACGTATTCCTGGCGTACCTGCTCGAGTTTAGGCTCCAAATTCATTGTATAGGGTGGCTATCTTGTTAGTGAGCTGTTTGGAGGCTTTGACCAGCGGCAGGCGCAGGGTGTTGGTGATGCTGCCCTGTGCCTCGAGGAGGGCCTTGATGCCGGTGGGGTTGCCCTCGTCGAAGATGGCGTGCATCAGGGGCAGCATACGGTAGTGCAGCGGCAGGGCGTGCTTGAAGTCGCCCTTGAGGGCGAAGCGTACCATGTCGGAGGTCTCCTTTGGCAGGGCGTTGGCGATGACGGAGATGACGCCGTCGGCGCCGAGGGTGAGCATGGGGTAGGTGAGGGCGTCGTCGCCGCTGATGACGCGGAAGCCGGCGGGACGGTTGCGCAGCAGTTCCATGACCTGCATGATGTTGCCGGAGGCTTCCTTGATGCCTATGATGTTGGGACATTCGTTGGCGATGGCTAAGGCTGTCTCGGCGCTGATGTTGACGCCGGTGCGGCCAGGCACGTTGTACATGATGACGGGTACCGGTGAGGTCTCGGCCACGATACGGTAGTGCGCCATGATGCCGCGCTGGTTGGGCTTATTGTAGTAGGGGGTGACGGAAAGGAGTCCGCCGATGCCTTCGAAGTTGGTGCGTGCTATGGTCTCGGAGAGGGCGAGGGTGTTGTTGCCGCCGAGGCCGAGCATGATGGGCAGGCGTCCGTTGACGGTCTCGACGATGAACTCGAGCACGGCGGCGCGCTCGCTGTCGGTCATGGTGGCGGCCTCGCTGGTGGTGCCGAGGGCAACGATATAGTCTACGCCAGAGGCGATGATATGCTCGATGAGGGCCTCGAGTTTGGTGAAGTCGACGGTCTCACCGCCGCGGCGGAAGGGCGTGATGAGGGCCACGCCGGTGCCTGTGAAAAGAGGTTGTTTCATTTCTGTATCTTGCTGAGATATTTGACGATGTTGTTGAAGAAGTCCTTGAGCTCCACCTGGCCGTCGCCGCGGATGATGAGGTCGAAGACCTCCGACGGGTCTTCCGACGGGGTGGCGTAGACCACCTTGAGGCTGGCGTCGGTGCGCAAGGCTATGTACTGGGCGAAGAAGTTCTCGTCGCCGATGGTGTCGATGAGCAGGTCGTAGTGGCGCTCGGTGAAGGGACGTATGCTGTCGTCCGAGGGGAGCCCCCAGAAGTTGATGTCGCTCTTGCTGCGGCAGATGTAGGTACTCTTGTGGGTCACCACGAAGCCCAGGTTCTGGTCCTTGGACAGCAGGGCCATGATATGGACACTCTTGCCCTGGCTCTCCATGACTTTGGTGAAGTGGAGGAGGATATTCCAGGACTCCTCGTCGCAGAGGCGGCAGATGAGGCCTATGGTGCGGACCTCTTCGAGGTTGTCGATCTTCTTCTCGCGCGGTGCGGCCTTGAGGTCGCGAATGATGTTGCGGCGGCGTATCTCTTTGATGAATTCTAACATGGTCTATTCGAATAATGAATGTTGTCTGTATAGGGTGAAGGAGCGGCGGTGATGCGGTGTGACACCGAAGCGCTCTATGGCGTCGTAGTGCTCCATAGTGGGGTAGCCTTTGTTGCGGTCCCACCCGTAGGCGGGGTATTCTTCGTGGAGGCGCACCATGAGTTCGTCGCGGTGGGTCTTGGCGAGGACGCTGGCGGCGGCGATGCTCATGAAGGTGGCGTCGCCTTTGACAAAGGTCTGGTATGGTATGTCGGTCTCGTTGTAGAAGCGGTTGCCGTCGATGAGCAGGAAGTCGGGCTTGGGACCTTTGAGCTGCTGCACGGCCATGCACATGGCGTGGGTCGAGGCATGCAGTATGTTGAGGCGGTCAATCTCCTCGGGGCTCACTATGGCCACAGCCCAGGCGAGGGCGTTGGCCTCGATGTCGGCACGCAGCAGGTTGCGCTGGCGCTCGGTGAGCTGCTTGGAGTCGTTGAGCGTGGCATTGCTGTAGTCGGGGGGCAGTATGACGGCAGCTGCCACCACAGGCCCTGCCAGAGGGCCGCGCCCGGCCTCG
The DNA here is from genome assembly GCA_900320975.1 of uncultured Bacteroidales bacterium. Classification (GTDB taxonomy): domain Bacteria; phylum Bacteroidota; class Bacteroidia; order Bacteroidales; family P3; genus Colimorpha. The sequence continues at coordinate 20,337 of ONUE01000002.1, read as the reverse complement.
TCGCATCCCGCTTCGCGGCGCCCTTCTATGAGCCAAGGCTTCAGCATACGAAGGCGGCGGCAAGGGTTAGTATGAGGATGATGTCGTATATCCACAGGTGCTGTTTGCGGCGGCCTATTATGCTGACGTTGCGGCGTGGCAGTATCATGTGGGTGCCGCACAGCGCGAAGGGAATGGCGAAGACGGAGTGGTCGATGGGCAGTATATGCGTGTGGAAGAGCATGATGATGCCACCGATAGTGAGGAGCATCACGGAGGAGGCGTTCTTCTGCCACAGCACAGGGTGCTCGCCGAGTTTGCTCCAGAGCGTGAATATCGAAGCCACAGCAACAAGGGCCAGGATAATGTTGGCTATGAGCGGCAGGGTCTCCACGGTCTCGATGGAGAAGGAGAGGCGGCCGATGGAATCTGCCGTGGTGCTCCACCATGCCGACAGGTTGTCGGTCAGGAAGAGGATGGTGACGAACAGCACATAGGGTGCGAAAAAGCCCAGCAGCAGTGACACGATGTCGCGCCAGTTGTAGAGGCGGAAGCTGATGGCCACGAACAGGTAGCTGACGATGAGCGCCAGCGCGGGAATGTAGAAGAGGGTGCAGAGTCCTATCAATGCCGTGACGCTGCAGATGCGGCTGGCGGGGATGGTCAGCAGGGTGCCGCGCAACATGAGCAGGTGGACACAGGTGATGAGGGCGGCGTTGACAAGCAGTATGGGGGTGATGGTGGTGGCAGGGGCGCTCATCATTATGATGTAGAGGAGCGTGGGCAGCAGTGTGGTCTGCGGCACGAGGCCCATGTCGGAGAGCAGTATGTTGAGCAGCACGCCTTCGGCAAGCACGAGTAGCATGGCGATGATTACCGCCAGGAGCGGCACTGTGGAGAGTGCTGAGTGCAGCATCGTATAGAGTATACCGTCGGTGTCGGCGGCGGGCATGGGTGGCGGTGTTATCAGCGGGCGCAGCCACAGCAGCACCAGTGCTACGAGAATGAGCAGCACCTGCACGGCCATATTTTTGCGGAAGAGGTTAATCATTGCTATCGGACTATGATTTTCTCGGTACGGGAGCCTACGCGGAGGATATAGACGCCTTTAGGCCAGCAGCTGACGTCGATGGTAGCTTCTTTGGTGACGGGCATCTGCATGACGGTGCGGCCGTCGACGGAGAGTATTTCTGCTGTCATCTGTTCGCCACAGCCGGTGTTGAGCGTCAGCTTGCCGGTGGCGGGGTTGGGATATACGTGCAGGGGCAGGCGGTATTTCTCGGCCTGCTGGATGCTCACTGATTCAATGGCGGCATTGACGGCGCGCAGGGCGTCAATCTTGCCCCAGCCCCAGCGCAGGTCGGCGCTGTCGTTGGCCACCAGCGGGCCGGTCTTCTCATCGTTGCGGGCGGTGCTGGTGATGAGGCGGCGCAGGGCGTCGACGCTGATGTCGGGGTTGGCCTGCAGGATGAGGGCGGTGATGCCGGTGACCACAGGGCACGACATCGATGTGCCGCTCATGGAAGCCCAGCGGTAGGTGCGACCGTCGATGGTGAGGTCCATAAGGCTTTCGCTGGCGCTGTTGCGGCTGTCGGTGGACCATACGCTGATAGACGACACCACGCCTACACCGGGAGCTGAGATCTCGGGCTTCTGCGAGCCGTCGATGAGTGGGCCGTAGCTGGTGAAGCTGGCATGGTCGCCTGGTCTCCATACGTGGGTGCTGGTGTTCCATGAGTCGGCCGAGTGGGCAGCCACGCTGATGCACTTGGCGGCGCAGGCCGGTTCGCCGATGCCGTAGTAGTTGTCGCCGTCCGTGAAGCCGGTGCGTCCTTCGCTCAAGAAGTAGCAGCCTTCGTTGCCGGCGTGGTTCTGCTTGTTGGCTACGTTCCAGGCGTGCACCGTGCCGTTCTCTGCGGTGATGAACAGCTGCTTCTCAAGGCGTGTCTTGTTGAGGTCGAGCTGCATGTGCGGACGTCCGTCCTGGGGGTTGCTGTGCTCCATCATCACGCGCCAGCTGACGGTATCGTCGCCGCAGAGCATAGTGTCGTAGATTACCGTGTCAACGGCGGTGCTGTAGAAGGTGCCTGTCCAGATGTTGCTGCCGTTCTTGATGCGAACGGTGGCCTGGAAGTCGTTGCCAGCTTCGCCCCACATGATGAGCGCCTGGCCGGTCTCGTCTATTGCGTAGATATCGCTGGCGGCAATGACCAAGGTGCGCAGCGTGTCGGCCACAGTGTCCACAAAGGTCTTGCTTACGTGGAAGTTGGCGTCGCCGTTGTTGCCGGCGCTGGTGCAGAACACCACACCGGAGTCGGAGAGGCTGTTGATGGCCTCCGAGAGCAGCGAAGTGCCGTCGAGGGTGCTGAAGGAGTACATGCCCCAGCTGCTGTTGATGACGATGCGCTTGCCTTGCTCTTTCGCCACGCGGTACATCCATGTCGCGGCGTCCATCCATTCTGCCTCGCCGAGGCCGAAGGAGCTGAAGAGCAGACGGGCGCCGGGGGCCATGCCGCGATACTGGCCGGCCTTGCCCTTTCCGGAGGCTATGCCGGCCACATGGGTGCCGTGGGTGCCGTAGCCATAGAGGTTGGAGGTGTCGCCATGGGCGTCGCTGAGGTCATAGGGGGTGACAGTCTCGGTGCCGTAGGTGAAGCCTGCGGGGGCGGGACCGCTGAGCTTGAAATGGTCCCAGGCGCGGTCGAGGCGCCAGTTGCTGGCCCCCTGGCCGTTGTAGTTGGGGTGCGAGTAGTCGAAGCCCCAGTCGGTGATGCCGATATACACGCCGGCGCCGTCGAACTTAAGGCCGTCGGGCAGGCCGAGGCCGTTCTGCACGCTGTCGGCGCGCGTGTCGGCGCGGGCCCTGTCACAGTCGATTGCCGCTATGTGGTGCGATATGCTGTACTGTATCACTTCCTTGTTGCTCTCCAGCAAGCCGAGGCTCTCCACGGGGACGCGCATTGTGACAATCTGGCCAGCCTGTCCACCGATGATGACACCCGCTTTCTCGAACACGTCGCGGTTGTAGTTGGGCACCATCTTGACGAGGAAGCTGATGCTCTGCGCTCCAGCCGCCATCTCTTCGCGCACAAGGGCTTTGGTGTCTATGCCGCATTTTGCCGACTGCGCCGACACTGTGGCTAAAAGGCTCACTGCTAACAGCGTAAGGATAATTCTTTTCATATAATTGGTTCTATATACAAAATGCAAATATACGATTATTTTCCAAATGGCAAGAAAAAAAAAGAGGCCGCCAATTCTGGCAGCCTCTCAAATTGTTAACTCTTAACAGGTTTACACCTCCCAGGTGTCGCCACTGTTGAGCAGGTCGTCCATGCATTTGTATTTGCCGGTGGCCATCTGCTCTTCCATCTGCTCCTCGTAGAGCTGGGTGTAGCTGACTTTTTTGACATTGCGGATGACGCCGAGAGCCACGGGCAGGTCGCCGCCCATGTGGGCCAGCATCATGTGGATGCCGGTATCCTCGGTGGTCTCGTCGTGCACCATGATGTCGTCGATGGTGATGCCGTTCTCGCCGAGGGTGACAACCTCCAGCTGGCGGCCGTTGAAGCGCAGACCTTTCTCCTTGTTCTTGCCGAAGAGCATGGGCTTGCCGTGCTCCAGCACGATGGTGCGGTCGTCGCGGACGGCGCGGTCAGTGATGGCGGCGTGCGTCTTGTCGTTGAAGATGACGCAGTTCTGCAGCACCTCGACAACCGAGCAGCCGTCGTGCTTGGCGGCGCGGGTCATGCAGTCGGTGCTCAGCTGCGGCACGCAGTCGAGGGTGCGGGCGAAGAAGGTGCCCTGGGCGCCCATCACCAGCTCACCCGGGTTGAAGGGGTAGTCGATGGTGCCGTAGGGCGAGGTCTTGGTGACCTGGCCGAACTTGGTGGTGGGGCTGTACTGGCCCTTGGTGAGGCCATATATCTCGTTGTTGAAGATGGTGATGTTCAGGTCCTGGTTGCGGCGCACGGCGTGGATGAGGTGGTTGCCGCCGATGGCCATCGAGTCACCGTCGCCCATGTTCACCCACACGCTCAGTGCGGGGTTGGCGAGCTTCACACCCGTGGCGATGGCGCAGGCGCGGCCGTGGATGCTGTGGAAGCCATAGGTGTCCACATAGTAAGGGATACGGCTCGAGCAGCCGATACCGGAAACCATGCACACGTTCTCTTTCTTGTAACCCGTCTTGGGGAAGGTGGCCAGCAGGGCGGCAAGGATGGCGTGGTCGCCACAACCCGGGCACCACTTCACCATCTGGTCGCTCTGGAAATCAGCCTTGGTATATTCTTTATCCGCTTTGGGAACAAAATGCTTTTCCATATCTTTCTTTTTTCTTTTTCAATCAGAACCATCAGAACTTTCTTTTAGTTCTGATTGAGATTAAAACTTTATTTCTCAAGAAGTTTGGTGAAGTGTTCTTTCAGCTCGCCAACCTCGAAGGGCAGGCCCATCACCTTGTTGTACTGGGTCATGGGGCACTCCGGGAACTGGGTGCGCAGGTAGCCGGCGAGTTCAGCTCGCAGACCACGATCTTCTTGTATTTGCGCAGGATGTCGCCGGTGTTCTTCGGCAGCGGGCAGATGTAGTTGAAGTGGGTGTAGGCCACCTTCTTGCCTTCGTTGTTCATCTCCTCTACGGCGAGGGTCAGTGCACCGCTGGTGCCGCCCCAGCCAACCACGAGCAGGTCGGCGTCTTTGGCGCCGGTCACCTCCTGGTCGGGGATGTAGTTGGCCACGCGGTTGACCTTCTCCTGGCGGTTCTTGGTCATCAGGGCGTGGTTCTCGGGGTCGGTGCTCAGAGGACCGTCGGGGCACTTCTCGAGGCCGCCGACGCGGTGGCTCAGGCCTTCCATGCCGGGCAGAGCCCACTCACGGGCGAACTTCTCCTCGTCGCGGCGGAACGGACGGTAGTTCGGGTCGTTCTCCTTGGCCAGACGCGGCTTGATTTCGGGCATGTCCTTCATGCTGGGGATCTTGAACAGCTGGCTGCCGTTGCCCAGATAGCCGTCGGTGAGCAGGATGACGGGGGTCATGTGCTCGAGGGCGATCTTGGCGGCGTTGAAGGCCCAGTAGAAGCAGTTGGCGCTGCTCGAGGCGGCGACAACCACGAGGGGAGCCTCGCCGTTGCGGCCGTAGAGGGCCTGGTCGAGGTCGCTCTGCTCAGTCTTGGTGGGCAGACCCGTCGAGGGGCCGCCGCGCTGCACGTCGACGACGACGAGCGGCAGCTCGGTCATCACGGCAAGACCCAGGGCCTCGCTCTTCAGCGACAGACCGGGGCCGGAGGTGCTGGTGCAGGCCAGGGCACCGGCATAGCTGGCGCCGATGGCGGAGCAGACACCGGCGATCTCGTCTTCAGCCTGGAAGACGCGGGCACCGAGGCTCTTGTGCTTGGCCAGCTCGACCATGACGTCGGTGGCGGGGGTGATGGGGTAGGAGCCCAGGAAGAGGCGGCGGCCGCTCTTCTCCGAGGCGGCGAGCAGACCCCAGGCGGTGGCCACGTTACCGGTGATGTTGCGGTAGCGGCCCTTCTCCATCTGGTCGGCGTGGGCAACCTCGAAGATGTGCGAGTGCATCACCTCCAGCTTGTCGGCATATTCATAACCCTCGGTCAGCACAGCCTTGTTCAGCGTGATGACAGCGGGCTTCTTGGCGAACTTGCGCTCCAGATAGGCAAAGGTATGGTCGAGAGTCTTGTGGGTGGCATAGAAGATGATACCGAGAGCGAACATGTTGCGGCTCTTGTCGGCAGTCTTCTTGTCGACGCCCTGGGCGTCACCGATCTTCTCCGTGAATGAAGTGATGGGGGCTTTGATGATGGTATAGGCGCGCTCCAGCTCGTCGGTGAAGGGGTTCTCCTTGTAGCCGGCCTTCTCCATGGCCTCGTCGGTGAAAGTGTCGACGTCGACGATGACGGTGGCACCCTTCTTGGCCCACTTCAGCTGCGACTTGAAGGCAGCGGGGTTCATGGCCACCAGTATGTCGCACTTGTCGCCCGAGCTGTAGATGTGGTTACCCACATGCACCTGGTAGCCGGAGACACCGGCGATGGTGTTGTGCGGGGCACGGATCTCGGCGGGATAATCGGGGAAGGTGGCGATGTCGTTTCCGGTCAGGGCCGAAGCGTCGGAGAACAACGTGCCGCTAAGCTGCATGCCGTCACCCGAGTCGCCAGCAAATCGGACCACAAGGTCCTCTTTATTAACTATCTGATTTTCTGACATATTATTTATATGTTTATTTGTTATTTGTTTATTTTTGAAAGTGCAAATATAGTAAATAAAAATTACCCTGCAAAAAAAAAATTTCAACCGCAGTTTCACCCTCTTTCAGCCGCAGTTTCATCCCCTTCCAACCGTAGTTTCATCACCCTCCGCCACCATTTTCACCGCCTTCACCCACCATGTCCCCCGCCGCTTTTCTCACCGCCTCCACACCTGCTTTCCTGCCTCTCCCCATCGCCCCCTCTCCGTCTGTTTAACGGTTGTTCTACGGTTGTATAACGGTTGTTTAACGCTTTATAACCGTAGAACAACCGTAAAACAACCGGTATACAACCGTAGAACAGACGGAGAGGGTGCGGTGAGGAAACGGTGAGGGGAGGGGGGTGGAAGCGCGGAGAGCTTGAAAAAATCATCATTTCTGGGTATTGTGGGGTTTCCGGCGTGCAAGTAATTTTGCAGCAGAATTCAAAACAACAATATCATGGATAAAAAACTGACCTTTAAAAAAGTAGCCATCGTTGCCCTGATGGCGGTGGCCTATCTCGCCACGTTCATTCTCTGTGCTTCAAGCGGTGCCATACACCCTGCATGCTATGCCTATATCGGCGCGGCCTTGCCGCTGCTGACGGCGTTCATCTATCTCTACACCAGCACGCTCATTCGTGGCTTTGGTGCGGCGACGGTCCTCAATGGCTTCATTCTCGTGCTGTTCCTGATTGTCGGCGAAGCGGATGTGCCTTACATTGTCGGCACGGTGGTTCTGACGGCATTGGCCGAGATTATAAGAAAAGTGAAAGGTTACAATACATTAAAAGGCGTCCGCTGGAGCTTTGTGCCTTTTGCTTTCTCGTTCTTCGTTTACACACTTCATTGGTGGACGGACACTGAAGGCTCGCTGGAGGCTGCTGTCGAGGAGATGCCTGCGGGGTACGACCAGCTGATGCTGCCGGTTATAGAGAACATTCCCATGCTGATTATAGTGCTGATTCTGACCATCCCCGTCGCCATCCTCGCCATGAGACTGGCAGAACGTGCGATGAAGAAGTCTGCTGCATTACTGAAATAATGAAATCATTATTATGGAAAAGAAAGAAAAGCTCCTGCCCCAACTACTTGTCTACGCCGGAAAAAAAAAGGTGTTGACATACCTGTCCTTAGCTATTGCGGGCCTCAGCCAGTTGTTGGCCCTCGCTCCTTTCCTTTACATCTGGGCTATTCTTCGCGATGTGATAGCCGGCGACTACAGCCGCATCGCCCACTTCGGCTGGATGGCCGTGGCGTTTGCCATAGCCTCTATCCTGGTCTATTTTGGTGGCTTGATGTGTTCGCATATAGCAGCCTTCCGCATCGCCGCCAATATGCGGAAAACATTGATGCAGCATATTATGACTTTGCCCATAGGCTTCCTTGATAGCCTCGGCAGCGGCAAAGTGCGCAAATGGGTACAGGAATCCACCCAATCGACGGAGACATACCTTGCCCACCAGCTTCCCGACAAGGCGGGCATGTATGCCACGATAGTGGGGCTGGCGGTACTGATGTTCCTCTTCGGCTGGCGGATGGGACTTCTGTGTCTGGCAACGGTAGTGCTGGCTCTCATCGTAATGATCTCGCTGATGACCGGTCCCACGCTGAAAAGAAAGATGGGAGAGTACAACAAGGCACTGGACGCCATGTCGAACGAGGCTGTGGAGTATGTCCGCGGCATCCCGGTGGTGAAGACCTTTGGCCAGTCGGTTTTCTCCTTCAAGCGTTTCAAAGACTCCATCGACCAGTACAGTAAATGGGTCATTGCCTACACAATAGACCTGCGTTTGCCGATGACGCTCTACACCACGTTTGTCAATGCGTCCTTTGCCGTGCTCATCGGCTTGACGCTTGTGGTGGCCAAGAATGGCAATGTGGACGGCGAATACCTGCTGAACCTGCTCTACTATATTATCATCACCCCGGCTATAGCTGTCACGCTCAATCGCATTATGTTCTCCAGCGAGAACGAGATGATTGTGGCCGAGGCGTTGGATAAGACCGGCCGCATCCTGGCCATAGACCCGCTGAAGAATCCAGAGGATGCCCAACTGCCGAAGGACAACGAGATGGAACTCAAGGATGTCCGTTTCCGCTATCCCAATGGCTCATGCTTTGCCGTGGATGGCATCTCGCTGAAAGTGGAACCCGGGCAGAAGATTGCCTTTGTAGGACCTTCTGGTGGTGGCAAGACCACGACGGCCAGCCTGATGGCACGCTTCTTCGATGTCACGGAAGGCTCCATCACTCTGGGCGGCGTGGACATACGCCACATCCGGAAGCAGGATTTGATGAACCGGATTTCCTTCGTCTTCCAGGACAGCCGCCTGCTGAAGACCAGCATTCTGGAGAATGTTCGCTTGGGACGACCCGATGCAACGCGTGAGGAGGTACTGGAAGCCCTGCACCAAGCACAGTGCGATGACATCGTCGCCAAGCTGCCGCAGGGCATCGACACCGTCATAGGAACCAAAGGCACCTACCTCTCCGGCGGTGAGCAGCAGCGTGTAGCCATCGCCCGCGTGATGCTCAAGGATACGCCCATTGTTATCCTCGACGAGGCCACAGCCTTTGCCGACCCCGACAACGAGACGCGTGTCCAGCAAGCCTTCTCACAGATGGCCGAGAGCGGCAAGACCATTGTGATGGTGGCACACCGCCTTTCTTCCGTCACAGGTGCCGACTGCATCTATGTGCTCGAAGAGGGGCGCATCGCCGAACAGGGGACGCACACTCAGCTGCTCGCCAAAGAGGGCAAGTACGCTGCTATGTGGAAACAATATGTCGAATCTGTCAAATGGAACATCAAATGAGCATCATCGATACACTACGTCATAAATACGCCCTTTCGCAGCAGGGTGCCCGCGACCTCGTGAAATCCTGTCTGGCCAGCGCTGGAATGGACATCGTCCTCATGCTGCCAGTCGGACTTCTCTTCTTCCTTGTGAAAGACTTGCTGGAAGGCAATACGCTCGATACTTGGGGCTATGTGTGGAAAATCGCGCTCTGCCTCGTGGCAATAGCGGTTATGGAGTTCATCAAATACAACAAGCAGTTCACCTCCGTCTATCTTGAGAGCGGTCGCCGCCGTATCGCGCTGGCCGAGAAGCTGCGCCGCCTGCCGCTCTCGTTCTTCGGCAAGAAAGACCTCGCCGACCTCACCAGCACCATCATGGCCGACGCCGCCACCATCGAGACGGGCACTTCGCACTGGGTGCCGGAACTTATCGGCTCGATGATTTCCACCACCCTTATCGGCATCAGCCTCTTCTTCTTTGATTGGCGCATGGCTCTCGCAGCCGTCTGGGTCATCCCGATAGCCATTGCCATCGTACTCTTCTCCGCCAAGTTCCAGAACCGCTACAACCGCCGCAACGTTCAGGCCAAGGTCGCCCTCGCCGATCACATTCAAGAAGGGCTGGAAGCTTTTCAGGACATCCGTGCCAACGATGCCGAGAAGAAGTACCTCGATGACCTCTTCCCCCGTATTGACCTTGTCGAGAAACGCGCCATAGAGGCAGAGCTGGGTGTTGCCTACTTTGTAGTGAGCGGCCAGATGGTCCTCAAACTGGGTATCGCCACCGTAGCTCTGACGGGAGCCTATCTGCTGGCGGCAGGTGGCCTCAATGTGCTTACCCTGTTTATGTTCCTACTGGTGGCTTCCCGTCTCTACGACCCCATGTCTGGCTCCCTCATCAATCTTGGTGCCGTCGTCTCGCTGGGTATCCAGTGCGAGCGCATGGACGAAATCCTTTGCCACGAGGAGCAGCGGGGCGTGGAGTCGCTCTCCAACAAGGGCTACGATGTCGAATTCAAGGATGTCCATTTTGCCTACGACACCACAGAGACCGTCCTCGACGGCGTATCCTTCACCGCCCGTCAGGGCGAGGTGACGGCACTCATCGGACCCTCTGGCTCCGGCAAGACCACCGTCTCACGACTGGCATCCCGATTCTGGGATATTCCCTCCGGCACCATCACCGTCGGCGGAATGGATATCTCCAAGATTGACCCAGAGACGCTGATGAGCCTCTATTCCATCGTCTTCCAGGATGTCACGCTTTTCAACAACACCGTGCTGGAGAACATCCGCATCGGCCGCAAGGATGCCACCGACGAGGATGTCATCGCCGCTGCCCGTCTGGCGCACGTCGATGCTTTTGCCGAGAAAATGCCAGACGGCTGGAACAGCCTTATCGGAGAGAACGGCAGCGAACTCTCAGGCGGCGAGCGGCAGCGAATCTCCATTGCCCGCGCCTTCCTCAAAAATGCCCCCATCATCCTGCTGGACGAGGCTACCGCGTCGCTCGACGTCGAGAACGAGACCTTCATTCAGGAGTCGCTGTCGCGCCTGGTCAAGGACAAGACCGTCATCATCATCGCCCACCGTATGCGCACCGTCGCTGGTGCCGACAAGATAGTGGTGCTGAAAGATGGCCGCGTTGCGGAATGTGGCACTCCTGCCGACCTCACCGCTTCGGGCGGCTTCTACAAGAAGATGCAGGAGCTTCAGCAAGGTGCTCTGGGGTGGAATCAAGAATTGGATGCCAAAAGGCATGATTTGGGGGATGGCAGCGGGATGTGCCGTATGCTTAGTGCTGTTCCTTGTCTTCGGTGTGAGTGGCCTGCTTGCCGCAGGAACGCTGAAAACCATACTGAAAATAGTATTCCTCGTTCTCACCGTCGTACTGTTGTTGATAACTGTGTGGATGGTGATGCTGTACTGCGCCTTTTCCTATGACGGCAAGCGGCAGATGTCGCGCCAAATAATCGACGGTGTGGCCGAAAAGGTCGTGCTTCCTGAAGGCGGTTGTGGGCTTGATGTGGGCTGCGGAAGCGGTGCACTGACCATCGCCGTCGCCAAGCGTTACCCACAGGCCCGGATGATGGGCATCGACCGCTGGGGGGCGGAGTATTCTTCTTTCAGCAAGGCCCTCTGTGAGGAGAACGCTAAAGCCGAGAGCGTAAGCAATGTCACCTTTGCCCAGGGCGATGCCTTACGGCTCAACTTCGCCGACGAAACCTTTGATGTGGTATGCAGCAACTATGTATATCACAACATCCCCAGCCGTGACCGTCAGGAAATCCTTATGGAGACGCTGCGGGTGTTGAAGAAGGGCGGCACCTTCGCTATCCACGACATCTTCTCTCACCAAATGTATGGCGACATGCAGATGTTCGTGCAGCGTCTAAGAAACATGGGCTACGAGCGTGTGGAACTTATCAATACCACCAAAGGAATGTTTATGACGCCATGGGAGGCCACATGGATGGCTCTCGGCGGCAGCGCGATATTAACGGGGAAGAAATAACCTTTGGGGAAAAGAGAAACGCATAAAGAGTATTTGGCAATGACAAAGAAAGACCACCTTCCGTTCTTCGGCATCGGCCCATTTTATGTGGCCGTGATTGTGGCGCTTACTGCCGTAGGTATGATACTGTCCGCAAAGGGTTGTCTTGATAGTGGCCTGGTTCCGGCGTTGAAGATTCCCATGCTCGTAGTGGGGATAATGGTGGCTGTTTTGGGAGCCTTCATCTGGGGCTATGCTTTCTTTTTCGACAAGATTGACGACGGTATCAAGAACAACACACTTGTTACTGGCGGCATATATGCCTGGGTGCGCAATCCGCTCTATGTTGGCTGGATGTTCTTCTGCATCGGGGTCTCATTGTTTGCGGGGAACCTATGGCTGCTGGTGCTTCCGTTCATCTTCTGGGCGTTGATGGCCGTGATGATGAAACTCACGGAGGAGAGATGGCTGCATGACCTCTACGGCGAGGAATATGATGCCTACTGCAAGAGGGTGAACCGTACTTGGCCGTGGTTCCCCAAGAAATCACATTAGGGATACCACCCACCATACAAGAAACGGATCAGGAAAAGGAAACGGCGGTCGAATGACCGCCGTTTTGTACCCCGGGAGGGACTTGAACCCTCACGCCCTTGCGAGCAGCAGATTTTGAGTCTACCGTGTCTACCATTCCACCACCAGGGCTTCTCGAAATTGAAAGTTGAGAATTGATAATCTCCAGCGCTTCTGTCTTCCAAAATCGAGTGCAAAAGTACATACATTTTTTGATATGGTAAAATTTTTTTTGCTGGAAGCCTAAAAATGTGTATTTTTGCAAACTGAAAAAAGGCTTAGAAAACGTCGAAAAATCAATATAACGAACCCTAAATCAGTGCAATAATGAGCGACAAGCATTCTGACAAGGTATTCATTTTTGCCGGCCGCGCTACCAAGGACTTGGCAAGCCGCGTGGCGGAAATCTATGGCATTCCGCTGGGCAATTCCACCGTTTTTCAGTATGCCGACGGCGAGTTCCAGCCCTCGTACGAGGAGACTATCCGCGGTGGCATAGTGTTCATCATCCAGTCGACCATCCCGCCGACGGACAACCTCTTTGAGTTGCTGATGATGATTGACGCCGCCAAGCGTGCTTCGGCACAGAAGATTGTCGCCGTGATACCTTATTATGGATTCGCGCGTCAGGACCGCAAGGACAAACCCCATGTGCCGATAGCCTCGAGGCTTATCGCCGACATGATCACCACCGCTGGTGTGGACCGTGTCATCACCATGGACCTCCATGCCGACCAGATCCAGGGCTTCTTCACGCTGCCTGTGGACCACCTCTATGGCTCCTCGCTCTTTATGCCTTACATACGCGAGAAATTCAACATCGAGGATGTTATGTTCGCCAGCCCCGACATGGGTGGCAGCAAGCGCGCCGGCATGTATGCCAAGACGCTGAACAACAGCTTCGTTATCTGCTACAAGCACCGCAACAAGCCCAACGAGATTGGTGAGATGCGCCTCATCGGCGATGTGAAGGGCAAGCATGTCATCCTGCTTGACGATATCATCGACACCGGTACCACCATCTGCAAGGCCGCCGGCATCATCAAGGAGAGCGGCGCCCTCAGCGTGCGCGCCATGATTACCCACCCCGTGCTCAGCGGCAACGCCATCGAGAAGGTCGAGGATTCGGTGCTCGAGGAGCTTGTTACCACCGACACCATCCCGCTGAAGCGCGAGAGCAGCAAGATTCACGTGCTGAGCTGCGACTGGCTGCTGGCCGAGGCCATCCGCCGCGTGGTCAACTACGAGAGTCTCGACAACCTCTACGAGACCACCCTGCACCACAAGGGTGTTATCCACAGAATGAACGAATAGTTGAATGCTTGAATGTTTGATTGCGTCAATGCTTGAGTGTTACGCGGTCAGACAGACAACATGCACAAATAATCAAACAATTAAACAACAAAACAATTAAAACAATGAGAGTAGTATCAATGAGCGGTTCTCTCCGTGAGAACGTAGGGAAAAAGGATGCTAAGGCTCTGCGTCGCGACGCCAAAGTGCCTTGTGTTATGTACGGTAAAGGTGAGCAGATTCTGTTCAGCGTTGACCAGACTGCCTTCCAGCGTATTCTGTTCAACCCCGAGCCCTGCTTCCAGAAGATCACCATCAATGGTGTCGAGCACATGGCCATGCTGAAGGACATCGACTTCCACCCCGTGACCGAGATCGTCTACCACGCTGACTTCTATGAGCTGACCGACGACAAGCCCGTCGTTATGTCCATCCCCGTGCACACCACCGGTACCAGCAAGGGTGTCATGAAGGGCGGTAAGTTGGCTTACAAGCAGAAACGCCTCAATGTGAAGGCTATCCCCGCCAACATGCCCAGCGAGGTGCTCCTCGACATCACCAACCTTGATGTCAACCAGCGCATCCGCGTGCAGGACATCGCCTGCGAGAACTACGTCATCCTCAACCCCAAGAGCGCTGAGGTCGTCAACGTGGTCAGCACGCGTGCCAGCGCCACCGCCGCTGAAGGCGAGGGCGAGGCTGCCGCAGAGTAATCACTCAATGCCGAATGAAAGGGGGCAACACTGTTGCCCCTTTTTTGTTAGCTGTCAAATAGTACGACTATATGAATATAGTGAAGATTAGCGACTTGATGCTGCCGGAGCTGGCGCCTTATGCGCGGCTCACCGAGGCGCAGCTGCGCAACCGCCTGCACCCCGCCGAGGGCCTGTTCATCTGCGAGAGCATGAAGGTGATACGTGTGGCGCTGGCGGCGGGAGTGGAGCCTGTGTCGTTCTTATGCGAGGAGAAGTTCATCGGCGATGTGCCCGATTGCGGCGTGCCGATGTATACCGCCGAGCGCGAGGTGCTTGCCGCACTCACCGGCTACGAGCTGAGCCGCGGCGTGCTCTGCTGCATGCGGCGGCCGGTAGAGCGCAGGGTGGGGGAGGTGTTGAGCGACGCGCGCAGAGTGGCGGTGCTCGACGGTGTGGTCAACAGCGAGAATACCGGCGCCATTTTCCGTGCCGCTGCTGCCTTGGGTCTTGACGCCGTGCTGCTTACGCGCACCTGCTGCGACCCGCTGAACCGGCGTGCCTGCCGCGTGAGCATGGGCACGGTGTTCCAGCTGCCGTGGACCTATCTCGACCATTACGGGCAGCTCAAGGAGTGTGGCTTCGCCACCGTGGCTATGGCCCTGACCGACCGCAGTGTGCCGGTTGACGACCCCGTGCTGAAGCAGCACGAGAGGCTGGCCATCATCATGGGTACCGAGGGCGACGGCCTCAGCGACAGCGTGCTGCGCCAGTGCGACCATGTGGCCCGCATACCCATGCACCGAGGCGTCGACTCCCTCAATGTCGCCGCCGCTGCCGCCGTGGCCTTCTATGAGCTCTGCCGGTAGACGACAACGGTCCTCGTTTAACGACAACAATTTTTTATTTAACGACAACAGAGACAACAAAAGACAACCCTCTTGGACCTCCATTTTGACTATGGAGGCCCGCTTGTTTTTGTGGTTTTAATATGTGGCGGCAAAATAATTTTTTGTCGTGTGAGAAAAACTTTGTATTTTTGCACTTGCTTTCGTTTAGTGATACCAGATAGCGACGGACATGAGTACATGACCTCATGCCTTTTTTGAATTAAATCATCTCTTCCGCCGTAGGTGGCGAGAAAAAACAGTTGCGCCCGACACATACCAGGGCATAAATTTATGAAAAGGACTATCCCTATTCTAATCATCTTGATGTATATGCCTATGGCTTTTGGCCAATTGACAGCACCTTCGCTCAACAGTCCAAACGACAACATCACAGGTGCCTACACGCGGCAATACATGACGTGGGGCCGCATCGCTGCCGCCACCGGCTATACCCTGCAGGTGGACACCGCCACCACTTTCGACTCGCCGCTGCTCTACTCGGTGGAGCACTCCAATACCTCGTCGAGCACACAAGGACGTTATGTCAACGACTTGCGCTACGGCACACATTATTACTGGCGTGTGCGGGCATACAATGCCACCGACACATCTGCATGGTCGGTGGTGCGGACCTGCCGGCTGACAGCCTCACCGGAGCCTATACACGGCAGCTCTTCCATTGGAACAACTCACGTGGCTCGATAGGCTATATACTGGAGCTCGACACCGTGGCCGATTTCTCGTCGCCCTACAAGCGCACCTTCAACAAGACCACTGCCTTCGACAATACAGATAACTATTTCTACTATGCTGTCAACGATATGCGCTATGGCACACGCTATTACTGGCGCGTACGCGCACGCAACAATGCTGATACATCGGATTGGTCGGATACCCGTACTCTGCTGACGACTGACAAGGTGTATTTCACAACCCTTTCGCCATCCGACAGCCTCACGGGTGCCTATACAAGGCAGTACTTCTACTGGCGTAACTCGCGTGGCTCGATAGGCTACATACTGGAACTCGACACGGTGGCCGACTTCTCGTCGCCCCACAAGCGCACCTTCAACAAGACCACTGCTGCCGACAATACGGATGACGCTTTCTATTATGCCGTCAACGATATGCGCTATGGCACACGCTACTACTGGCGTGTACGTGCCCGCAACGGCGTGGACACCTCGGGCTGGTCTGACACGCGCACGCTGCTGACTACCGACAAGGTGTTTTTCACAACCCTTTCGCCGTCTGACAGCCTCACTGGGGCATATACAAGGCAGTACTTCTACTGGCGTAACTCGCGTGGCTCGATAGGTTACATACTGGAGCTCGACACTTTGGCTGACTTCTCGTCGCCCCACAAGCGTAGTTTCAACAAGACCACTGCTGCAGACAACACGGATGACGCTTTCTATTATGCCGTCAATGACATGCGCTATGGCACACGCTACTACTGGCGCGTCCGTGCCCGCAACGGCGTGGACACCTCTGGCTGGTCTGACACGCGCACGCTGACAACCACCTATAGGGCATTCCTCAACTCGCCTGCCGACAACTCCACTGGATGGTCCGTCAGTGGACTATATCTGTACTGGAACAACTCACGTGGATCGACGAAATACATAATGCAGGTTGACACTCACCTTCAATTCATCGCTGCTACAGACACTGAGCAAAACCACTACTGCCGATAATACGGACAATTACTTCTACAAGACAATCAACGGTCTCCGCTACGGTACCACTTACCGCTGGCGCGTATGTGCGATTAATAATGCCGACACCTCCGAATGGTCTGCCGTGTGGCGTTTCACAACGACCTACAATATCACCACCGGCCCGGCGCTGACGATGCCGGTAAATGACTCGACCGGACTGACGTATAACAATATAACCCTCGTGTGGCAACCCATAGACAATGTGCAAGGCTACCACTATGAGGTGAGCACCAGCAGCACATTTGAGACACTCGTGGCTGCAGGCAACACGTCGCTGACCTTCTCGGTAGTGACCGCGGCACTGCCGTCGACCACATATTATTGGCGTGTGCAGGGCTATAACGCCCAAGGCAACACAGCATGGTCGTCGGTGTGGCACTTCACCACCGACGACGTGACGCTGACAGCTCCAGGGCTTGCCACACCTGCCAACGGAAGCAGTCAGCCTGTGAATGTGGATTTGGCCTGGCACCCAGTCTTTGGCGCACTGACATACGATTTGCAGTTGTCGTTTGACAACAACTTCACCGGTGCCGTGAGCAGTTTCAACACTGCCGATACACACTATACTGTCAGCGGGTTGCCTCAGAACATGACATTCTATTGGCGTGCACGCAGCAACAACGGCAATGCTCATAGCGAATGGTCGGAGGTACGCAGTTTTGTTACTAACGACTGCCAACCAGTTAGCGACACAGTGTACCATGAAATGTGCGAGGGGCAAAGCTATGAGTTCTTTGGAACATCCTATACGGCTACAGGTAACTATAGTCATTTGTTGACAACAGCCGCTGGATGCGACAGCACGGTAGTGTTGGTGTTGACAGTACATCCACGTGGCATGGATGGCTCGGTGATTGATACAGCCTGCGACAGCTACACATGGAACGACCTCACCTTTATCCAGAGCGGCAACTATCCATTCTACACCACCACGGTGCACGGCTGCGACAGCATGGCCATATTATACCTTACAATATATAATTCTGTTACTGAAAACATCTATGATACCGCCACTGGAGTTTATGAATGGAATGGTGAATATTATTCAGTCTCCGGCGACTACACACAGAACTTCTCTACCGTACAGGGCTGCGACTCAACAGTGGTATTGCACTTAACCGTCACCGTCGGCATAGCAGATGTTGCGGCCGATGATATCAATATCTTCGTTCGCGATAACAGCATCATAATCGAAGGCATCAAAGAGGAGGCGGTGAAAGTATTTGATATGGAGGGCCGTCTCGTAGGCAATCACAACCTGCCCAACGGCGTCTACATGGTCAAGGTCGGCTCGCTGCCCGCCCGCAAGGTGGTGGTGATAAGGTAGCACTTCGTCGAAAGGTCACCGAGAGACCTTAGACCCATAAATCAACCGGAGCGGCTATTCGGCCGCTCCGGTTTCTGTTTTGCGGAGAATAATTCATATATTTGCTGCATGAGTAATAGGAGTTAATAAGTAGTACAATATTATTTGTCTTTTGTCGTTATATAGGATTATGAAAGCAATGGATATGTATGCCCTCTTTGAGAGGCAGATAGTTGAATATCACAAGACCGACTCGGTGGATGCCGAGATGAAGAACCCCTACGGCAGTGGCATGTTCGAGGCTGTGTTGTGGGAGAAGTCGTGGGTGGACACTGTGCAGTGGCACCTCGAGGATCTGGTGCGTCCCGACGACGTAGACCCCGTCTACGCCCTGCAGCTGAAGCGCCGCATCGACCGCTCGAACCAGCACCGCACCGACCTGGTGGAGCGTATCGACGACCACTATATGATGCTCTTCAAGGATGTGGCTCTGCTGCCCGACGCGCGCATCAATACCGAGACGCCGGCATGGGCTGTCGACCGCCTGTCGATACTGGCGCTCAAGATATACCACTTCGCCATCGAGGCGGGTAGGGGAGACGCCGAGCACCGCGCCAAGTGCCAGGCCAAGCTCGACACCCTGCTCACCCAGCGCGCCGACCTCACCACCGCCATCGACCAGCTGCTGGAGGACCTCGCCGCCGGTCGCCGCGTGATGAAGCTCTACCGCCAGATGAAGATGTACAACGACCCGTCGTTGAATCCCATGTTGTATAAAAAGTAGTTCATGGAGTTCATGTAGTTCAAGTAGTTCAAGACGATAGCTTCTGTAGCATTACATTTGTCCTGGACTCCCTGAACTCCTTGAACTTCTTGAACTCCCCGAAAAAAATGAAGCACGTTTTGGTCATACGGCTTTCGGCCTTGGGCGACGTGGCCATCATGGCGCCCATAGTGAAGGCCTATGCCGATGCCAACCCCGACGTGCGCTTCACTGTCGCCGGTCCGCCGATGTTGGCGCCCCTGTTCGCGGGGATGTCCAATGTCGACTACCTCGGCCTGAAGAAAAAGCAGAGCTTCATCAAGATATACCGTGCGCTGGATGCTGTCGGTGCCGACACCGTAATCGACCTGCACAAGGTGAACCGTGTGGGCTTCGCCATCGTCACCTTGCGTCTGCGCCACCTGTTCAATCCCCATTTCCGCATCTTCGCCCTGCACAAGGGCAGGCTCTCGCGCTGGCTCTTCCTCCACCACTGGCGCCGCACGCCGCGCAAGCCGCAGTATGTGCGCTACGACGACGTCTTCCGCCGCGCGGGCTTCACGAAAATTGAGAATTTAAAATTGAGAATTGATAATTCAGTTGTCGCAACACATAATTCTCAATTCTCAATTCTCAATTCTCAATTAACCATCGGCGTTGCTCCTTTTTCGCAGCATGAGGGCAAGATATGGCCCTTGGAGCGTACCGAGGCCTTGGTGCGTATGCTCAGCGAGCGCGGCCATGAGGTGGTGCTCTTCGGCAGCAAGAGCGAGGCTCAGGTGCTTGAGAAATGGGCGCGCCATTATGCCGGCGTCACCTCGCTTGCCGGACGGCTGCCCTTTGCCGAGGAGCTTGGCGTTATCCGCAGCCTCGCCGTCATGGTGAGCATGGACAGCGCCAACATGCACTTCGCCAGCGCCGTCGGCGTGCCTGTGGTGAGCGTCTGGGGCGCCACGCATCCCGACTTCGGCTTCTACGGCATCGGCCAGGACCGCAACAACGCCCTCTGCGCCGACCTCCCCTGCCAGCCCTGCTCCGCCTTTGGCCAGAAGCCCTGTCGCTACGGCGACTACCGCTGCCTGAAAGCCATCACGCCCGAGCAGGTGGTGGCTAAGGTTGAAGCCCTGCTGCCCGGGCTGCCGCCCGAGAAATAACAGTTCTTGTTTTAAAGAAAGCTCCGGAGAGCGTTTCCTCTCCGGCCCTTCTTCGTATCTTCTCCGTACCCTCTCCGTCTGTTCTACGGTTGTTCACCGGTTGTTTAACGGTTATAACCGTTAAACAACCGGTGAACAACCGTAGAACAGACGGACCGGGGGCGGAGAGGCGACGGCCCGATGGCAGGCTTCGGCAACTTTTTATTCATCGCCACACAATAAAGCGACACCTATGTCGTTATCAAAGACAGAATATAAATTAACAAAAACATAACATAATGAAAACCACACCGTACACCGATTTGCACATCAAACTTGGTGCAAAGATGGCCGAATTCGCCGGCTACAACATGCCTATCCAGTACACCACCCTCATCGAGGAGCACAACAACGTGCGCAACAACGTGGGCGTGTTCGACGTG
>ONUE01000023.1 GCA_900320975.1 uncultured Bacteroidales bacterium | reverse complement strand
CTGCTGGTACTTTGCAGCGTATCGAAGTCATCGCCCATCCCTCGGCCAAATACCACACACAGAACTGCGTGGTTAATATTGTAACCACCGCCAAGGTGAAGCACAACGAGCTTCTCTGCCTCGGTCTCAACGCTAACAGCAAGCCGCAGGTGGGGCCGTGGGTGGATTATGTGTGGAGCAACGAGAAGGTGCGCTTCAACGTCTTCGTCAGCGGCGACTACGACAGTTACAGCGGCGAGCAACAAAGCGATAGCCGTCTGCTGGCGCCCGACAGCACCCTCTCGTCAGCCATCAGCACCAAGGGGCACAGCCGCAACCGCACCCTCAGCGGTAACTTTGGTCTGGACTTCGACTACAACATCGACAGTAACACGCTGGTAAACCTATGGCTGTGGACGACCGCCACGCACGACAGCAGCAGCCTCGACGGCCGCACCGAGCGCACGGAGTTTCTCACTGGCGCGGGACGCTATTTCTACAATGAAGCGCAGCGCAACGGCAGTATGCTGGATGACGCCGCCTTTGGCGTGATGCTGGAGAAGAAGCTAGATACGCTGGGAGGAATGCTTTTCGTTGACTATACCGGCACGCTGACGCGCAACCGCTCCTTCGCCGGCGACCTGCGCACCCACGACAGCCTCACAACCCTTGACTTCGACCGTCGCCGCTCGACAATCACCCCCTCCCAGTGGCACGGTATAACCGCCGACATCGCGCTGCCATACAGCAGCCGCGGCGAGGTAGACTTTGGTCTCATGGCAAGTCTCGCGCCGGAGCGGAAAAACGTAGATGAGACCCTTGACGGTCTCGCCGACTCACTGCGCAGCTATTCTTACACCAATGGCACCTACGAGCTTTCGCTCTATGCTGGCGCAGAGCATCACTGTGAGCAAGCACTACCTCACCTTCAGCCCCACGATACACGCCTCGTACAGCACCGAGTCTATGCATAACTTCACCTTCAGCTACACCCACTATGTCATGCCGCCTACAGCTACGCAGCTTACGCGTTTCACCGTTTACGGCTACGACAGTTACTCCATCGGCACTCCCACGCTCAAGAAAGGCTATACCGATAACCTCGAGCTCGGCTGGGAACGTTATTTCGACCACCTCGGCAGCATCGGCGTCAGTGTGTGGTACAACTCCATGCGCGACCAGACTAACACCCTCACCGACGTGGCATACAGCGATGTCTTTGGGCGTATCGTGGCTTTCAGCCAGCCTTTCAACATTGGCAACGCACGCAATGGAGGCCTTGGACTCAACACCACTTTGCGGCCTGCCGACTTCATGAATATACGCTTCTACGCCAACCTCTTCGACGACTACTACCGTGTGCAGTATCGCCCGGGGCAGTGGGCCGAAAGCGAGATGCTCTGCTACTCACTGCGGCTCAACTTCTGGGCCAAGCTGTGGGATAAACTTCAGGTATTCGCCAACGCCAACTACCGCAGCCGCACACAGACCTTGCTGGCCGAGGTTGATCCCTACTTCAGCTTCGACTGCGGTGTGAGCACAGACCTCTTCGACCGTCGCCTGTCACTCTTTCTTAACATCAACGACCTCTTCGGCACCGTCCGCACCGGTGGCGAGAGTGTAAATCCCTATAACCCATCCACCAGCGAAAGTACCCTCACCACTAAGTATGTCAGCTTCGGCCTCACCTGGCGCCTTGGCCGTACCGAGATGGAAGGTATGCAACAAAAAGAGAAGAAGAGCAGGTCTTCTTCTCATAGGATAGCAAAGTGATGTAACACTGCCTTATTAGAACTTAACGATATCTATCAGGCGGACGCCGTCGAGCCAGACGGCGATGCAGCCCACGGCGCCTAGCTCTCCGGCCTCGTCCCAGTCGGCGATGGGCTGGAGGGTGATGGCGTCGACAATCTCGAAGTATTCGGGCTCGAAGCAGAGTCCGTCGGGGCAGTCGTTGACTTCATGCCACGAGGCTAAGGTGTCGAGCACCCACTCCTTGACGTCGTCGACCTCCTCGTACTCGGCCATCTCGGCGGCCTGTTCAAGGGTGGCGTTGATGGCGGGGGCCATCTGGCGGGCGGCAGGAGAGAGGCGCATGTTGCGGCTGCTCAGCGCCAGGCCGTCGTCGGCGCGCACGATGGGGCAGGGGACAAGCTCTATGGGGTACTTTATCTGCGCCAGCAGGCTGCGGATGACGGCAATCTGCTGGTAGTCTTTCTCGCCGAAATAGGCGCGCTTGGGCTGCGCTAGGTCGAACAGACGGCGCACCACCACGGCGACACCGCTGAAGTGGCCCGGACGGCGCGGTCCTTCCATGACCTCCTCGACAGGACCGAAGTGGTACACCTCCTTGGGCTCGCCCTGCGGGTACATCTCCTCCACCGTGGGGGTGAAAGCCAGCAGCTCCTTGGCACGGCAGTCGGTGCGTGCTATGAGGCTCTCGATGAGCTTGAGATCCGCGTCAATGGTGCGCGGGTACTTCTCGAGGTCTTCCTTGTTGTTGAACTGTATGGGGTTGACGAACAGGCTCACCACCACCAAGTCGTTCTCCTTGAGGGCGCGCTCGATGAGCGACAGGTGACCCTCGTGCAGGGCTCCCATGGTGGGCACAAGACCTATCTCGAGTCCTTGTTTCTTTGCTTCTTCTACCGCCGCCGTAAGTTCGGCAGCCTTGATGATTTGTTTCATGGTGTTTCTTTTTGGGTAGTTAAGGAGTTAAGAAGTTAGCTCGCTGCGCTCGCGGGAGTCAAGACAAATGTTATGCATGTGGTATTGTCTTAACTACTTAACTTCTATAACTTCTTAACTTCTTTATTTCATTCATTTATTTATTCTACTTCTTCATACGGGGTAAAGCCCTCGTCATCGGTATTGTCATCCTTGCGCTTGTGCAGCTCCTTGCGGTTCAGGTACTTGTTGGGCATCTCCAGCAGGTAGTTCACTGCGGTGAGCACCAGGCTGAAGAGCAGCGCCGAGCCGAAGCTGCTGACGTCGAAGCCCTTGACGATGCCCGAGGCCATGAGGATGATTATCGCGTTGATGACGAAGAGGAACAGCCCCAAGGTCACCACCGTCACGGGCAGCGTGACCACTATCAGTATGGGCCTCACGAGGTTGTCCAGCAGCGATATCACTATCGCCGTGATAAGCACCGCCCAGAACGACGTCACCTCGACGCCCGGCAGCAGCCACGCGCCCACCATCACCGCGATGGAGAGCACGAGCAAGCGCGTCAGGCAGCCCCCATGTCCGCTGTAGAATGCGTCGCCACTGTTGATATTTATTTGCATCACTTATAAATCAATTTCTCCTTTTCCTTGGCGTACAAGTTCTATGCCGTCGCTGCAGTCGACCACTGTCGAGGGCTCGGCGTCGGCGATGCCGCCGTCGACGACCACGGCCACGCGGTCTCCGAAGCGCTCGTGTATCAGCTCGGGGTCGGTGTAGTTCTCCACCTCGTCGTCCTCGCCGATGGGGCGCACCGACGTGGCTATCAGCGGCATGCCCAACTCCTCGATGATAGCCCTCACGATCTCGTTGTCCGGCACGCGGATGCCTATGGTCTTGTTGCTGTTCTGATAGTTGCGTGGCACCGCGCCGGAGGCCTCCATGATGAATGTGTAGGGGCCCGGCAGGCAGCGCTTCAGCAGCGCGAAGGTGTCGCGGTCCATGGCGCGCACATACTCCGAGGCCTGGCTCAGGCTCGAGCAGAGCATCGAGTATTTGGCCTGTTTCAGTTTGAACCCCTTGAGCTGCGCAATCTCTTCGACGGCGCGCTTATGCTCCATCGAGCAGGCGAAGGCATATAGCGTGTCGGTGGGCACGATGACCACGCCGCCGTCGCGCAGCGTGTCGGCTATGCGTCTCACCTCTCGAGGGTTAGGGTTGTTGTCATAGAGCTTTGTAAGCATAATTTATGTTGCTTTTCGGCGTGCAAAAGTACATAAAAAATAGAAATTAGGAATTAGAAATTAGGAATTTTATTTGCGCCCTCCGTGCATCCTCTCCGGACCCTCTCCGTCTGTTCTACGGTTGTTCTACGGTTGTATAACGGTTGTTTAACGGTTTATAACCGTAGAACAACCGGTAAACAACCGTTAAACAGATGGAGAGGGGACGGAGGGGAAAGGGTGGGGGGAAGGGGTGGTGGAGGGGTGTTTGTGAGG
This sequence comes from uncultured Bacteroidales bacterium, assembly GCA_900320975.1. GTDB lineage: Bacteria > Bacteroidota > Bacteroidia > Bacteroidales > P3 > Colimorpha. The sequence continues at coordinate 14,274 of ONUE01000023.1, read as the reverse complement.
TGTTGGCGGGGCGTTGGCAGGGCGTTGGAGGGGTGTTGATTGGGGTGTTTTTATACGGTGTTACAATATTTAGGGAGGAGTGGCGTTATATACAACACAATATGATGAACATGAAGACGAGGAATATAGTTGTAATCACTGCGATGTTGTTGGTTGCGCTGTCGGCGGAGGCCGGCAATATCCGGTTTGGCAAATATTTCACCGGCGGCACACTGCGTATAGACTGCGTCCGCGAGGGCGACGCGCAGAGCGACACCGTGTGGGTGAGCCGCTGGGTGGACCGCTATGCCGACTGGCACGGTTCGCGCACGCAGCTGATAGACCCCTTCGACAACGGCGACTACCGCATCTCGGTGCGCGACGCCAAGAGCGGACAGGAGATATACAGTCGCGGCTACAGCAACCTCTTCCGCGAGTACAAGGACACGCCGCAGGGGCGCAAGATCAAGGCCCGTTTCGAGGAGACCCTGCTGGTGCCCATGCCCAAGCGCGCCGTGAGGATAGCCCTGCAGAAGCGCGACAAGGACATGCGGCTGGTGGATGCCACCGTGGTGACCTTCGACCCCGCGAAGCAGCGCCTCGACACCATCTGGCGCGAGGGCGACAGGCGCGACCTCGAGGTGCACGGCGCACCGTCGAAGAAGGTCGACGTGGTCATCGTGGCACAAGGCTATGACGACGAGCCGGCGCAGAAGGTGAGCGTCGACTTCTACCGCATGAAGGAGGTGCTCTTCGGCAAGGAGCCCTTCAAGAGCCATCGCACCGACTTCAACGTCTACGGCGTCAAGGGCGACGTGGGCGCCGACTTCAACACCTTCGGCATCGACCGCTACCTGATGACCTTCAGCGTGCACCGTCTGCACGACCTCATAGGCACCACGCCCTGCGACTATATCATCATCATGGTCAACAGCGAGACCTACGGCGGCGGCGCCATCTACAACTTCTACGCCGTGTCGTCGCTGCACCGCATGGCGGAGTATGTGCTGCCGCACGAGTTCGGCCACGCTTTCGGCGGACTGGCCGACGAGTATGTGGACGAGGATATGAGCTATGCCGCCCTGCATCGCAAGGGCAACGAGCCGCTGGAGCCTAACATCACCAACCTCAAGGACTTCGACAGCAAGTGGAAAAGCTGGCTGCCCTCCGGTACGCCGGTGCCCACGCCCGACAACAACGACGTGCCCAAGGTGGAGTGCGGTCCGCTGGGCGTCTACGAAGGTGCGGGCTACAGCGCCAAGGGCGTCTACCGCCCCACGATGCACTGCATGATGCGCGACTATGCGCCCTTCTGTCCGGTGTGCAGCAAGAGGCTGGAAGAGATATTCATGCTTTACACGAGATAGTAGTTAAGTAGGTTAGTAGATAAGTAGTTAAGACAAATGCGGAAGGTTCTATATGTTGTAATGCTGGCTTTGGCGGCCGTTGTGGCTACGGGCTGCCAGCGCGATACGGTCTATGCCGACGAGCAGAGTGTGCAGCTGGAGTTCTCGGAGGAGAAGGTGACCTTCGACACCGTCTTCGCCACCATGGGCACCACGACGCGCATGGTGAAGGTGTACAACCGCTCGCGCAACGACATAGAGCTCAGCTCGGTGACCCTCAAGCATGGGCGCAGCAGCCGTTTCCGCCTGAATGTCGACGGCGACACCTCAATGACGGCGCACAATGTGGAGCTGCAGGCCGGCGACAGCATGCATATCTTCATACAGGCCAACATAGACCCCAATGAGAGCAATGCGCCCTTCCTGCGCACTGACTCCATCATGTTCAGCAACGGTCAGTGCCTGCCGCTGGAGGCCTACGGGCGCAACGCCATATACCACAGGCTGAAGCCCGGTGCCACCACATGGTTTGACAGCATCGACTGTGCCAACTTCCGCCACGACCGGCCGCATGTGTTCCTCGACCCCGCTGCGGTGCTGGAGGGCAACACCCTCACGCTGCTGCCGGGCGACGAGCTCTACTTCGCCGCAGGCGCCATGCTGGTCATCGACTCGGCGGCGAGCCTTGTGGCTGTCGGCACTGCCGACCAGCCGATACTCTTCTCCTCGGTGCGCCACGACCCGTGGTACCGCACGCTGCCGGGCCAGTGGCAGACCATCTGGTTCTACAACTACAGCGTCGGCAACGTGATGCGCCACTGTGTGGTGGAGAACGCCGTGGGCGGCCTGCGCTGCTATCCGGGCTCCGGCTTGAGGGTGAGCAACACCGTGGTGCGCAACTGCTCCGACGCCGGCATCATAGGGCAGGACGCCACCATAAAGGGCGACACCATGCTGGTGTACGACTGCCTGTCGTCGCTGGTGCTTATCGGTGGCGGCGACTACCGTTTCAACCGTTGCACGCTGGCGAACTACTGGAACTATAGCACGCGCGACACCGTGGGCGTCATCATCTCCAACTACTACCCCATATCGGCCACCGAACTCTACGCCAACGACATGGTGCATGCCGACTTCAAGGACTGCATCATCTACGGCAACCGCCCGCGGGAAGTGGCTATAGGCAAACTCGACGGCTTCCTGATGGACACTGCCTTTGTGCACAGCATAGTGCGCGGCGGCTCGTGGGACGTGGACCCGATGTTCACCGACGTGAGTGGCGACGACTATAGCCTGCAGGACGGCTCGCCCGCCATAGGAATCGGATATCCGTATTAACCAAATAAAGTCTGTAACCTATAACCCCTGAACCAATATGTACGAATACATCTGTGGCCGTTTGGCCAGTCTTGAACCCACGCAGGCCGTCATCGACTGTGGCGGTGTGGGATATCTGCTGGAGATAAGTCTGAACACCTATGAGGCGTTGCGCAAAGCCGATGCCGCGCAGGTGAAGCTCTATGCCCATCTTGTGGTGCGCGAGGATGCGCAGCAGCTCTTTGGCTTCAGCGACATGGCCGAGCGCGAGATGTTCCGCCTGTTGGTGAGCATCAGCGGTGTGGGCAACCAGACCGCGAGGGTGATGCTGTCGTCGTTGACTGTCGACGAGTTGCGCACGGCGGTGCAGACGCAGGATGTGAAGAAAGTGCAGCGTGTAAAGGGCATAGGTGCCAAGACCGCCCAGCGCATAGTGCTTGAGCTTGCCGACAAGATAGGCGTAGTCGGCGGTCAGCCGTTTGCTGTTGGCGGCACGCAGGTGAACCAGACCCGTGACGAGGCTATGACGGCGCTGACGATGCTCGGCTTCCCGAAGCCTGCTGTGGAGAAGCTACTTATGTCGGCCGACTGGCGCCATCCCGACGGCAGCCCCATGACCGTGGAGGAAATCATCAAGGAAGGCTTGAGGAGACTGTAACATTTATTACGAAAATATTTCTTTTGCGTAGTGCAATATAATACTGCACGCGGCGTTTATTATTAGTTATACATAAAAACGCCTTGAAGCTGCGGTATATATTGACGATTGTGATGCTCCTGTGCTGCATGACGGCATGGGGACAGGACGACAGTGTGCAGTTCACGCCCATGGGGAGTGGCTACACGCCGGCGGGCATCACCACGTCGGTAGAATACGACGCGCAGAGCGGCAGCTATGTGAGGGTGACCAAGGTGGGCGACATGGTGGTGGGGCGCGACTACATGAGCTTCGACGAATATCAAGACTGGCAGATGGACCAGTTGCTGGAGAACTACTGGAACGAGAAGAAAGATGGTACGGTGCTCGACAACGCCGAGGGCGGCCTGCTGAGCAAGATACCGGGCTTCAACCAGATAAGCGAGAAGCTGGATATACTGAACAAGCTGCCTGAGATAAAGATAAGCCCCAGCGGCAGTGCGGAGCTGACGTTCCAGATAGTGAACAACTACCGCAACGACCCGCAGCGTGACGCAAGCCAGAGGAGTGTGACGACCTTCGACTTCGACGAGAACCTGCAGATCAACCTCAACGCCAAGATAGGCGACCTGATAAGCTTCGACATCAACCAGAACACCAAGGCTACCTTTGACTTCGAGAACAAGATAAAGCTCAAGTACGAAGGCAAGGAGGACGACATACTGCAGCTGTTCGAAGCCGCCGACATATCGTTCCCGCTCAACACCACCCTGATACAGGGCAGCCAGCAACTCTTCGGTTTCCACACCAAGCTGAAGTTCGGCAAGCTGACGGTGGATGCCGTGTTCAGTGAGAAAGAGACGAGCACGGAGAATATGCAGGTGAAGGGTGGCGCCAGCAGCCATGAGTTTGAGATAAGAGCCGACGAATATGAAGAGAACAGGCACTACTTCATAGCGCAGTACTTCTACGACAACTACAACAACGCTATGAGCACGCTGCCCGTGGTGAACAGCAATGTGAAGATACTACGCATTGAGGTGTGGCGTACCAATGTGGGTGCGGCGGTGACGCAGAACCGAAACATACTGGCCTTGACGGACCTCGGCGAGCACAACCCGTCGAACCCGCGAGTGAGCGGCATAGGGCCTGTGATGCCCAGCAACAACAGCAACGACCTGCTGCAGCTGATAAACCCTGCCGCTGTGCGCAGCATCAATTCGGTGACGAGCTACATGCAGGGCCTCGGCATGACCAGTGGAGAGGACTACGAGAAGATAGAGAGTGCGCGCTTGCTGAACAGCAACGAATATACCTTCAACCGCCAGTTGGGCTTCATAAGCCTCAACCAGCCGTTGAGCAATGACCAGGTGCTCGCCGTCGCCTTCCAATACCAAGTGATTGGTGACACCAACGTGTATCAGGTCGGTGAGCTCACTACCGACGGTGTGAACGACCCCAATACGCTCATCGTAAAGCTTCTCAAGGGTACGAGCGTGAACACCCACGGGCCGCTGTGGCGACTGATGATGAAGAACGTCTACTACCTGAAGAGCAGCCAGCTCAGCAAGGACAACTTCAGGCTCAACGTCCTCTATGAGAACCCCAACGGCGGTGTGGGCGTGGGCTTCTTCACCGACGGTCCGCAGCAGGGCAAACCCCTGATAGAGGTCTTCGGCCTGGACCGTATGGATGCCACGCAGAGCTATTACTATGCCGATGGAGTCTTCGACTGGTTTGACTCGGCGGCATTCAAGGGAGGTATCATACAGTCGACGACGGGACGCGTTTTCTTCCCCTATGTGGAACCTTTCGGCAAAGACTTGCGGGCTATACTGAATGACGATGAATTTGCCAACCGCTACTGTTTCGACTCGCTGTACACCATGACGCAGACGTTGGCGCGTCAGTATGCGGACCGCAACAAGTTCTATCTTGAAGGTTACTATACCACCAGTGTGAGTGGCGAGATATCGCTCGGCTACAGCGTCACGCCCGGGTCCGTCACGGTGACGGCAGGCGGCATGCCGCTGATAGAGAACGTGGACTACACCGTGGATTACACCATGGGTACGGTGCGTATCACCAACGAGAGCATCCTCTCATCGAACACCCCCATCAGCGTGAGCAGTGAGAACAACAGCTTCAGCATGAGTACCAAGCGCATGATGGGTCTGCACCTGAACTATGAGTTCGAGCCCAACTTCAACTTGGGTGCCACAGTGATGAACCTGCGCGAGAAGCCAATGACGCAGAAGAACAACTTTGGCGACGAGCCCACGAGCAACACCATCTGGGGCCTCGACCTGAACTACAGCCATGAGGTGCCGTTCATCACCAAGCTCGTCGACATGCTGCCCGGCATCGACACCAAGGCGCCGAGTACGATGAGCCTCACTGCCGAATTCGCACACTTCATACCAGGCATGAGCAGCACTGGCTCGAAAGAGGGTAGCGTCAGCTATGTGGACGACTTCGAGGGAGCCGAGAGCAGCATAGACCTCAAGAGCATCAACTCGTGGTTCTTGGCCAGCACGCCGCAGGACTACCGCTCGTCGCTGCCCATGTTCCCCGAGTCGGCACCCGGGACCGGGCATGCCTACGGCTTCAACAGAGCCAAGATAGCCTGGTATCGTATCAGCAATGACTTCTACAGCAATGGCAGTCGCCCGGCGAATATCACGGCCGACGATCTCTCGCGCCCCTATGCCCGTAGGATATATGAGCAGGAAGTGTTCCCCAACAAAGACCTTGCCTCCGGACAGCCCACAAATATCTACGAGCTCAACCTGGCATACTATCCAGAGGAACGCGGCCCGTACAACTACGATGTTGCGCCGACGGCCTACAGTGCTGGTATTACTGCCGACGGCTTGCTGGCTGACCCCTTGAGCCGCTGGGGCGGTATTATGCGTAAGCTGGAATATACTGACTTCGAGACGCAGAATATCGAGACTCTTGAGTTCTGGCTCATGGACCCATTCATTGAGGACCCCACGCATTCGGGCGGTAAGCTATATATCAACCTCGGTGATGTGAGCGAGGATATACTGCGTGACGGTCGCAAGAGTTTTGAGAACGGTCTGCCAACGAGCCTGACGGTGGTCAATGTGGACACCACCATCTGGGGCCGCGTGCCTACTACGCAACCCGTCGTCAATGCCTTCGACAACGACGAGTCGTCGCGCATGTACCAGGATGTGGGCTATGACGGTTTGGGCTCCACCCACGGGCTGCAGGATGAGCAGAGCTTCTTCGCCAGCTACCTGGATGAGATTGCTGCGCGGTTCGGCACGTCGTCGCAGGCTTACCAGATGGCCGCCGCCGACCCCTCGGGTGACGACTTCCGCTACTATCGCTCCACGTATTACGATGAGAACGACGTGAAGATTAACGACCGATACAAGTTCTTCAACAACCCCGAGGGTAACTCGCCCGTCGACGGCGACAGTGACGAAGACTATATGACTAGTGCCACCGCGTATCCAAATGTAGAGGATATCAATAGGGACAACACCTTGAGCGAGTCGGAGAACTACTACCAGTACATCATAGACCTGCGGCCGGACCGCATGGTGATAGGGCAGAACCATATCGTAGACATACAGGAAGCCCGCAACGTGCAGCTTGCCAACGGCGAGACCACTACCTGCAAGTGGTACCAGTTCCGCATACCTATCCGTGAGCCGGACCAGAAAGTGGGTAACATCAACGGCTACCAATCCATACGCTTCATGCGTATGTTCCTAAACCACTTCGAGCAGCCCATCATCCTTCGCTTCGCCACTCTCGACTTGGTCTATTCCACCTGGCGTAAATACAGCGAGGAACTCCTGCAGCCCGGTGACTATGCCACAGGCTCCGACGCAGAGACCTCCTTTAATATCTCCACTGTCAACATCGAGGAGAATGGCTCGCGTCAGCCGGTGCCCTATGTGCTGCCTCCGGGAATTGAACGTGAAGAGTGGTACTCCACCAGCAGCAGCTACACGCAGCTCAACGAGCAGTCGATAGCCCTTGACGTGGACAACCTTGTCAATGGTGACGCTCGTGCTATATATCGATCGTCGGGTTACGACCTGCGCTTCTACGGCCACATGAAGATGTTTGTGCATGCCGAGAAAAAGTATGATGCAGACATCATGAACGCCGGTGACCTCACGCTTTTCGTACGTCTGGGTAGCGACTACACCTCCAACTACTACGAATATGAGGTGCCACTGCAGTTCACGCCCTGGTACACGCCATCAGACGATCCCTATACTATCTGGCCCGAGGCCAACGATGTGGACATTGACATACAACACCTGACCGAGATCAAGACCAACCGCAACATCAAGATACGTGCCGGTGAGGGTGGCTACTCGCCCGCGCTGCTCTACAGCGAGATGAAGGACGGAAAGAAATATACGGTGCTTGGTAACCCCAACCTCGGCAAGGTGAAGGTCATCATGATCGGTGTGCGAAACCCGAGGAAACAGAGCCTCAACGACGGCAATGACATGCTGCCCAAGTCCGCCATCGTCTGGATAAACGAGCTGCGCCTAGCAGACTACATCAATAAAGGCGGATGGGCCGCTATGGCGTTGGCACGTACCTCTCTTGCCGACCTCGGCAACCTCTCACTCTATGGTGCTTATACTACCGCCAACTTCGGCAATCTTGAAGACCCGCTGATCAAGGAAGAGCTTGTCAATACCTTCAACTTCCAAACGACCCTTGACATGGAGCTCGGGCGCTTCCTGCCGGAGACATGGGCTCTGCATATACCGCTGTATCTCGACTATAGTCGTGAGATAGGTAGCCCGGAGTATAACCCCCTGAATCCTGACGTTCGCCTTTATGACGACCTGTCCACCTACCGCACCGCCGCCGAGCGTGACAGTGTGCGCCAGATGACGCAGCGCCGCAAATCGGCCACCAATCTCACGTTCTCCAACATTCACAAAGACCGTGTAGGCAAGAGCGCCCTCAAGCCCCACTTCTACGATGTGGAGAACTTCTCTCTCTCGTATGCCTACAGTCGGGAGCGCATCTCCGATGAAGATATTGAACACTACAACAAAGACCAGCACCGAGGCGGCTTCACGTACAGCTACTCGCCGCAGGCCAAGGAGGTCAAGCCCTTCGACAAGGTCAAGCTCTTCAGCAATAAGAATTGGAAAATCATCAAAGACTTCAACTTCTATTATATGCCCAAGAGCCTCTCCTTCTCCACGGAGGTATACCGCGACTTTGAAGAGACCCTCTTGCGTAACAAGAGTGAGGCGTTGGTGATAATCAAGCCCACCTGGTACAAGCAATTCACGTGGCAGCGCAACTACGGCCTCAACTACGACCTTTCCCGTAGCTTCCGCATACAGTATACAGCTAATGCCAACGCCCGCATCGATGAACCCATAGGACGCATTGATACCCCGTCGGCAGGTGACTCGGTGTGGCGCTCCATCCTCGACGGAGGTACCATGCAACAGTTTACGCAGAACATATCTGTCAACTATGAACTGCCAATAAACAAGCTCCCGTTCATGGACTTCCTGCGTGTGCCGCTCACTTACCGTACGGATTACACATACCTCGGCAGCACCGCCGCCTTGGCCTCCATGGGTGCCACCCTCCAGAACACCACAACCATGAACGCCACTGTCAACGCTACCTTCACAGCCCTCTACAACAAGATACCGCTGTTGCGCAAGGCCAATGAGCCGCCAGCCAGTAGCAAGGCCAACGATCGCAACAATAGAGGACGCAAGCCAGCCCAACCGGCGAAGGTGATGACAGCGCAGGACTCGCTGGCCGCTGCCGACAGTCTGCGCCACGCCAAGTTCATGGAGGCCCTCAAGCAGGTCGGCTATTTTGCCCTCCGCTTCGTTACCGGCGTCAAGAGCATGACCGTGCAGTATAACGTCGTCAACGGTTCTCGTTTGCCGGGATATATGGGCGAGCCCATGTTTGTGGGATTGGATCCGCGTACTTACTGGACACCTGGTGCGGGATATATTCTCGGCTATAATCAGGATGTGGTGAACGACCTGCTGCGGTATGACCTCTTGAGCCGCGACAGCCTCTTCAACACACCACACGAGATGACCACCAACCGCACCTTGACGCTGAAGGCCACCGTGGAGCCGATACGTGATTTCAAGATAGAAATCAATGCCACCCAGAACTATGATGAGCGTGAAGAATACTACTACAAATACAGCGCTGCCCTCGGCCAGGTCGACGGACCTCTCTCGTTCACCCGCACGGGTTCCTACTCCACCACCACTTGGAGCTTCCTTACAGCTTTCACTAATACCGATGAACTTTTCAGCCGCTTCCTTGACAACAGGCTTGTGGTAGCCGAGCGTCTCGCTGCCGCCAATCCCAACCCATACAGCGACCAGATGGTTCTCGACTCTATGAATGGCACCTATTATCCGGCTGGTTACAGCGCCAACTCACAGACCGTGCTCCTCACCTCGTTCCTTGCCACCTATCTGGGCAAAGACCCGGCAATTGCATCCTTCTCACCCTTCCTGAAGTTCCCGCTTCCCAATTGGGGCGTCAATTACACAGGCCTCAACAAAATAGAATTCCTCAAGAAGTGGTTCACCAACATTAGCATCACGCACCGTTATGCCTCCACTTACAGTGTGGGCAACTACTATACCGACGCCGCGCTCTCGGCCCTCAATGACTATGAATACGGCATGGAGACAGTCCTCAACAACACCGGCGACTACATCCCACCGGTGTCTATGGGCGGTGTGCAGATCAGCGAGCAGTTCAATCCCCTTATCCGTCTTTCTGTCAATATGGTGAATAGCGTCCAGCTTAATTTCGCCCTCCAAAAGAACCGCACGCTGGCCCTCTCCTTCAGCAACAACCAGCTCACTGAGAATACTCGCGACGGTGTCACCTTCGGTGCCGGATACCGTTTCAAGGATATCGCATTCCAACTTAAGGTTGGCAGCAAGCCGATAGATATCAAGAGCGATATAGTCCTTCAGCTTGACATCTCCTACAACAGCAACATGACCAACATCCGCAAGATAAACCAGAATATCTCGCAAATCTCATCCGGCTCCTCTGTGTGGATGGCAGAGATTAGTGCCGAATACTCGCTTACCACTTACCTCACCGTCCGTGCTTTCTTCAAGACAAATATCAATACGCCATATATCTCCAACGCCTATCCCAACTCCACCACAAAGGGTGGCCTCACTATACGTTTCACCTTCTAATAACCTAAACCCTTACAGATCCGCGATGAATAACGACCGTTTTACAGACTACGACGATGAAGTCAAGCAGCTGGTGCTTGACTTTGAACGTACCGTCATGCAAGGCAAGGTGCAGTTCTATGATATTGATGAGCTTGAAATGATTATCGACTACTACCTCGAAGTGGATGACAAAGAGCCCCTCATATCGGCCATACATCTTGGCGAGCGCTTGTATCCTGACAGTACAGAGATTAAGATCCGCAGGGCTCACTGGTATGTTCTCAACAAGGACAATGCCAAGGCTCTTGCCCTGTTGCAGACGCTCGAGCAGCAAGACCCGTCCGACACCGATGTGTCCTATTCTCTTGGTGTCGTATATAGTGAGATGGGCGATAGCGAGAAGGCCATAAGCTACTACCTGCGTGCCGCCGAGGACGGTTGGCAGCTCGGCCGCATCTATGCCAATATTGCTGAGGAATACTATCGCGGACAGCAATGGCATCAGGCCATAGAATACTACCTCAAGGCCTTCCGTACCGACTCATACGATGAGCAGATGCTCTACACTTACCTTGACACCTGCGAGCAGGCTGGCGTGTGCGACGAGGCTTTCGAGTTCCTCAATCTCTATGTCGGCGAGCATCCCTACAGCAAGATAGGCTGGTACTGCCTCGGCTGCGTCTGCCGCGACCTCTCGCTGTGCGAGCGGGCTGTCGATGCTTTCGAGTATGCGCTGGCTATTGACAAGAACTTCACCACCGCTTATGTCGAGCTTGCCTTGGCATACGAGCAGCAGGATCTTATAGGCGATGCCGCCACAGCGCTGACGCGGGCTCTGGATTGTGCTCCCGACCGTGGCGAGGTGTTCCGCGCTCTCGGCCAGCTCTACATGCGGCATGATAATTCCGAGACGGCTGTCTTGTACCTGCGCAAAGCCCTCGACGAGAATCCCAAGGATGCCGACACCCTCGCCAATCTGGGCCTCTGCCAGCTGCGGCTGGAGGACGACGCTGCCGCCCTTGCTTCTGCCCGCAAGGCAATAAGTATCGATCCGGAGTGCCCTGACGCACTCCTCTGCATGGCCATGGTCTACGACTGTCGTGACAATGTGGATGCCGCCTCCGACTTCTTTGGGCGCCTCATCACTTCAGAGCGTTGCTCCGAGCACCACTGCCGTTTCTACACGCTCTTCCTTTTCGCCCACGCCAACTATGACGTCCTCGCAAGTTTCGCCGAGGAGTCCCTCGAGATCTATCCTCACGATGTCTTCTACAGCACCTATGTGGCGGCGGCCTATTATCATACCAACCGTTACAATCGCCTGCGCCGCACTATGCCTGATGTTATCCCGAGCCTGTTGCGTGAAATTTGTCCCGAGATGTGGGAAAATCCTCGAGTGGCGCCGTTGCTCGAATTGTTACCCAACGAAAACAAACAGTAATAATTATGAAACATAGAAAGTACCTGCTTCTTTTGCTTTTGGCCCTTGTCCTCGCGCAGCCTCTCTGTGCACAGGATGCCGCCGGAGTGGCCGAGGCTGTCCGTGGCGACACCGCCTCCTCGGGCTGGGTTGCCGGTTTGCTCCATTGGTACGACGCCAACATGAACTACCTCGCCGTGGGTGCCCTCATGACTCTTGAGAGCTCCTTTATTCCTTTCCCCTCCGAGGTGGTTATCCCGCCGGCAGTATACGTGGCCTCCAACCCCGAAAGTGCCGGAGGCATGCAGATATGGCTCGTGGTTCTCGCCGGCACCCTCGGCGCTTTGCTGGGAGCCATCATCAACTACCTCCTCTCGATGTGGCTGGGCAGACCCATCATTTATGCTTTTGCGCGTAGCCGCGTGGGCCGTATGCTGCAGCTCTCCGAGGAAAAACTTGAGCGTGCCGAGCACTACTTCAATGACCACGGTGTGGTGTCCACGCTCGTGGGCCGTTTCATACCGGTCATCCGCCAGCTCATATCCATTCCCGCTGGCCTTGCCCGTATGAATATGCTCTCGTTTGCTTTCTTCACCGCTCTCGGCGCCCTGGCCTGGAACTGCATCCTTGCTCTCCTCGGATGGCTCGCCTACAAGGCCGCCGACCCGACGGTCATCGAGCAGTACAGCCGTCAGCTCAGCATAATCATTGTGGCTGTCTTTGTGGCGGCGGTGGCGTTCTTTGTGATACGCTATTTGATAAAGCGAAAAAAGAGGTAGCCGGTACGTACCCCATCGGTCGCCGGACCGCCTCAAAACCGTTGCTGCGTCGACGTTTCTCCGACTTCCAGTCGGAGGGGGGACGGAGCGGGGTCGGAGAGGGGACGGAGCGGGAGTGGATAAGTGGTTGTAAAACAGTAGGTTTGATAATGATAGATGGAACAATAGGTATGCAAGATATTCGAAATCAGTTTCCTATACTCGATACAGAGGTGCACGGACACCCTTTGGTATACCTCGACAATGCCGCCACTACGCAGAAGCCGGTGGCGGTGATTGAGGCGCTCGACAAGTATTACCGTTGCGGTAATGCCAACATACACCGCGGTGCGCACCATCTGGCTGCCGAGGCCACGGAGGCTTACGAGAATGTGCGCCGTCAGGTACAGGCGCTCATCGGGGCTCGCCACAGCCATGAGATTGTCTTCACACGTGGCACCACGGAGAGCATCAACTTGGTGGCATCGTCTTTTGCAAAGCGTTACTTTACCGGTGAGGACGAGGTCATCGTGTCGGGCATGGAGCACCACAGCAACATCGTCCCGTGGCAGCTCGCAGGTGCAACGATGCGTCCGGTGCCGTTCAGCGACGACGGGGTGCTCGACTTCAAGGCTATGGAGCAGCTCTTCTCGCCGCGTACGCGCCTGGTGGCTGTCTGCCATGCCTCCAACACGCTCGGCACCATCAACCCGATAAAGGAGATTGTCGATATGGCGCATTCGCACGGTGTGCCGGTGCTTGTCGACGGTGCGCAGGCTGTGTCGCACATGAAGGTCGACGTGCAGGCCCTGGGATGCGACTTTTACTGCTTCTCGGGCCACAAGATGTACGGGCCGATGGGTGTCGGCGTAATGTACGGCCGCGAGGAACTGCTCAACGAACTGCCGCCGTACCAGGGTGGGGGAGAGATGATCAGCGAGGTTACTTTTGAACGCACCACTTACAACGAGCTGCCCTTCAAGTTCGAGGCCGGCACTCCGTCGGTGGGCGACGTGATAGGTCTCGGCAAGGCCATCGAGTTCATGCTGGGTGTGGGCATCGACAATATCGCCGCTCAGGAGGGCGACCTGCTGCATTACGCTACAGAACGCCTCACCGCGCTGCCGGGCATGCGTTTCTTTGGGCGTGCGCCGCACAAGACATCGGTGCTGTCGTTCCTTGTCGGGACAAGCCACCCATATGATGTGGGCACGTTGCTCGACCAGATGGGTATAGCGGTGCGCACCGGACACCACTGCACGCAGCCCGTCATGGACCGCTATGGCATACCGGGCACCGTGCGTGCCAGCTTTGCAGTATACAACACCCGTGCCGAGGTCGACGCGCTTGCTGCCGCCCTCGAACGCATAATGCCCATGCTTGAATAGTTATGCTGCAGACATTACACATAGAGAATTATGCCCTGATACGGCGCACCGATATACGCATCGACGGCGGTTTTGTCGCCATCACGGGTGAGACGGGTGCTGGCAAGAGCATTATGCTTGGGGCCCTGGGTCTGCTTCTGGGGCAGAGGGCCGATACCGCCGTGCTGGCTGAGAAAGACAAGAAGTGTGTGGTTGAGGCGACATTCGATGTTGCCGGT
>ONUE01000045.1 GCA_900320975.1 uncultured Bacteroidales bacterium | reverse complement strand
GGTGACAACGAAAAAGGTGGTGACGAACCCTATCGCCACTCCCAGATAGTTGGCCAATGCCCCCTTGATACTCTGACGTGCTATCACACCCATAACTAAACTACAACGCCACCATCCCCTTTTTATTGTATATAGATGTAAATTTCTCCCGCATACACCCCACTCACCTCCATCTCACTCTCTTACCACCATCATCTCACTCCATACTCACCCTCTTCTCTCGTCCTTCTCTCGCCCTTCTCTCGTCCATCTCTCTTTCTTTTCACCCCCTTCCAGCCCTCTTCTTCCCCTCCGCTTTTTCTCCCTCCCCGGTCCGTCCCCGCTCCGTCTGTTCTACGGTTGTTCTACGGTTGTTTAACGGTTCAGTACCGTTAAACAACCGTAGAACAACCGTAGAACAGACGGAGCGGGGACGGAGGGGATACGGAGGGGTGGGGGAGGGGAAATGGGTGGGGTGAGAAGCGGGGTAAGATGCGGGGCGAAAAAAAGTTTTGCATAAATATAAATAAGTGCGTACATTTGCAGTATTGGCAAGATGTGTGAGTTTGCTGCAATATATTGAAGAGTAATGAATTATATAAATATGCATACTATGAAAAAAACCGTTATGCTTTTCGCCATGCTGCTGGCGACCCTCTTTGCGATGGCAAAGCCGGTGTCACAGCAGGAGGCACTCCGTGTGGCGCAGACGTGGCTGCAGGCCAGAGGAATGAAAAATGTTGATGCTCTGCAGGATATCACGGCGCAGACGCCCTTCACGGAGTTCTATGTCTTCGCAGCCGAAGAGGGTGGCTATGCCCTCGTCAGTGCCGACGACTGTGCGCGTCCCGTGCTGGGCTACAGCACCACGTCGCGCTTCGTCGTCAAGGACATGCCCGAGCATGTGCGTGCTTTCCTCGCTGGCTATGAGAAGGAGATACGGTCGCTGAAGAGACCTGTGACCGCTATGGGCCGTGTGTTCATGGTGGAGGGCAGCAACCCCGACGGGCGTCCCGCCGCATGGGAGGCGCTCCTGAGCGGTGTGGGCACGAAGGATGCCGGCTACACCCCCGTGGCACCTCTGATGACGACCACGTGGAACCAGAGCCCATACTACAACGACCAGTGCCCGAGCGACGAGCGCGGCCAGGCGGTGACGGGATGCGTGGCCACGGCCACGGCGCAGGTGATGAAGTACCACAACCACCCCACCGTGGGCTATGGCAGCCATACCTACTCCAGTTCGCGCGTTGTCAATGGTGAATCATACGATTATCCTAACCTGACGGCCAACTTCGGCGCCACCACCTACCAGTGGTCGCAGATGCCCAACGCCCTCAGCTCCTCGAGCAGTGCTGCCGAGGTCAACGCTGTGGCGACGCTTATGTACCATATCGGTGTGGCCGACGAGATGCACTACAGCCCGATGGCCAGCGGTGCCCAGAACTACTACGGTGGCCGAGTCAACCGTTTCAGGGCTTCGTCGCAGGCCTCGTTGGCCAAATATTTCAAGTATAGCCCCGATATGGCTGCCTTGGAGCGTTGCGCCTACAGCGATGACGAGTTCTGCGCCATACTGCGTGGCGAGATAGCCCAGCTGCGTCCGATACTTTTCTCGGGCAGTGAGCCCAGCGGCGGCCACAGCTTCGTCTTCGACGGATATGACGCCGACGGCTACTTCCACGTCAACTGGGGCTGGGGAGGAAGCAATGACAACTATTATGCCATCGGAGCCCTCAATCCCGGTTCCGGCGGTGTCGGCGGCAACGCCACCTATACCTTCAACAATGACAATGTGGCCTTGATAGGCATACGTCCCAATACGGCATGGAACACCACGGGTACCACTACCATAACGGCCTCGGTGCAGAGCGGTGCACCCAGCGGCTCATCGGTGGCTATCTACAATATCACCACCGGAGCGACGGCGACATCCTTCAACTTCTGCGACACCGCGCAGATGGTTGTCACTCTGCCCGAAGGTTATCGTTTCAGTGGCTGGAGCGACGGATGCTCCTTCAACCCTCGCGAGATTATCGCTACGGGCGGCAGCTACACTTTCACCGCCAACTGCACGGCAATAGGCAACAGCGACACTATGTTCTACTGCATTGGCGACCTGCAGAGCCTGTCGTCGTACACGGGTGGTGTGAAGTTCCCGGCCTCTTCGCTGAACCCCAGCAAGCAGCTCACCCATGTGCTCTTCTATCCCTACACGGGCGGCACATACAACGTAACCGTATACACCGGCGCCAACCATGAGACTGTGGCGGCAACGGAGTCGATCACTGTGGCCGATACCAATTCGGAGACGTGGCAGACGGTGGCACTCACCACTCCGGTGGCGGCAACGTCCGACATCTGGATACTGTTCAGCAGCTCTGACGCCAACTATCCGGTCTCCCTCACCAACTATAGCGGCGTGCCTTCCAGCCTGTTGCTTGGCGAGGAGATGACGGAATATGCCCACTACTGGGGTCGTTCGGCCATGATCAAGGGTGTCTTCGGCAGCGATGTAGTCACCAACGGCGACACCGTGAGCTACTGTGGCAACAACACTCCCAGTGTCGGCGGCGTAGGCACTCCTGGCGGTGGCGCCTTCCAGTGGGGCATAAAACTCCTGCCGCATGCCGTGCCGGGCAACTACCTCAAGAGCGTCATGCTGTATGTGCTTGATGCCTTCACCGGCGACTATACGCTGAATGTCTATCGCGGTGGCGACAACGAGCCGAGCACACTGGTTTACACGCACACCTTCAACTTCACCACCACCGGGTGGAACGAGGCAGTGCTCGACGCCCCCGTCACCATTGACAACCAGAACCTGTGGATTACCTTCAGCACTTCGGGCATGACCTACCCGATGGCCACTTGCGAATACGTGGGCGCGTCGAACAGCGACTGGCTGTACAACGAAGGCGATTGGTTGCATATTACCGACCTTGGCCTTAACTACTCGTGGCTCATCAAGGCCGTGGGTTCCGACACTCCCGGCACCTATCCTCCGCCTACCGTGACCATCAGCGGGCAGGATCAGGTCGCCAAAGGCCATATGTACACCTTCAGCGCCATGGCGCCCGAGGGTGCCAACATCACGTGGGCGATGCAGGGTGCCTCGCCTTCGATGACCGCCGGTCCCACCGCCACGACAAGATGGAACACTCCGGGAGTATACAACGTCATTGCCACTGCCACCACCAGCTACGGCATCGGTAAAGACACCCTGCAGGTGCATGTGGTGGACTACACTGTCGGCGACACCGTCAGCTATGTCCTCGAGCGTCCGCACATGACTAATATAGGTACTGGTGCCAGTGCCGATTTCGGCTGGGGCATCATGATGCCGGCGGACTTCCTCACGGGACGTACAAACCTCAGCGCTGTGCTTGTCGGCGTGGGTGGAATAGGAAGCTACACCCTCACCGTCTACCAGGGTGGCGACGTGGCTCCGCAGACGCAGAAAGCCACCTATACCTTCAATACCACGGCGGCGGATACCGCAAGCGGCCACTACTACACCTATACGATGGCTGAACCTCTCGCCATCAGCAGCGATAGCAACCTTTGGGTTGTGTTCAACACCACCACCTTGCCGTACCCGGCGGGTTGCACATACACCACCACCGACACCAACAGCGACTGGACGCTGATGAACGGCGTATGGCGTCACTTGTCGCAGCTCGGCATCCCGGGCTCGTGGGAGATTAAGCTTGTCATGGTGGAGCCGCAGCCTGAGCAGTATACCATCACGGTGTTGAGCAATAATCCGGATTGGGGTACTGTGAGCGGCGGCGGCACGTTTGATGCCGGCAGCACGCGTCAGATTACCGCCACGCCGACCGAAGGTAACTACTACTTTGTGAAGTGGGATGACGAGAACACCGACAACCCGCGCACCATCGTGGTCAACGGCGATGCCACCTATACGGCCATCTTCGCTGACGGTGTGGGCATAGACGAAGCCGAGGGCACAGCTCTGACCCTCACGCCCAACCCCGCCAGCACAGAGGTGACGGTGAACGGCTTGAAGACCGGCAGCAAGGTGTCGGTCATGGATGTCTCCGGCCGCGCAGTGCTCACGCGGGCAGTCAAGCAGTCGGACAATCAGTCAATCACCATTGATGTCAGCCAGCTGCCACGTGGCGTGTACTTCGTGCGCGTCAGCGACGGCAGCGCGACTGCGGTAAGAAAACTTATTGTTAAGTAACATAAATCATGCGCTACGAATTAGACTTCCTCGTTGTCGGCTCAGGCATTGCAGGCCTTAGCTTCGCCTTGAAGGTGGCGCCCTACGGCAAGGTGTGCATCCTCACCAAGGGCGACGCCGCGGAAGGCAGCACACGTTATGCCCAGGGCGGCATTGCGGCTGTGATGTACGACAGTGATTCTTTCGACAAACATATCCACGACACGTTGGTGGCAGGTGACGGCATCTGCGACCGCGATGTGGTGGAGATGACCATCCGCGAAGCTCCAGACCGCATCCGCGAGCTGGTGCAGTACGGCGTGAATTTCGACCTCGACCACAAGGGCGACCGTTTCGACCTGCACCGCGAGGGCGGCCACAGCGAGTTCCGCATCCTGCACCACAAGGACAACACCGGCGAGGAGATTGAGCGTGGCCTGCTGGAGGCAGCACGGGCGCACCCCAACATTGAGATCAAGGAGCGCCAGTTCGCCATCGACATCATCACGCAGCACCATCTGGGGCAGCGCGTCACCAAGCATACGCCGGGCATCGAGTGCTACGGCGTCTATGCCCTCGACTGCGACACCAACCGCATTGACACCTACCTGGCCAAGGTGACCCTGCTGGCTACCGGCGGCATGGGCAATGTCTACTCGACCACCACCACACCGGTCATCTCTACCGGCGACGGCGTGGCTATGGTGCACCGTGCCCGCGGTGTGCTGAGCGACCTGGAGTTTATGCAGTTCCACCCCACGAGCCTCTACAACCCTGCCGAGAAGCCCGCCTTCCTCATCACCGAGGCCATGCGTGGCGCCGGCGCCATCCTCAAGGATCGCGACGGCAAGGAGTTCATGCAGAAGTACGACTCGCGCCTCAGCCTCGCGCCGCGCGACATAGTGGCCCGCGCCATCGACAACGAGATGAAGCTCAGCGGCAAGGACTACCTCTACCTTGACGCCCGTCCCATAGGCAAGAAGCACCTGATAGAGGGCTTCCCCACCATCTACGCCAAGTGTCTGAGCATAGGCATCGACATCACGCGCGAGATGATACCAATCCGCCCTGCGGCACACTACCAGTGCGGCGGTATCAAGGTGGACCGCAACGGCGAGAGCTCCATCAAGCACCTCTATGCCGCTGGCGAGTGCTCATGCACAGGCCTGCACGGTGGCAACCGCTTGGCCAGCAACTCGCTCCTCGAGGCAGTGGTCTATGCCCACAATGCTGCGCAAAGCGCTATCGCGCAAGTGCGTAGTGGGGAGTGTGTAGTGGATAGCACAGGGTCAAGTGCTACCCACTGTTCACTATCCACTATCCACTCGAGAATTCCCGACTGGAATGCCGAGGGCATGGTGTTCAACGAGGAGATGGTGCTCATCACGCAGACCAAGCGCGAGTTGCAGGAGATTATGTGGAACTATGTGGGCATTGTGCGCAGCGACCTGCGCCTGCAGCGTGCCTTCGACCGCCTCAATCTCATCTTCCGAGAAACGGAAGACCTCTACAACCGCAGTGTCCTCACTGAGCCGCTTTCGGAGCTCCGCAATCTGATAGCATGTTCGTACCTTATCATCAAGATGGCGAGGGCGCGGAGGAAAAACGTTGGGCTTCACTACAGTTTGGACTTGATAGAAAAAAAAGTTTGAGTGTTTTAACATTTAATTGAAAATTATTATATATCTTTGCATCCGCTTTTTTGAAAAGTAAATAATAACAGTTTAACAACATAAAACTAACAACTATGTCAACATTACTCATTGCATTGCAGGCAATAGCAGGTATCGCTTGGGGGTATCTCGGAGCAGCTATCGGAGCAGGTCTGGCCACCGTCGGTGCCGGTATCGGTATCGGTAAGATCGGTCAGGGCGCTATGGAGGGTATGGCCCGCCAGCCCGAGGCCGGTGGCGACATCCGCTCGACGATGATTATCGCCGCTGCACTGGTTGAAGGCGTCGCCTTCTTCGCCGTTGTGCTTTGCCTGCTCGTCGTCCTCAAATAAGGGCGGCCAAAGAACTGTCACACGGGGGTTGCGATTGGCAGCCCCCTTTAAAGACAACAAATCTACGAGACAATAAGACTACGAGATAAACATGAACAACCCTCTCATAAACCCCGGTATCGGCACTTTCGTTTGGATGCTCGTCTCCTTCGGCATCCTGGCCTTTATCCTCATCAAGTTCGGCTGGCCCATGATCCTCAAGTCGCTCAAGAAGCGCGAGGAGGCCATCGCCGCTTCCCTCAACGAGGCCGCCAAAGCCCGCGAGGAGATGAAGAGCCTCGTGGCCCACAACGAGGAGCTGCTGCGTCAGGCCAAGATAGAGCGTGACCAGATGCTGCGCGACGCCAGAACTACCGGTGACCAGATCATCGAGGAGGCTCGCGCTAAAGCCACCGCCGAGGCCGACCGCATCGTCGATGCCGCCCGCGAGAACATCAACTACGAAAAGCTCAAGGCTATGACCGAGCTCAAGAACGAGATCGCCAACCTCAGCATCGAGATTGCCGAGAAGCTCATACGCGCCGAGCTCAGCGACAAGTCGAAGGCCGACGCCGTCATAGCCCGCGAGATGGAACGTATGCAACTGAACTGATATGAGCAACTACCGCATCAATACCAACTACGCTAAGGCCCTCTTCATGTTGGCCACGGACACCGGCCATCTCGACCGCGTGGCCGACGACATGAAGCTCATAGGCTCGGTGATGGCCGACAACCGCGAGCTGGCCGTTGTGCTGGGCAACCCCGTGGTGCGCGGCGACAAGAAGAACGCCATAGTGCAGGACCTCTTCGCCCAGCATGTATGCGAAGATACCATGGCGTTCCTCGCCTTTCTGGTGCGCAAGAACCGCTCCATCAACTTGCGCGGCATCAGCGACGCTTACCTCGCCCTCTACCGCGAGGCCAAGGGCATAGTGCTCAGCGACCTGGTGACGCACCAGCCCATCGACGACAACGCCCGCGCCATGGTGACACGCATGGTCGAGGAATACACAGGCAAGAAGGTGGAGCTGCACGACCGCACCGACTCCAACATGCTCGGTAGCTTCAAGCTCGAGTTCGACAACAAGATGTACGACGCACGTATCCGCACCAAGATACGCAAGCTCCGCATCGCCTTCGCCAAGAACGAATACGAAAGTAAACTGTAAAGTATATGTCAGATATTAAGCCTGCCGAAGTATCGGCAATATTGAAGAAACAACTGGCCGACGTCGACCTTGACGTGCAGCTTGAGGAGGTGGGCACCGTGCTCACCGTTGGCGACGGCATTGCCCGCGTCTACGGCCTCAACAACGCCCAGAGCGGCGAGCTCGTGGAGTTCGACAACGGCGACCAGGGTATCGTGCAGAACCTCGAGGAGGATAACGTCGGTATCGTTATGCTCGGCGAGGTGAGCACCACCAACGAGGGCGACACCGTCAAGCGCACGCGCCGCATCGCCTCGCTCCCCGTGGGCGAGGGACTGCTGGGCCGTGTCATCAATACCATCGGTCAGCCCATCGACGGCAAGGGCCCCATCGCCGGCGAGCTTTTCGACATGCCCATCGAGCGCAAAGCCCCTGGCGTCATCTACCGCCAGCCCGTCGAGCAGCCCCTGCAGACCGGCATCAAGGCCATCGACTCCATGATACCCATCGGCCGCGGCCAGCGCGAGCTCATCATCGGCGACCGCCAGACCGGTAAGACGGCCATCGCCATCGATACCATCATCAACCAGAAGAACAACTACGACGCAGGCGACCCAGTCTACTGCATCTATGTGGCCTGTGGCCAGAAAGGCTCCACGGTGGCCAACCTCGTGAAGAACCTTCAGGAGAAGGGTGCCATGGACTACACCATCGTCGTCGCCGCCACGGCCTCCGACCCTGCGGCCATGCAGTTCTACGCCCCCTTTGCCGGTGCCGCCATCGGCGAGTACTTCCGCGACACGGGCCGCAACGCCCTCGTCATCTACGACGACCTCTCCAAGCAGGCCGTGGCCTACCGCGAGGTGTCGCTGCTCCTCCGTCGCCCGCCGGGACGCGAGGCATACCCTGGCGATGTCTTCTACCTCCACAGCCGTCTGCTGGAGCGCGCAGCCCGCATCATCCAGAACGACGAAATCGCCGCCCAGATGAACGACCTCCCCGCCTCGCTGAAGGGCAAGGTGAAGGGTGGTGGTTCGCTCACCGCACTGCCCATCATCGAGACGCAGGCAGGCGACGTGTCGGCCTATATCCCCACCAACGTCATCTCCATCACCGACGGTCAGATATTCCTTGAGACCAACCTCTTCAACAGTGGTGTGCGTCCCGCCATCAACGTCGGTATCTCGGTGAGCCGCGTCGGCGGTAAGGCCCAGATCAAGTCCATGAAGAAGATTGCCGGTACCCTCAAGATGGACCAGGCACAGTACCGCGAGCTCGAGGCCTTCTCGAAGTTCGGCTCCGACCTCGACGCCGCCACCAAGGCGGTGCTCGACAAGGGCGCCCGCAACGTCGAGGTGCTCAAGCAGCCCCAGTACAGCCCCATGCCCGTCGAGGACCAGGTGGCCATCATCTTCTGCGGCACCAACGGTCTGCTCCAGAAGGTGTCCATCGACAAGGTGCGCGACTTCGAGAAGATGTTCCTCACCCTCATGCACCAGCAGCATGCCGACATCCTGGCCAACCTGCGCGCCGGCAAGCTCGTCGACAGCGACCTCGCCACCATGAAGGCCCTCGCACTTGATACAGCAGAAAGGTATAAGTAAAGGTTTAAGGTTTAATGTTTAAGGATTAAGGGACTCCGGTGCCCTGCAAACCGTAAACCGTAAATCGTAAACCGTAAACCAAAGAAGAATGGCTAACCTAAAAGAAGTACGCACGCGCATAGCGTCGGTGAGCTCCACGCAGCAGATCACTTCGGCTATGAAGATGGTCTCCGCCGCCAAGTTCCGCCGCGCGCAGAACGCCATCATAGGCATGCGCCCCTACGCCGCCAGCCTCCAGGAGATAATCTCCGACATCGGCGAAGGGCAGGGGGTGCTCACGCCCTACCACGCCGTGCGCCCTGTGAAGACGGTGGTGCTCGTGGTGGTGACCAGCAACAAAGGTCTCTGCGGCGCCTTCAACAGCAACGTCCTCAAGCTCGCCCAACAGCGCATAGAGCACTGGCGCGCCAAGGGCACGGCAATCCGCCTGGCATGCATCGGCAAGAAAGCCTCCGAGCTCCTCTCGCGCCAGAAAGACCTTCAGGTCTCCTCGTACGATGAGTTCCTCGACGCCCCCTCGTTCGACACCATAGCCGCGCTGGCCGACAGCCTCATGGCCGACTTCGCCGACAAGCACGTCGACCGCGTGGAGGTCGTCTACAACCAGTTCAAGAACAGCCTCTCGCAGATACTCACCTGCGAGCAGTGGCTCCCTGTCAGCGCTGAGCGCAAAGCGGAGAGCGGAGAGCGGAAGGCCGAGGTCGCCAACGACTATATCTACGAGCCCTCGCAGGAGGAGATACTGCGCGAGATGATACCCCTCACCCTGCGCAGCACCTTCTACCGCATGGTGCTCGACTCGCTGGCCGCCGAGCATGGCGCCCGCATGACCGCCATGCAGAAGGCCACCGACAACGCCACCGAGCTCCTCAAAGACCTGCGCCTCAGCTACAACAAGGCCCGCCAGGCCTCCATCACCAACGAAATTATCGAGATTGTCAGCGGCTCCGAAGCCCTGAAAGGGTAGGGAGTGACCGAGAGT
This sequence comes from uncultured Bacteroidales bacterium, assembly GCA_900320975.1. Classification (GTDB taxonomy): domain Bacteria; phylum Bacteroidota; class Bacteroidia; order Bacteroidales; family P3; genus Colimorpha. The sequence continues at coordinate 1,689 of ONUE01000045.1, read as the reverse complement.
GAAGGTGTGCGAAAGGACAACAGCAAAGCATAAACCACTTATGGAACAGACAAACAACAAGCAGACCAAGATAGCGGTGGTGCCGGTCGTCACCATGTTCTTCATGTTCGCCATGATCAGCTTCGTCACCAACATGGCGGCGCCCTTCGGCAACATCTGGAAGACACAGTATCACTGGGCCGGCATGCTCGGCAACATGATGAACTTCCTGGCATACCTCATCATGGGTATCCCCGCCGGACGCCTCATGCAGCGCATAGGCTACAAGCGCACCGCCCTCTGGGCCCTCGGCGTGGGCTTCACCGGCATGGTGGTGCAGTACCTCTCCAGCCTTGTGGGAGCCGATGTGGCCACCTTCAGCATCGGCGGCCAGCCCGTCATGCTCAACCTGCTCATCTACCTCCTCGGCGCCTTTGTCTGCGGCTTCTGCGTCTGCATGCTCAACACCGTCGTCAACCCGCTGCTCAACCTCCTCGGTGGCGGCGGCAACCGCGGCAACCAGCTCATACAGACCGGCGGCACCCTCAACTCGCTCACCGGCACCCTCACGCCCCTCTTTGTCGGCGCCCTCATAGGCACCGTCACCGACCGCACCGCCATGAGCGACGTGGCGCCCCTGCTCTTCATCGCCATGGGTGTCTTCGCCGTGGCCTTCCTCATCCTGCTCTTCGTAGCCATCCCCGAGCCCTCGCGCGAGCGCATCGTCCGCGGCGGGCGCGACAAATACAGCCCCTGGTCCTTCCGCCACCTCGTCCTCGGCGTCGTGGCCATCTTCTTCTATGTGGGCATCGAGGTCGGCATCCCCGCCGAGCTCAACTTCTACCTCACCGACGACCCGCTCTGCGGTGCCGCCATCGGCGGAGCCGTGGCTGCGGTCTACTGGCTCCTGATGATGGTGGGCCGCGCTGCCAGTGCCGCCATCAGCGGCAAGGTCAACACCCGCACGCAGCTCTCCTTCGTGGCCCTGCTGGCCATAGTGCTCATTGTCGTCGCCATCATCATGCCCGCCAGCCTGCGCGTCTCCATGCCGGGCTACAGCGTCGCCGACGGCTTCCAGATGTTCCAGGTGCCCGTCAGCGCCCTCTTCCTCGTCCTCTGCGGCCTCTGCACCTCGCTCATGTGGGGTTGCATCTTCAACCTCTCGGTCGAAGGTCTCGGCAAATACACCGAGCAGGCCAGCGGCATCTTCATGATGATGGTCGTGGGCGGCGGCGTCATGCCCCTCCTGCAGGACGCCCTTGCCAAGCAGGTGGGCTACATGGGCTCCTACTGGCTCGTGGCCGCCATGCTGGGCTACATACTCTTCTACGCCCTCGTCGGCAGCAAGAACGTCAACACGGATATTCCGGTGGAATAATTTCCGGTGGCACCCCCCACCGGACCCTCCCCGGGGGCGCTCCGTTTTTTCTCCGACCAAAAACCGTTAAACAGTCGGAGCGGGGTCGGAGCGGGGACGGAGAGGGGGCGTACTTTCTGAGGCCCTTTTTTAGGGTTCGAAATGTTAAAAAAATTAAAAGAACATCCCATAGCTTGCCTATGTCGGATGTTTTGTGTATATTTGTACTTGGGAATAATGTCATATAATTGAATTACAAGTTAAAATTCAAGTTATTAACCAAAATACTAACACCATGAAAAAGCATTTACAAATTTTGATGCTCCTTGCGGCGCTATTGGTGCCGTGGGCAT
>ONUE01000031.1 GCA_900320975.1 uncultured Bacteroidales bacterium | reverse complement strand
GGGTGTGAGCGGTGACATCGCGGGCGCTGTGGGCCGTATCATGTGCCGTATGGCAGAGCGGATGCAGGTGGTGGCGATAACCCATCTGCCGCAGATTGCCGCAAAGGCGGGGCAGCACCTGAAGGTATACAAGGCGACGGACAGCGAGCGCACTGTGTCGTCTATCAAGGAGCTGGCCTCCGATGAGCGTATAACCGAGGTGGCAGTTATGCTCAGCAGCGACCCGCCGACGGCGGCGGCACTGCAGACGGCTAAGGAACTTATGGCATGAAGTACTATCTGATAGGATACATGTACAGTGGTAAGTCCACCTTCGGACGGCAGCTGGCCGCTGAGAAGGGTATGGATTTCCTGGACCTTGACCGCGTTTTCGAGGAACGTTACCACTACACCGTGCCGCGTTTTTTCGCGCAGTTCGGTGAGCCTGCTTTCCGTAAGCTGGAGACACAGATGTTGCACGATACCGCACCGCTTGACAATGTGGTGATAGCCACACCGTCGTATACCTGCAGATGCGTGTGGAAGATCTGCTTCAGCGCGCTCTGCGCAGCCGCAATCCGAGGCCGCTGATGCAGGGCCTTACGCCCGACGAGGTGCGCGCGAAGATGGAGGTACAAATAAAAGAGCGCGAAGTTTTTTACCTTCGCGCTCATATCATAATTGACGGAGCCAATCCGCAGCTTTAATAGTTGAACGTAGAGCCCCCGAGAAACTCGCGCATGATACTGTTGTAGGGGATGAATTTGTCGTCGATAGGCAACAGTAACTCGGAGAAGTCAAGCAGCTGGCGAGCGATGGAGTATTCGTTGCAGTCTTCAGGCACCTGCTTGAGCAGAGGTTCGGCATAGCGCTTCAGCACGCCGAGCTCATAGAGCAGTGCGCTGTTGAACATAACGTTGGCGTTCTCCTGATAGGGGAATATGTGTTTGCGCTCGCCGCGCACCACATCGGGCCAGCGGCGTATGGTCTCGTAGGCATTCCAGCCGCGGAAGTTGTTGTCGCGCACAATGCGGCGCACCAAGCGGTTGTCGGTGCCGTGGATGATGTTCTGGTCGTCGATGGTGAGCTGCGTAAGGGCGCTCACATACACCTTGAACTTCATTGCGTCGTCAATCTGTGCCGTGAGCTTGGGGTTGAGGGCGTGGATGCCTTCAACGACGAGGATGCTGCGAGGTCCCAGTTTTAGGGTCTTGCCGCTGTAGTATGGGTCGCCCTTGATGAAGTCGAAGGTAGGTATCTTCACCTCCTCGCCACGCAAGAGAGCCAGCAGGTGGTCGTTCAGCAGGGGTATGTCGAGGGCGTCGATGCTCTCGAAGTCGAATTCTCCATTGGGCAGCTTCGGCGTGCGTGCACGGCATACGAAGTAGTCGTCAAGCGATAGTTGGCAAACGTCGTAGCCCAGCACACTGAGTTGTATGCTGAGTCGGCGGCACGAGGTGGTCTTGCCGGAACTGGAGGGGCCGGCAAGCAGTACCATGCGGGCACCGCTCTGGCGCACTTGGTCGGCTATTTCGGCATACTTCTTCTCGTGCAGCGCTTCGGCAAGAAGGATGAGCTGCTGCCCACCGCCATTGTAAACGATGCGGTTGTAGTCGGCCACTGTCGACATGTGCATCAAGTCCACCCACTGGTGGTGCTCACGGAAGATGGCGAAGAGTTTCGGGGTCTCCGAATAGAGTGACAGTTTGTCGGGATGCTCCGGGTCGGCGCACTGCAGCATATAGCCATCCTCGAACTGTCGGAAGTCCCAGCATTGTATGCAGCTGGTGGAGGGGGCCAGCTTGCCGTTGATCTTATGCACGGTGTCGCCGAGGAAGTCCATCTCAACATACAGCTGCCGCAGATGCTCCAAGACATAGAGGGTCTTCGGCATATTCTCGTTGCGGACGAGCTCTATGGCGTCGTTGATAAGCATGGTGCGGCTTGTGAACGGCAGGTCTGCCTCTTGCATGGCAATCATGCGGTCGCGTACAGTGCTGCATACCTCCATCTTTCCGGGCAGGTTCTCGCCTTCAATACGGCAATAGTAGCCGTTCTGCAACGAATGGTCTATATGTAGCTCTGCCTCGGGGTAGCAGTCCTTCACGGCTTTGTAGAGCATGAAGTGCAGCGAGTTGCGGTACATACGGAAGCCCTGACGGCTTGTTATGTCCAGCAGTTGTATGGTCTTGGGAGTATAGATGCGATACTGCAGCGGCTGGACCTTGTTGTTCACCAAGGAGCCGAGGATGGGCAGCGGCGCTTTACCATCCTCGACGGTCTTCTGCTGCAGGTACTCTTTTGCCAGATCGGCCACCGAGGTACCCGGAGTAATTGATATTCGCTTACCAGTGTTGGTAATTACTATTTCTACATCATTCATGATGCCATCGTTTCTTCAATTTCCTTGACGGTCTTAGGTATCGGCTTGCCGAGCACGCGGGAGCCAGTCTCAGTCACCAGGACATCATCCTCGATGCGGATGCCGCCAAAGTCTTTCCATTTCTCAAGCTCGTCGAAGTTCACGAAGTCCTTGCAGGTGCCTTCGGCGTTCCATTTGTCTATCAAGGCCGGTATGAAGTAGCAGCCAGGCTCGTCGGTGATGACGAAGCCGGGCTCCAGCTTGCGGCCGCAGCGCAGGCTGCCCAGACCGAACTGCTCGCTCGGGCGGGTCTCGTTGTCGTAGCCCACGTTTATCTGGCCGTAGTTCTCCATGTCGTGCACGTCCAGACCCATCATGTGACCCAGGCCGTGGGGCATCAGCAGGCTGTGCGCACCGGCAGCGACGATATCGTCGACATTGCCTTTCAGTATGCCGAGTCCTTTGTATCCTTCGGCAAGCACGCGGCTGGCGGCCTGGTGCACCTCTTTGTAGGTGATGCCGGGACGGGTGACGCGCTGTGCCTCAAGGTTGGCGTTGAGCACTATCTCGTAGATGGCTTTCTGGCGCTCGTTGAATTTGCCGCCCACAGGTACTGTACGTGTGATGTCGGAGCAGTAGTTCATCGGGGTCTCGCAGCCAGCATCCATCACCAGCATGCGTCCCACCTCCAGTTTGTTGTTGTGGCCGTGGTTGTGCAAGGTCTCGCCGTGCACAGTCATGATGATGGGGAAGCTCACGGGACCATTGCCTTTCCAAGCTTCGCCTTCCATATAGCCAGCCAACTCGTATTCGTAGCGGCCCGGCATAGCCAGTTTCATGGCGCCCACATGCATGTTATAAGCCGTGGCTATGGCTTTCTCAATCTCTTCAATCTCTTCTGCGCTCTTGATGCTGCGCTGCTTCACACAGGCCTGTATGAGTTCCAGCGATGCATGGCGGTCCACCGACGAGTTGCCCATACCCAGCCAGTCGCCGAGGTCGGCACGTATGTCGGCGCGGTACGGCGGCAGATACAGCGGCATCGGTGAGCCGGTGGTAGGCGACTTCATTGCGGAAATCATCTCGCGCAGCTTCTTCAGCGGAGCGGTGTTCTCCACGCCCACGCTGGCGGCCAGCTCAGCAACACTCGGCAGCGGGCCAGTCCAGATGATATCGTCGATGTCGTAGTCGTCGGCGAAGATATAGTCTTTGCCAGTCTCGCAGTCAATCACACCCACCAAGTCTTCGCGCTGAAGGCCGAAGAAATACAGGAAGGTGCTGTCCTGACGGAACCAGTAGGTGTTGTCTTTGTAGTTGCAGGGGGCTTCGTGGTTGCCCGGAATGATGATGAAACCGTGTCCTACGTCTTTGCGCAGTTGTTCGCGGCGTGCTATGTAAGTCTCTTTCTTGAACATATTTGTTGTTGTTTTTTAATAACTATTATAACGATTCTCTGCCGACATTATTGTGTCTTTCGGCAAATAATAATATAAGGCCCTTTTTGCCGGACACACGTTTTTTAACTAAACTTTAACACTGTGGGCTTATTGGCAGACGGTTGTTAGTCGGCGGTAGTGGCAGGTGAGCAGCTCTCCGTTGTCGTCGTATAGGTGCAGGCCGCTGCCTTCACAATAGCGCCACATTTTGCAGCTCGCGCACTGCCCTTTGTGTGCCCACGAGCGGTCGCGCATCGTTTTGAAGCGGTTCTGCCACACATCCCACAGGTCGTCAGTGTAGATGCTGCCCTGGTTCATATTGCTGCGCACCGACGTGCAGCCGCTGATGGCGCCGTTGCAGCGTATTGAGGCCACCTCCACGCCTGAGCGGCAGTAGAAGAATTGGTCGCGCACCTGCTGTTCATAAGCTCCCAGGAAGCCTTCGCAGGCGTAGCTGACGTCAATCAGCCCCTTCCTCCGTTCTTCTTTTATGAAGTTGAGTGTGCGGCGCAGCCCGTCATTGCCGAGTTGCAGCTCAGGGTCTGTGGCTGCGCGTCCCATGGGGAAGATGCTGAAGATGCGCCAGCGCTGTACGCCAAGCCCAACGAGATAGTCCCTGAATTCGGCCAGATGCTCTATGTTGCGCGGATTGACGCATGTCACCACGTCCCACAGCACCTCGTTCTGTGCCACCAGCAGTCTGATGGCGTCCGAGGCCTTGCGGAACGAGCCTTCGTGCCGTCTAAGCCAGTCGTGCTCATTCTCCAGCCCGTCGAGGCTCACAGTTATTGAGTGGAGCCCTGCGGCCATCAGGCTCTCCAGCCGTCGGGCGTCGAGCAGATAGCCGTTGGTGACCACCCCCCAGGGGTAGCCTCTGCGGTATAACGCCAGCCCCACCTCCTCGAGGTCGGTGCGCAGCAGCGCCTCGCCGCCGGTAATGATGATGAATGTCTTGTGCGGGTCTACATGCGGCGTCAGGTTGTCAATGGCTTTCAGGAAATCCGTTGCCGGCATGTCGGGCACGTCGGTCTGCACCTTGCAGTCGCTACCGCAGTGGCGGCAGTGCATATTGCAGCGCAACGTACATTCCCAAAAGAGGCTCCGCAATGGGTGCAGCCGCTCGCGGTTTTTCCGCAGCCTCCGCTGCAGCTCAAGTCCTGCCCGTTGCCGTAATCCGAGCTCCATGCATCGCACTTATCTCTTCTCCTCCAGCTGTATCTCCAGTTCTTTGTTGAAGACACCAAGATACCATCCGCCGGCATTGCTCTTGTCGACGTTGTCTACCGGGATCTCGAGCAGCTGGTTCTTGTACTCGCCGTTGGCTTCGCCGTCGGTGTCGCGCACCAGCACACGTATGCTATCCCAAGGTAGGTCTTGGGCGTTGATGGTGAAGTTTCCGTTCCTGTCGCTCCTCACCTCGCTCTTCTTCAAGGCGCGGCGTATGTTCTCCTGGTCGCCGTAGATGGTGTCGGCTGTGGCCTCGAGCCCGCGCTCCAACATGTTGATGGCTACGCCCTTCACGGGCTTGCCGTCGGCGTCTTTCACATGGCCGCTGATGCGGTAGTCCATAGTCGGCACACCGTACATCAAGCGCAACTCTTCACGCGGTATTGGAGTGCGGTTGGTCTCCTCCTCAGGAGCGGCCAACTGCTTGTGGCTGTGGCATGACGAAAACCCCATCAGCCCCATGAGCGACACTATCAGCCAGTCTTTCAGTTTCAGAATCTTTATCTTCATGCAAAAATAACGCCGCCGATTGGAAAATATTGTGTATCTTTGCATTTTGTTTCAAGAGAGCATTATGATAAAGACAATAATAGCAGGACCTTGCAGCGTTGAGAGCCGCGAGCAGCTACGCCAAGTGACGGCGGCTCTCGCCGCTATGCCTCGTGTCACACTCATCCGTGCCGGTGTATGGAAACCGCGCACGCGCCCGGGTGGCTTCGAGGGCCTTGGCGAACCGGCCTTGCAGTGGATGCAGGAACTGGCGCAGGAGTACGGCGTGCAGTATTGTTGCGAGGTGGCCAAGCCCAAGCATGTGGAGCTTTGCCAGCGTCATGGCATCACCACAGTGTGGATAGGTGCGCGTACTACCGGCAATCCCTTCATGGTCGAGGAGCTCTGTTCCGCCTTTGCCGGCAGCGAGATGCAGGTGCTGGTGAAGAACCCCACGAGCCCCGACGTGAGCCTCTGGCTTGGTGCCATCGAGCGTGTGCTGCAGGCCGGCGTGAAGGGTGTCAGTGCCGTGCACCGCGGCTTCGCCATGTATCACAACCGCGGCTACCGCAACGAGCCCCTCTGGGAGGTGCCCATGACTTTGCGCCGCGAGCTGCCCGAGGTGCCGTTACTCTGCGACCCCAGCCACATAGGCGGCCGTCGCGAGCTGGTGGCCCCGCTGGTGCGCACGGCGGTACAGTTCGACTACGACGGCCTTATGGTTGAGGTGCATCATGCTCCCGAAAGCGCCCTCACCGATGCTGCCCAGCAGCTCACACCTGCCGCCTTCGCCGATTTATTGTCCCAACTTTCAACTTCCGACTCCCAGCATTCGACCTTCAACTCCCATAAGCTCGATTCTTTGCGCAGCCAGATTGACGAGATAGACCACGAGCTGCTGTCGCTCCTCGCGCGCCGCATGGAGATGTCGCGTCAGATATCTTTCATCAAGCACGACCTGCAGATGCCCGTCTACCAGTCGGGCCGCTGGTCCGACGTGGTCGCCGACCGTCTGCAGCAGGCCACGGCTCTGGGTCTCGACGCCGACTTCACGCGCGCCCTTCTGGAGAAGATACATGGCGAGAGCATCCGCGTGCAGCTCGCCGACAAGGCATAAACAGAAACCTCCGCCCTTACGGGTGGAGGTTTCTGCACTTTAGACTATTATGAAAAAAACTTTCTTCTAGTTTATTCAGCGGGAACGACGCTGACATAGCTGCGGTCCTCGCGGCCTTTGTGGAATTTCACCACGCCGTCGATGAGGGCGTACAGAGTGTGGTCCTTGCCCATACCGACGTTCTGGCCGGGATTGTGAGCGGTACCGCGCTGGCGGACGATGATGTTACCGGCGATGCACTTCTGACCGCCAAAAATCTTAACGCCTAAGCGTTTGCTTTCGGATTCACGACCGTTGCTGGAACTACCAACACCTTTTTTGTGTGCCATATTGTTTCTTGTTTTTAACGGTTAGACATTAGTTGATGCTGTCAATCTTGATCTGGGTCAAGTAGTCGCGGTGACCGTTCATTTTCTGATAGCCTTTGCGACGGATTTTCTTGAACACCAAAACTTTATCGCCCTTGAGATGGCGGATGACAGTGGCCTTGACGTTTGCGCCTGCAATGTAAGGTTTGCCAACCTCGATTTTGCCATCATTGTCTTTAAGCATCACGGTGTCAAAAGAAACCTCGCTACCCTCGTCGTTGTGGAGACGATTGACGAAAATCTTTTGATCTTGGGCGACCTTGAATTGCTTGCCTGCGATTTCTACGATTGCGTACATTTTCTTTTATTTGTTTGTTTTTTAATTATTTCCAACGGTCTGACGGGGCTTTTTACCTCACAAATCGGACTGCAAAAATACAAACATTTTTTGAACTGGCAAAATGTTTTTGTTTTTTAACATCTTTTTTGCCTCTTTCGCATCCCGGATTTCTACGGTCCCTCTCCGTCCCCCCTCCGTCCCCGCTCCGACTGTTCACCGGTTTTTAGTCGTAAAAATCTCGGAGCGGAGAGGGTGGGGAGGCGGAGGGGGGAGAGCCCTTCAATACCTCCGTGCTTTGCGGCCGACTTTCTCCAGCGTCTTCGACGGGATGTTGATGGGGATGTCGGGGGTGTTGATGTGTAGCAGGGTGTCGGTGATGAAGGTGTGGCTCCACTTGGCGCTGCCGGCGAAGATGCCCACGGCACCCGTGACGTTGGTGTAGGGTTGTGCCTGCTCGGCGAAGAAGGAGCCCATGCCGTTGGCTCGCGCCACGCTGATAAGGTATTTCATGCGCGCTGGCGTGATGCTCTCCAGGGTGATGGTGTACCAGTGTTTGAACTCCTGTGTGTCGTTGACCACTTCGTTGGTGTCTTTGTAGATGGGTATGAAGAGGTTGATGGGGTAGTCGGTGCGGCCGTCAATCTGGCGGTCGGTGAACATCAGGCTGGAGTATAGGTAGCCACCCAGCGGCAGGTTGGGCGACACGTCGTTGTTGGTAATCTCGTTGTTGTCGTTGAGAATGAAGTAGGTGTGGCTCACGGTGTCTATGGTGCGGTAGCGGTTGGCATACACTTCGTGGCGCATGCCGCTGTCGCGGACGGTGACGGTGAGCTGGTAGTATTCGGCGAAACCGGCGCTGTCGCTGAGCTGCGGTATGGCGGTGATGAAGTTGAAGGTGGGGCTGGCCCACTCGACGAGGAAGCCGAGCTTGACCTTTGGTACCGGCGGCACGTAGGTCTCGGCGTACACTTCGCCCTTGGGGGTGCTGATGGTGGCCCTCAGCTGGTCGCCAGCGCGCAGGGTGTCGGGGAAGAAGTAGTTGCAGCCGCCCACGCTGTCGGGCAGCAGCGGTATGCCGTTGCGCCACAGGGTGACCGAGGCCCCCGCCACGGGGTGCGTGGCCACGGTGTCGAGGAAGAAGGCCGTGTTGCTGAAGTTGAGGAAGGCGCGCTTGTTGGCTTGCGGCACGGCGTTGAGCACCATCAGGTCGTCGGCACCGCTGTCGTCGATGTCAAGCACCTTCTCGCAGCCACCGAAGAGCAGTGCTGCAGCTATAATGATGAGTGTGTATGTCGTATGTTTCATTTGTCTTAACTAACTTCTTGAGTCCTTAAAAATATAACGTATATGCCGCCGACGGCAGGAATGGGAAGAGCGAGAGCTGTACGAAGGCAGTGGGGTAGTTTCGGTAGGTGTAGTCGGCGCTGCGGTATACCATGTATGGGTTCTGGTGGTTGTATACGTTGTAGATGCTCACGCTGATGGTGCGGTGCGGCGCTGCTATGCGGCCCCAGGGCTTGAACTGGCGGTGGAAGTTGACGCCCAGGTCGAGGCGGTGGTAGTTGGGCAGGCGGTAGTTGTTGCGCCCCTCGATATAGGAGAGCTGCTGGTACTGGTTGGTCGAAAGGTTGTAGTCATCGGGGTCGTCTGAAGCCACGGGGTAGCGCTTGGTGGCCAGCGTGGCGGTGTTGCCGGTGGAGAAGACCCATGTGGCGCTGACGTCGCAGCGGTTGCTGAAGCGGTAGCTGAGCACTATCGACAGGTCGTGGCGACGGTCGTATTTGGCGGGAAACTCTTTGCCGCCGTTGAGCCGTTGCCCTTCGCGGTCGAAGTGGCGCATGGTACGGCTCCAGGTGTAGGCCACCCAGCCGGTGAGTTTGCCGAAGTCGCGCTGTGCCAGTAGCTCGATGCCGTAGCTGTAGCCGTCGCCGGCCACCACAAGGCTCTCCCAGTTCTCGCTGCTGCCGAAGAAGGTGGCGCCGTCTTTGTACTCTATCAGGTTGTTCATCTTCTTGTAGTAGGCCTCCACCGAGAAGTCGGCTATGGCGCCTATGCTGTAGAACACACCTGCGGCCACCTGGTGGCTCTCCATGGGCTCCACTTTGGCGGTCACCGGCACCCACAGGTCGGTGGGCATGCTGATGCCGGTGGTGGAGAGCAGGTGCACATACTGCTTCATCCAGGCGTAGCCTGCCTTGACGGAGAAGCCCTCGGCGAGCATTACGCGGCCGCTGACGCGCGGCTGCAGCGACGGGTAGAAGACGTCGTCGACCATGAAGCCGCTGGCGTGCAGGCCTATGTTGAGCTTCACGGCGTCGCCTATGGCCCAGTCGTCTTCCACGAAAGCGGTCATCTCATTGGCCATCACTTTGGCGCTGGCGATGCTGCTGTCCATCTTGAAGGCGCCGTTCATCTGTATGGAGTCGTAGTAGTCGACGCTGGCGTTGGCCACCTCGGGGCTGAACCAGTGGCGCGTAAGGGCGGCGCCGTACTTGATGGCGTGCGACGGATGTGGCGTGTAGTCGAAGTCGAGTCTCGCCGTGAGGTCTTGTATGCCCGAGCGGTAGTCGCCCGTGATGGTCGAGGGGGTGCCCCCTTCGCTGGCGGCGCTCTTCTCGAGGCTGCCGATGATGACGTTGTTGTACTGCGTGTAGGCTATCTGTGCGTTGAGGAAGGTCTTTGGCGTGAGCTCGTAGTTCCACCGCAGGGCCCCCACGAGGTTGCCCCACTCGTTGCCCATGCCCATGCGCATCTCCTCGTTGAGCGAGGTGACGGTGTTTATCTTGCCGTGCACTTTGTCTTTGCCCCAGTAGAAGCTGCCGTAGAGGCGCGAGCGGTCGCTGAACTTATGGGTCAGCTTGGCGTTGAGGTCGTAGAAGTAGTATCCCGCATCGAGCTTGGCGTTGCCGGCTTCCGAAGAGGAGGCGTTCTCTTTGGTTGCGTTGTTGAGGGCCATGATGGCGGGTATCATGAAGATCTCGGCATAGGTGCGGCGTGCCGAGAGGCTGAAGGTGGTCTTCTCCTTGACAATGGGGCCCTCGATGTTGAGTTTGGCGGAGATGAGGCCCACCGAGAAGTTGCCGTGCATCTCCTGGTCGTTGCCGTTGTTCTGTGTGATGTCGACCACCGAGCTCAGCCTGCCGCCGAAGCGTGCGGGGAAGGAGCCTTTGTAGAGCGTGACGTTCTTCACGGCGTCGGTGTTGAAGGCCGAGAAGAAGCCGCCGAGGTGGCTCACGTTATACAGCGGCACGCCGTCGAGCAGGAAGAGGTTCTCGTCGGGGCCGCCGCCGCGCACATACATGCCACTGTTGCCTTCCGAGCCGCTCTGCACGCCGGGCATCAGCTGCAGCGCCTTGATGATGTCGGCCTCGCCGAACATTACAGGCACCGACTTGATCTTCTCCACGGTCATCTCTGTGGCGCTCATCTGCGACGAGCGGGTGTCGCCCACGCGCTCGGCGGTGATGGTCACCTCGTCGAGCTGCACGCTCGGCGCCAGTTTCACGTTGAGCTGGCGGTTGCGGTCGTGTGTGAAGGTGAAGCTCTGTGGCTCATAGCCCACGTACTGCACCTTGATTTCCACCTCGCCGCGCGGCAGCGTCAGCGAGAAGCGTCCGTAGGGGTTCGTCACAGCGCCTTTGCCGCTGCGCTGGTCCACCACCGTGGCACCGATGAGCGTCTCGCCGCTGCGCGAGTCTACCACCGTACCGCTGATAGTGTGGCTTTGTCCCAAGACCGTCAGGGGCAACAGGAGAAGCAGGATGTATGTGTATATGCGTTTCATAGGGTTGTTAGAAGTTCATGAACGGTTTTATGCAAGACAGGGTGCCGGTATTCCGGCATGATTTCCGCCAAGGGCTCCAGCACGAACTGGCGCTGGTGCATGCGGGGGTGGGGGATGGTCAGCTCAGGGGTCTCTATCACCTCGTCGTTGTAGAATATCAGGTCGATGTCCATCGGCCGACCGCTATATAGTCTGCTGCCCGCCTTGCGCACCCGGCCCAGCTCGGCCTCTATGGCCAGCGCCGCGCGCAGCACTTCGTGGGCCGTCAGTGTGGTCTCCACCAGCAGTCCACGGTTGAAGAAATTGGGCTGTGGACTGTCGAAGGTGCCCCATGGGGCAGTTTCATATATGCGTGATGCGGCAGCGACGGTGCCGATACGTTCTTGTATCAGCGCCGTCGCCTGCTGTATCAGTGCTTGGCGGTCGCCTTGGTTGCCGCCGATGAGTAGTGCCACTCGGTTCATCCGCAATGTATGAAGCTCTCGACGAGCTCGAGTGTTTTCTGCGGGTCATTGCCAATGTCGGCGCGCAGCGTGCGGTCGTTGAAGGCGCGGAGCTCTTTGATGATGCCGTCGATGAGCTGCGGTGCGAAGATGCCGTCCTGCTCGTACACCGCGCGGTCTTTCTCCAGCAGGTCGGCGCTGGCGGCGCAGCTGTCGGGCAGCACGTCGAGCTTGGCCAGCACGTCCTCGTGTTCGAAGATGTTGACGCTCACATAGCGGTCCTTGGCATACTGCACGGCGTTCTCCATCTCGAAGCCATGACGTGCGGCCACGGCCATACCGGCGAGCAGCAGGTACACGTTGGCCGAGCCGTCGGGCGTGCGCAGCTCTATGGTCTGCTTGCGGGTGAAGTCCACCTTGTCTTTCTTCTCCAGGGGGTTGGCGTGGGCCATCATGTTGCCGGCGCTCTTGCTCCAGCCCAGCGGCACGCGCACCATGGCGCTGCGGTTGCGGTCGCCCCAGCAGATGTTCGTGGGGGCCTCCTGGTGAGGCACCAGACGGAAATAGCTCGTGGGGTTGGTGTTGCCGAAGGCGGTGAGGGAACCTGCGAGGCTCAGGATACCCGCCATGGTCTTCATGGCCGTCTCGCTCAGGCCGTCGGCACCCACGTACATGTTCTTGCCGTCCTTGCTCACGCGGGTGTGCACATGCATGCCGCTGCCGGCCTTGCCGACGGTGATCTTCGGGGCGAAGGTGACGGTGATGCCATACTTGTAGCCCAGCTCGCGCATCATCCATTTGGCTATCACCAGCTGGTCGGCGGCGCGCTCGAGCTGCGTGGGCAGGAACTCAATCTCGTTCTGCTCGTACATCAGGTCGCCATGGGTGAAGTTGCCCACCTCGCTGTGGCCGTATTTTATCTCGCCGCCGGCGGCAGCGATCATGCGCATGGCCTCGGTGCGGAACTCCTCGAACTTGCAGAAGGGCATGCTCACATGGTAGCCGTGCTGGTCCTCGGGCATGTAGTCATCCTCCTTGGGGGCTATGACGTAGTATTCCAGCTCACCCATCACCTCGAACTCCATGCCGCCGGTGGCCTCGCGGAAGGCGCGTCCGGCCTTCTGCAGCGTATATTCGGGGGCCATGGCGAAGGGCTCGCCGTCCTTGGTGTAGAACGAGCACAGCAGGTCGAGCGTGGGCACCTCGGTGAAGGGGTCGAGGAAGGCCGTGCGGAAGCGCGGGATGACATAGAGGTCCGAGTTGCCGGCCTCGATGTAGGGGAACAGCGAGCTGCCGTCGACGCGCTCGCCGCTGGTCAGCACCTCGTCGGCGTGCTCCAGGCTCTGGATGACGAAATTGAGCGTGTGCAGACGCCCGTCGTCAGCCATGTAGCGGAAGTTGATCATCTCTATCTGGAATTCCTCGATGATCTTGAGGATATCTTGTTTGGTGAACTCGGCCTGCGGTTTCTGCAGGAAAGACACCAACGGATTGGGGTTGAACTTCAGTTGTTCTTGTGTCATGATATATATAGAGTTTAAAAATTGTTGTCAATATATAACGATGAAACAATAATTATATTGTATGACCTTTTCGTCTCCTTTTTGACACCTTTCCGTCGCCTTTTTTCTCCGACCCCGCTCCGTCCCCCCTCCGTCCCCGCTCCGACTGTTCACCGGTTGTTTAACGGTTTTTGGTCGGAGGGGAGACGGAGGGGGGACGGAGCGCCGACGGACCGGATGCCGGGCACCCTGTTCAATAAAAAAGGCCGTGGCTCCCGATCGGGAGCCACGGCCGTGAATCAGAGTGTTACTCTATCGCTTAGCGCATCACGATGACGCGTTTTGCGGGGGCGTTGCCGATGCGTACCAGGTACACGCCAGTCTCTTCCATGGGTATCTCCATGGTCTCGGTGGCGTTGAGCTTGGTGACGATGGTGCGGCCGTTGAGGTCGTAGATGTTGATGATCTGGCCTTCGGCACCCTTCACGTAGATGGTGCTGTTGGCGCTGTAGATGCTGACATTGCTCATGTCAACGCTCTGGATGCCGACATATGCCCAGATCGGGAGGATGGTCATCTCGAAGACGTAGGTGTAGTACCAGCCCCAATTTTCATAGTAGGTGCTGTCGACCACGGTACCAGCGTTGTCCTCACCCCACTTCACGAAGTCGCCGTTGACGACATTCTGGGCAAGGCCGGTGCCATACTCGTTGTTGAGCTTCTGGTTCCAGGGGCTGCTGCCGCTCAGGTGGATATCGTTCTCGTCGAAGGTGATGTTCTCGAGACCGTAGTCGCCGAGAGTGTAGTCGAAGCGACGGTCGGTGCCCTTGATGATGTCGAGAGCATCCTGGACGGTGATGCTGGCGGCGCTGAACTTAACGCCCCATGCGTAGGCTGCATCGGCCCAGTTGATGGCCACAACGGCCTGGTTGCTACCTTCACCAACCCAGTAGGTAATCTCGCTGGCGTCGATGGTGGCTTCAACAGGAGTAGGACCGTTGGCCACGAAGTTGGCCACGAGGGTCACGTCGGAGGTCACAGTGAAGGTGTAGGGGTTCGTGGCGTTCACGACGGTGCCGTTGGCATCGGTCCAGTTCACGAAGCGGTAGCCGGTGAGGGCGACAGCCGTGGCGGTCACCGAGGTGTTCTCGGCCACCTGGCCAGTGGCGGTAGCGGTAGCGGTACCCATCGTGGAGTCGGCGCTGGTGATGATGACGTTGTAGTAGGTCACCTGCGGGTCGTTAGCCTGGAAGTGAGCCGTGAGGGTCACGTTGGCATTCACCGTGAAGGCATAGGGGTTGTTGGTGCTGACGGCAGCGCCGTTGGCATTGGTCCAGTTCACGAAGTGATAGCCGGAGTCGGCAGTGGCGGTGGCGGTGAAGAGGGTGCCATCGGCAACGCGAGTGCTGCCCATCGGGCTCACCGTACCACCGGCGGTGGTGTTCAGAGTCACAGTGAAGGTGTCAACCACTGCGCTGGCTTCGAAGTTGGCAGTGTATGTCTTGTTGCCAGTGACGGTAACAACAGTAGTATCGTCGGTGCTGAACTCAGTGACGCCGAATTCGGAGGAGGTATGAGTCCAGTTCACGAAGCGATAGCCCGGGAAGGCAGTGGCAATCAGTACTGCTGCGTCGCCGTCGGCATAGACACCGCCGCCGGTAGCAGTACCCATGGTGCTGTCGTTAACCTCAACAGTGATGGTGTAGGTGTCGGCTGACGAGCTGAGGAATATGGCCTTCAGGGTCAGGTCGGTAGCGGCAACAAATGTGTAGGGGTTGTCGCTGCTCACGGTTACGTTGTTCTCGTCAACCCAGCGGTTGAAGACGTAGCTCGAAGCGGGTGTGGCAGACACGGTGACGCTGTCACCGATGTTGTAGACACCTGCGCCGGTAACAGAACCGTAAGCAGGGTTGTTCTGCTGCAGGTTAATGGTCACCTGGTTGGCACCGGGCTGCTCGCGGATGATGAAGTCGTCAATCGAGATGCGGAACATGTCGGTGCAGTTGAAGTGGCGGAGAGCAAGGTAGATGTCCTGACCAGCGTAGGCACTCAGGTCGATGATCGGGTTGAAGGCACCAGAGCTCAGAGTCCACTCCTGAATCATTGTGAAGTCTGAAGTGTCGGTGTTGCCGGTGGTGGAGATAAAGATGCCATAATGCTCCATGGGCCAATCCTGATCCTGAGCCATGGCAGTCCAAGTCACCTCGTAGCTACCCGTAGCAGGTAAGGAAATCTGCGGAGTGATGAGCCAGTTGTCGGGAGTCAAAGGGGTAGCGGGAGAGACCCAAGACGCGGACTGGATGGCGGTGTAGCCGCTCAGAACAGACCAGTTGTAGCCGTCGCCGTCGGCGTCAATCTTGGTCCAGCAGCTGGGCTCGGCATCGAAGGTCTGCTCATACGGGAACACGTTGATGGCGCCACAGGGTGTGTTGGCAATAACAGTTACCAAGTCAGAGCTGTCCTCGTCGGAGCAGAGGGCACGTACACCTATAACGTAGGTACTTGCTGCAGCAAGATTGGTGAGTGTGTAGGTGTTGTCGGTTGTGGTTGCCACGACGGTCTGTCCGTTGTAGATGCTATAGTTGGCAGCAGTGCCTTCCCAAGTGATGGTCACACTGTTGGCCGTAGTAGCTTCATCGTCGACAGTCAGGCTGGTAGCAGGCCAGCAGAAGTTGCCGTCAAAAGTCGAGATAACTACGCTGTCGATGCCGACGCCGTAGCCGTAGCCGTCAATGAATTCAAAAGCGATCTGATAGGTGTTGCCGGGCAGCATAACGCTGTCGACAGTCCAGCTGGTGATTTCTTCGGTGTAGCTGACAGCCTCGTTCCAGGCGCCTTCTTCGGAGGTGCGGTAGAGGACGCGGTGGACGTCAACGTCGTTACTCCAACGGCTCTGCACGTGTGCGAAGGTAACCTTTAGGGCAGAGACCTCTTCCTCGGTGGTGAGGACGGGCGAGATGAGCTTGGTGACGTCGCCTGTCTCATTGTGACCAATCTTGGCATTCTTGTTGCCGAAGTAGGCTGTTGTTACGGCCGAGGGGTTGTTGCCGGCACCAACCGTCCAGGTGCTCTGACCTTCCGAGGTCCAGCAGCCAAGGTCTGTACCTTCAAAACTCTCGATGAAGGGGAAGACGGTGACATCGGTGCAAGCTGTGTTGGCGCTGATGGTCACGGTGTCGCTGTTGCCGTCGGCACAGTTCACCACAACACCAAAGTTGTAGGTGGTGTTGGCATCGAGTTCCTCAACAGTCTACAACCGAACTGTCGGCCATGTTGAGAATAGTGAAGTTCTCAGCATCGCTCACCCAGCTCAGGCTGATGGTGCTGGTGCTGTTACTGTCAACAGCGAGGTTGGCAACGGGGAAGCAGGACGGGCCCTGCTCGACAACCACGTTGTCAATGGATAAGTAGTAGTTGTCGTAGCTGCCGCCAGTGTAGCGGAAAGCAATGCGTGCACCGTCGGCCAGCATTGAACTGGAGAAGAGAGCTTCTGCAGAGGTTATTGTGGTAATCCGGGGGAAGGTCTCTACAGCAGTGAATGTAGAGGCGTCGGTGGCGTCGGTAATATATCCCACGCTGAGGGTACCGTTGGAACTGCTAACGCCTTCGTTGCGATAGCTGAACCGGATATGTGTCGAGCTCTCGTTTGCGAATACAGGTAAGATGGCGTATATGGGTGTCGAGCTGCTGCTCTTGAAGAAGAGGCAGTTTCCAGAGACTGGATAGCCAGAGTTGGTGGACAAGAATGCCATCGGATAATCACTGCTCGAGCTCGACATATTCAGGAAGCTCCAGCAATCAGGCATAGTGTGGTTGGGATAGTTGGAGGGTGCATAGGAACTTGTTGCTATGTCAGTAGTGTAGCTATTGAAGTCCTCGCTATAGCTGTTTTCGTCGTCAATGGTTATGACACCGCAGGCGGTGCGGGCAGAGACAGTGATTGTCTCAGCGTCGCTGTCCCCACAGTTGGCTGCAATACCGAATGTGTATATGGTGTTGGCGGAGAGGCCTGCAATGGTATAGACGGTATTGTCTATGCCGGTTTCAACAACAGAACCGTCAGCCATATTATAAATAGTATAGGTGGCACCGGTGTTATTGAGATCCTCCCAGCTTATAGTCACGCTCTCTTCTGTTGCCAGGCTGTCTATTGCGGCGGTGTTGGTTACATAGGCGCAGGTGGGCTGCTCGTGTAATATGACATCGTCGATATAGAGGCTTACTAAGGTAGTGGGTCTCAGTGCCATTATAGCCACATAGGAGTTGGTCGTGGGGGCGTTGGTGAGGTTGATGTCGAAGCGGTTATAGGTATTGCCACTTACGCGGACGGTGTCTTCCATCTGGAAGGTGGAGGCATCTTCGGGATCGCTCATGGTGCCGACATACACCAGAATGTTGGCGGAAGCATCACCCATACGTCCATAGAAGCTCAACTGCAGTTCGCTAATCGTCAGAGCTTCGATATCGACCTGAGGCAGGATGGCAATAGCGGTGTCGGCATATGTGCTGTAAGAGGTGTTAGGCCCGATGTACCAGTAAAGCGCACGGAGACCACTGTGGGCATTATTTGCATACGAGTAAGGATAATGGTTTGCGTTGGCATAGCGGCTCCAGCAGTAGGGCATCTGGTAGTCGCCAGAGGGGACTTCATCACAATTGTCAGTCCACGGAAGCTGGCTGATGGTGGAGCAGGCTGTACGAACATTGATGCACACGGTGTCGGAAATGTCGCCGTCGCCACAGTCAACGACCACGCCAAAGGTGTAGGCAGTGTTGGAGTTAAGGCCGGTAATCATGGCGGCAGGCTCTGTGACGTTGGCCACAACGCTGCTGTCGGCCATATTGTAAACAATGAAGTTCTCAGCATCGCTCGTCCAAGACAGGGTGACGCTCTCGCTGGTGACGGATTCTGCGGTCGGGTTTATGACTTTCATGCAGGACGGGCCCTGCTCGACAACCACGTTGTCAATGGATAAGTAGTAGTTGTCGTTGCTGCCGCCAGTGTAGCGGAAAGCAATGCGTGCACCGTCGGCCAGCATTGAACTGGTGAAGAGAGCTTCAGCAGAGGTTATTGTGGTAATCTGGGGGAAGGTCTCTATAGCAGTGAATGTAGAGGCATCGGTGGCATCGGTAATATATCCCACGCTGAGGGTACCGTTGTAACTGCTAACGCCTTCGTTGCGATAGCTGAACCGGAGACGTATTATGCCTTCAGTCGAGAAATAAGGCAAAATGGCATAGAGAGGAGTTGTGCTGCTGCTCCTGAAGAAGAGGCAGTTTCCAGAGACTGGATAGCCAGAGTTGGTGGACAAGAATGCCATCGGGTAGCTGCTGCTCGAGCTCGACATATTCAGGAAGCTCCAGCAATAAGGCATAGTGTGGTTGGGGTAGTTGGAGGGTGCAGTGGTGCTTGTTGATATGTCAGTAGTGTAGCTATTGAAGTCCTCGCTATAGCTGTTCTCGCTGTCAATGACCATAGGCGCGCAAGCGGTGCGGCATTCGATAATCATGGTGTCGCTGTTGCTGCTGGCACAGTTCACCACAACACCAAAGTTGTACTACAACCGAACTGTCGGCCATGTTGAGAATAGTGAAGTTCTCAGCATCGCTCACCCAGCTCAGGCTGATGGTGCTGGTGCTGTTACTGTCAACAGCGATGTTGGTAACGGGGAAGCACAGCTCATCTTCAATCTCCTCAATCATGACGCTGTCGATGTAGGCGGTATAGCTTGAGCTGTAGCTGGTTGCACGGTATTTGACCATCACCTGTACGGCGGTGGCGGGAATGGTGTCGGTATAGTATGCGTAAGTGCTGGTGCCACTGGTTCTATGACCGTTCTCATCCCATATCTCGGTACCGTCGGCCAGTTTGTAGCCGAAGTAGAGTTGCACATAAGTGCCATAGCTACTATAATAGGTGCTGTAGCGCACTTTCACGTTCAGGGCTGTGGCTTCATCGCTCACATTGAGCACTGGCGAGTAGCCGTACTGCAGGTAGTTGGAGTTGACGGAGCCGTCATAGGTGTTGGCAAGGAATTTCATCACCTTGTGGCCGCTGGCGGTGGTGATTCCCATGTTGCCGTTGTTATACACGCTGTTGCCGTCGAAGGTCCAGCAGGGGGTAGTTTCGCTGGAGTTCTCGAAACTCTCTACGAGGGGGAGATCAATGGCGACGCACTGCGTACGCACGGTAGTAAATACGGTGTCGGAGTTGCCGTCGGAGCATAACGAGACCACGCCGAAGGTGTAGAGCGTGTTGGGTTCGAGATCGGTGATGGTGTAGGTGTTGTCTTCCGTCTCGAAGCTTTCCTCGTTGACAACGTCAATAACAGCATAGTTGCCGGCATCGCCGCTCCAGTTCAGAGTCACACTCTCGCTGGTGACGGAGTCTGCGGTCAGGTTTATGGCTGGCAAGCAGGACGGGCCCTGCTCGACAACCACGTTGTCAATGGATAAGTAGTAGTTGTTGCTGCTGCCGCCAGTGTAGCGGAAAGCAATGCGTGCACCGTCGGCCAGCATTGAACTGGTGAAGAGAGCTTCTGCAGAGGTTATTGTGGTAATCCGGGGGAAGGTCGCTACAGCAGTGAATGTAGAGGCGTCGGTGGCGTCGGTAATATATCCCACGCTGAGGGTACCGTTGTCAGAGCTAACGCCTTCGTTGCGATAGCTGAACCGGATACGTGTCGAGCTCTCGTTTGCGAATACAGGTAAGATGGCGTATATGGGTGTCGAGCTGCTGCTCTTGAAGAAGAGGCAGTTGCCGGAGGCAGCGTAGCTGGTGGATGAGGTCATGAACGCCATCGGATAATCACTGCTCGAGCTCGACATATTCAGGAAGCTCCAGCAATTAGGCATAGTGTGGTTGGGATAGCTGGAGGGTGCAGTGGTACTTGTGGCTATGTCAGTGGTGTAGCTGTTGAAGTCCTCGCTATAGCTGTTTTCGTCGTCAATGGTTATGACACCGCAAGCGGTGCGGCCGTTGACGGTGCGCATCGCAGTAACGTCGCCGTTACCGCAATCAGCTTTCACGCCGAAAGTGTAGGGGGTGTTGGCGTTGAGGCCGGTGATGACGGCTGTTGTGCCGGTAATGTTGATATTGGCGGCATCCACCTCGGTGGTGTCGGTGCCGGCGATGGTGTAGACAATGTAGGTGGCATCGGTGTTGTTGGTGTCAATCCAAGTGAGAGTTATGCTCTCTGTAGTGGTTTGTGATTCATCAACAGCGAGACCTTTCACAGGATAGCAGCTGATGTCGCCGCTGGGTTCGTAGGTGAAGGTAGTCTTGGGAAGGAATGTTTCACGGGTGAAGGAAGTGGACCATGTGTGATAAGAATCTGCATTGTTGTACACAGCGGTATAAGAGGAGCCTTGGTTCACGCCATACCATGAGGTAGTCGGACATGAGGAACCCCAAGTCGTCACTTGGATACCAATCATCAGGTTACCTCCCGAATAAGAATAGGGAGTGGAGAGGGTAATCGTCCATTGGTTGTTGCTTATGGAGATTGTGCCTGTGTATACAGCAGTCATCGATGACCAATCTTCCATCGTGGCTGATGCGAAAGTGGTGTTCTCCACCTCTTTCATGTACACAGTAATCCCCTCGTCAAAACTATAATTTGACGCGCAGTAGAAAGTGAGCCCACTAATGGTCGCACCTTCCATTTCAGCAAGATCTGTCGCCGGCATGATAAACTGGCTCCGCGTGCCGTAGTCAGCATAGAGTCCGTTGAATGGAACATAACTATTGGTATTTGTTCCATCATACACGGTCAGCGTCTCTTGCGCTTGCGATGCCAACGGTAGCATTAGTACCGCCAACATCAAAGTTCGTAGAAACTTTTGCATAATGTTTGGATTTTGGGTTAATAAAAATTGTTTGTTAAACGTTATTTTGCTGTGTTTTGTTTCTCTGTCTCAGTGTTTTCGGTTGTCGTCGCCTCTGGCGCTCGCCTGCAGGTCTTTCTTGCTTTTTCTCTCTGTCTTCGCCTCTCGTCTTCGTGTGGTATTCAGGCAGGCGCTGCAATGCTGATGTGCTTTTGGCTATTATATCTTTAATTTTCTTATATAGTGTCTATTATGTGTTGTTTTCCTTGCCTTGTATAGGTTTAATGCAACTGCAAAGGTAGTAATTTTTTTTATTCGTTGGTAACTTTTTTTGTTTTTTAACACTCTGCTGTTGATTAAATGCCTGCGGTACAGGGATGTCGGCCTGGCCCGCATCGTACCGCGATGCCGATGCTTCGGACACCGCCCTCTCCGTCCCCGCTCCGTCCCCGCTCCGACTCCGCTCCGTCTTTTCTTCGACCAAAAACCGTTAAACAGTCGGAGCGGGGTCGGAGGGGGGACGGAGAGGGACCGGTGCGTGGCAATTAGCATAATTCGTATTATTAGCCGTTTTTTCGTTTTTTGTTGCGTTTATGTTTTTTTTCGTATCTTTGCAGTCGCGAATGTGGATAGATTTGTAATGATTGCAACCACGAGAAAAAAATGCTAAAACGTTGTTCTCCAAACAATCAGGCTTCAAATCTTTTCACTGTTAAAACACAGTATTAACAGTTAAAAGTAACGTAAATGAGCTATTTTTTCACTTCAGAAAGTGTCAGTGAGGGCCATCCCGACAAGGTGGCCGACCAGATTTCCGACGCCCTGTTGGACGAGTTCCTCCGTCGCGACGCCGAGAGCCATGTGGCCTGCGAGACGCTGGTAACCACCGGTTTGGCCGTGGTGAGCGGCGAGGTGACCTGTAACGGCTGGGTCGACATCCAGGAGACTGTGCGCGACGTCATCAAGGAGATCGGCTACACCAAGGGCGAGTATAAGTTCGAGTCGGAGTCCTGCGCCGTGCTCTCCACCATCCACGGCCAGAGCGGCGACATCAACCAGGGTGTCAGCCGCAAGAAGGAGGAGGAGCAGGGTGCCGGCGACCAGGGCATGATGTTCGGCTATGCCTGCAACGAGACGCGCGAGTATATGCCGCTGCCCATCACGCTGGCGCATATCTTCTTGTTGGAACTTACGCGCATACGCAAGGAGGGCAAGCAGATGACCTACCTGCGTCCCGACGCCAAGAGCCAGATTACCATCGAGTACAGCGACGAGGGCAAGCCGCTGCGCGTGGACACCATAGTTCTCTCCACCCAGCACGACGAGTTCGACACCGAGCGCAAGATGCTCAAGCAGATAGAGAACGACGTCCGCGAGATACTGATACCGCGGGTGCTGAAGCGCATCAACGCCAAGAACCGCGCCCTCTTCGCCAAGAACGACTACAAGCTGTTTGTGAACCCCACGGGCAAGTTCGTCATCGGCGGACCTCACGGCGACACGGGCCTCACGGGCCGCAAGATTATCGTCGACACCTATGGCGGCCGCGGTGCCCATGGCGGCGGCGCCTTCAGCGGCAAGGACCCCTCGAAGGTGGACCGCTCGGCGGCCTACGCCACACGCCATATCGCCAAGAACATGGTGGCCGCAGGACTCTGCGACGAGGTGCTGGTGCAGGTGGCCTACGCCATCGGCGTCGCCGAGCCGGTGGGCTTCTATGTCAACACCTACGGCACCGCCAAGGTCAAGATGACCGACGGCGCTATCGCCGAGCGCGTGGAGAAGCTCTTCGACATGAGGCCCTTCGCCATCACGCAGCGCTTCGGGCTTAAGAACCCCATCTACCGCGCCACCGCCGCCTACGGCCACATGGGCCGCGACCCCTACGAGGAGACCGTCGCCGTCTTCGACGCCGCCGGCCGCAAGCACACCAAGAAGGTGCAGTTCTTCGGCTGGGAGAAGCTCGACATGGTCGACGCCATACGCAAAGAGTTCAAACTAAAATAATATGAACGGCGAATTAAACTAATTAAGCGAATTGCTTGCGCAGGTCAATTGCAAGCTAATTACTCGAATTATCCTGCGCAAGCATTCGTGTAATTCTCCACTAATTATAATTCGCCAAATTCGTTTAATTCGCCGTTATGAAAAAGATAGTAGTTGCGCTGTTTCTTGCCGTCAGTTTTGCTGTCGCAGCACAGCAGGACATTAACCTCGGCCTTATCCCCACGCCGCAGCAGGTGGAAGTGAAAGGGGAGTGGCTAAAGGTGAAAGGTGGGCGGTTAAAGGTCAAGGAAGTTCGCGTCGACACGCTGCCGGTGGCGGCTAACCTCGACCAGGCTTACCAGCTGGTGATAGAGCCGAAGCGCGTGACGATACGCTATGTGGGCGACGAGGGCCTGAGCAACGCACACTTGACGCTCGACCAGCTGCGCCAGCTCTACGGCGACGCGCTGCCGTGTGTCACCATCACCGACTGGCCTGCCTACCGCTGGCGCGGCTGGATGGACGACATCAGCCGCGGGCCTGTGCCGCACCAGGCTTTCCGCCAGAAGCAGTGGCAGCGGCTCCACGCGCTGAAGTACAACTTCTGCAACTACTATACCGAGCACACGCTCTATCAGCCGGAGTTCCCCGACCTGGCGCCGGCCTACGCCGCCGAGTGCACGCCGCACCCCGACGAGGTCATCAACCTGCAGCTCTTCGCCCATGCCGAGAAGACGCTCCGCGTGCCGTTTTATCAGCATCTGATGGACAGCAAGGCCAACTTCAATCCCAGCGTGGAGGAAACTTACGGCTTCCTCAAAAAACGCATAGCTGGTGCTTTCGAGCGCTATCCGTTTGCTGGCGGCCAAAACGCCCGGCCGCCGTTCTTCATCATCAATTGCGACGAGACCGAGCAGCTCGGCACCGGCCGCGCGAAGGCGCTGGTGGACTCGTTGGACCCCGACCAAGTGTATGTCGACCACATCAACCGTTGTTATGGAATGATTAAAGAAGTGGGTCGTGGGCAGTGGGTAGTGGATAGCAGTCGCGGACAAGTGCTACCCACTAACAACTACCCACTACCCACTCGTATAGTCATGTGGGGCGACATCGTGGCCAAGAACCCAGCGATGATGAAGCAACTGCCGGAGGATATGACCTATATCATGTGGGCCTATGAACCGCTCGACAGCTACGACCACCTGATACGGCCTTTCAAGGACAACGGCACGCCCTTCTGGGTGGCGCCGTCGCTGAGCCACAGCAGCAATATGATACCGAATCCCTACCGCTACATGAAGAACATCGCCAACTTGGCGCGTGACGGCTGGCGCAACGGTGCCGAGGGGCTGATGAATACCTGCTGGGACGACAATGGCGAGGCCTTGTTCGACAACTGCTGGCACGGCCTCTACTGGAGCGCCGAGATGGCCTGGAACCCCATCCGCACCGACGACCCCGAAGAGTTCAAGCGCAGGGAGAGGCAGTTCAACGAGAACTACGAGCGCCTCTTCTATGGCAATAAAGTAGCTGGCCTTTGGGGTAGCAATAGTGAGGGCACCCTTTCTTACAGCAATAGTTTGGCCGGCCTTTATGGCGGCAACAGTGTGGGTGGCGATTCGCTCGCCGTCAACGCCCTCTACGCTATCGGCGCCCTCGAGAGCGACCCCGACATTGCAGACTGGTACACAAGCGCAGCTCTCCTCGAGCCGCTGCTCAACTTCAACCCCGACAATATATCGGATGCTTTGAGCGCCCGTTGTAGAAGGGTGATGGATAAGGTAGTGAAGCTGGACGGGGAGATTGATGCCGCCGCCAATCCACATGCACACTACGCCCTGATGCGTATCCGGCAGATGGCGTTCAAAGCGCCGTTGCGCAAGCTTGTCTACATGTGCCTGCATAGGAACAGTCCTGACATGCCGTTCAGGGTGAAGATGATGAGCAACCAATACATGATTTTCCTCGCTGAGCTGAAGAACGAGTACCTTCGCCTCTGGGACCAGGAGAACGGCGAGTATGAGCGCTACATCGTATGCAATAGGTATGATGATCTCGCGCGCGAGGTGCTGGAGCTGGATAGGCATGTGTTTATGCAATGCTTCCCCGATATGAGGGAAGATGGCAATGTCGGGAAATATCCGGTGGTCAACCTCACGACATTGTATGGTGACAAGCCGATATATTATACCCTCGACGGGTCGGAGCCTACCGCTTCCTCCACGTTCTATGATGGCCCCTTCCCCTTGGAGCATTCTGCCACCATCAAGGCTATCGCCTATAATGAATATGGCGAGGGTGTCGTCACCGAGCAATATCTGCTGAGTCACCTTGCCATGGGCGCCAAGATAAAGCTCAACACCAAGTACAGCGATTATAAAGCCATATACTCGGGTGGGGGAGAGGATGCCCTCATCGACGGACAGCTCGGCAGCAACACCACTTATGCCGACGGCCACTGGCAAGGCTACCGGGGCGACAGCATCGACGCCATCATTGAATTCCCTACTCAAGCAATCAAACAATCAGGCATTCAGGCAATCTCCATGCGCTTCATGCAGAATACCTTCGACTGGATACTTGCGCCGACCGAGATAAAGGTCTATGCCTCGAAGGACGGCAAAGACTGGGCTTTGGTTGTCGACAAGCATTTCGATATGGACCCGCGCGAGACGGGCATGCGCTTGAAGAACTACACGGTTCCATTGAATTCTCAACTTTCAATTCTCAATTCTCAATTCTTAAGAGTGGTGGTCCCCAACCCCGGCCCCCTGCCCGCATGGCATCCCGCCCCGGGCCAGCCGAGCTACCTCTTCACCGACGAGATTATAGTCCGTTAGGCTGTGGTTTGGGGGTGTTTTGTGGCGTATCTTCCGGATGTACAGCATGATACAACGTTTTTGTGCCATTTTTGGCGGTTTTTGTGCCAGATGGGCCGATTTTTGTGATTTTTATAGGGCACACAGTGCGTTTTGCATGGCCTTTTCTAAGGTAGGTAGAAAAAAATATTGTAGTGGATGGCTTTGATATTCATGCATGTTATGATATGCGATGCATTTTTTTTGAAAAAATATTTTGTCGGAATGAAAAAAGGTTGTACTTTTGCACCCGTTTTCGACAGAACGAGAATAGAGAAATTTGACATGATGAGAAGATAGAGATAGCGTGTGTCAATCTGCATATGCAGATATGCAGAGGACACGAAGACGAGTCAAAAAGGTAAAAACAAGCAATTCTTACAATGAAGAGTTTGATCCTGGCTCAGGATGAACGCTAGCGGCAGGCTTAACACATGCAAGTCGAGGGGTAACGCGAGGTAGC
>ONUE01000003.1 GCA_900320975.1 uncultured Bacteroidales bacterium | reverse complement strand
GGCAGTTCGGTCATATACTGCGCTACCTTGATGCCCGATTTGTCGAGTTGCAGCAGCTCTATCTGCTCATCGCCACCTTCGGTGCATAGCAGCAGCCCGAGAGGCTGCTCCTCGCCAGCCTCCATCTCGTGGGCTTCGAGCCAACGTAGATACAACTCCATCTGACCCTTATACTGTGCCTTGAATTTGCCGAGTTTCAAGTCGATGGCAATCAGGCGGTGCAATCTACGATGGTAGAAAAGCAGGTCGAGATAGAAGTCCTCGCCGTCGATAATCATCCGCTTCTGCCGTTCGACAAAGGTGAACCCATTGCCCAGTTCCAATATGAACTGCTCCAGATGCGCCACAAGGCTGTCTTCGAGACTCTTCTCGCTGTACATCCCCTTCAATCCCGTGAACTCCAAGAAATAGGGGCTCTTGAAAACGAGGTCAGGAGCGAGAACGTTGTTCTCCCGCAGTTCTGTCAGTTCCTGCTTAATCAGTTCGTCAGGCTTCGTCGCGATGGCGGTGCGCTCATACAGCATGCCGTCAATCTCCTTGCGTAGCTGACGAATAGACCATCTTTCGGAAGCAGCCAACGTTAGGTAGAATTCCCGCTGAAGGTCGTCTTTTATAGGAATAACCTCTACAAAATGAGACCATTGTAATTGTCGCGACAGTGTCGCAACAATTTGATAATTGGGAAATAGACGTGCGAACTTCATCATTCTTGTGATGGAGCTTTTCTCAAATCCTTTGTCACCATATTCCGTTTGCAATTGTTGCGACACTGTCGCAACAATTTGTTTTCCATATTCAGCGCGCTCGTTTCCAAGTACTTCGCGATTTATTCGCTCGCCGATATGCCAGTACATCAAGGTGAGTTCGGCATTGACATTGACGGCAACTCGGTTGCGCGTCTGATTGATTATCTGCCGCAGGTCGTCAACCAACGGCATAATATTGCTGTTCTGTATGGTTATGCTGTCTGCCATCAGGTAATTGTTATCTGATTTTTATTTGCAAAGATACAAATCTTTTCTTGTTTGGCAAAATATTCTTTAGCACGATATGTAAAAAAAGAGGACGCTCGCGGGGAGCATCCTCTATTTGTTGGTGTTGTATCGTCTTCCCTATTTAGTGGAGGAAGGCCAGCAGGATACCGGCGGCCACTGCCGAGCCGACGACACCGGCCACATTGGGACCCATGGCGTGCTGCAGCAGGTAGTTGGTCTTGTCATATTCGAGACCCACATTGTTCGACACACGGGCGGCGTCGGGCACAGCACTGACGCCGGAGTTGCCGATGAGGGGATTGATCTTGTTGCCTTCCTTGAGGAAGAGGTTCATGATCACCGATGCCTGCGTGGAGGCACCGACGGTGATGCCGATGAGCAGGGTGCAGATGTTGACGACGGCGTTGGAGGCCACATCGCTCAGGCGCTTGGTGACACCGCACTCCTTGAGGAGGTTGCCGAAGAAGAGCATACCCAGCAGGGGCAGGCCGCTCGGCACGATGAAGGCGCAGAAGAGGAGGCCGATGATGGGGAAGGTGATCTTCTCCAGCTTGGAGACCTGGCGCGGCGGCTTCATGCGGATGGTGCGCTCCTTGGGGGTGGTCATCAGTCGCATGATGGGGGGCTGGATGACGGGCACGAGAGCCATGTAGCTATAGGCCGACACGGCGATGGCACCCATCAGGTCAGGAGCCAGCTGCGAGGAGATGAAGATAGCCGTGGGACCGTCGGCACCACCGATGATACCGATGGCACCGGCCTCGTTGGGCATGAAACCGAGGGCCAGAGCACCCATATAGGCGGCGAAGATACCGACCTGGGCGGCAGCACCGATGAGCATCAGCTTGGGGTTGGAGAGCAACGCCGAAAAGTCGGTCATTGCGTGCACACCGTGATAGAGGATATTGAGCACAGAGCCTTGTTCATAGATACCAATCTTGAGTCCCGGATAGAAGGGGATGTTGCCGATGAGCATACCGAATCCGATGGGGACCAGCAGCAGAGGCTCGAACTCATACTTGATGCCCAGGAAGATGAACACCAAGCCAATAATAATCATTGCTATATGGCCCCAGGTCACATTGGCGAAGCCGGTATATTCGAGGAACTGTACCAGCTGGGTCGACATGAACTCCATGAAGCCACCTGTTGCTAAACTAATCATAATTCAATCAAATTATCCAATTACAACCAATACATCGCCCTCGAGGACGCTGTCGCCCTTGCGGACTTTGACTTCCTTGACGGTACCGGCGACGTCGGCCTCGATGTTGTTCTCCATCTTCATGGCCTCGAGGAGCACGACGGTCTGACCCTCCTTTACGGTATCGCCGACATTGACGAAGACGTCGAGGATGGTGCCTGGGAGCGGCGTGGTAACCTTGCTGCCTGCGGCAGGGGCGTTACCCTTCTGCACACCACCGTTGGCGGGAGCCACCTGGGCTGCCGGAGCGGCGGGACGTACAACAGGCTTTTTCTGCTGCTTGATCTCCTGGTCGACAGTGACCACATAGTCGGTGCCGTTGACGTTGAGCTTTATTTCCTGGCCCTCGACTTCGTTGATGTCAACGTTGTATTCGTTGCCGTTTATCTTGAGTTTGTAGTTTTTCATGACTATCTTCTATTATTAAAGTATTGATTCATATTATAGAACTTGGCGTTCCAAGGCGTCCACTCACGCTCCACCTTCTGGATGGTGATGACGGTGTCCTCCTCATCGTGGAGTTCGTCATTGTAGAGGTGGATGGCGGCAGCGATGGCGGCGAAGACCTCCTGGTCGTTGGCGGCTGAGCTACCCTCGGAGACAGGCTTGATGCCCTTGCTGGCCTTAGGAGATTTCTTCTTGTCGTCCATACCGGCCATCAGCTTGCCGGTGCCAGTGATGAGGAGACAGATGCACACCAGTGCCAAGAACACCACGGCGACGGCGACAGCAGCAAGGCCGATGCCGACGGGGTCGCTCTGCTTGATCTTCTCCGACTGCTTTGCAACACGGTAGTGGTGGGTCATGATCTCGCCGTTGGAGAAGTTGTCAAGACCACCGTGGAGGGGCAAGATATTGATGTCGTAACCGTAGGGGTTGCGTCCGACGACAAACATGAAACCGTGCTCGAGATGGAAAGCATACATGGGGCTGCGGAAGTCGCGACGGGCCACCACGTTCATGTTCTCGTCAAGCAGGGCCACATAGGCGCTGTCGTTGACGGCGGAAGCCAGCACGACAACGTATTTGCCAAGGAAGCCAACGCTGACGGGGCGCAGGATGTTCTTAAGGTCGTGACGTTTGTAGGTATTGTCGGTCTTGTAGCAGCCGATGGTGTCGAGACCATTCTCGGTCATAGCCACGAGATGCACGGAGCACTCCACGCTGTCGATGGCCACGAAGGTGCCCATCTGGGGAGCGAAGCTAATCTTCACGCTCTGGAAGTCCACAGTGGGCATCATGCCGTGCATCATGCATCCCTCATGGGGCTGCTCTTCTGCGGCGGGACCGCCGGCGCAGGCACCCTCATGCATGGGCGGCTGGGCGGTAGCCGTCAACAGCGAGAAGCTGAAGAGAACTGCCAGGGTTATTTTATAAATTGTATTCATTCTTCTTTCGTTAATTGTAACACCAAAACAAATTAAGGTTTATGGTTTAAGGTTTATGGTTTAAGGTGTCTCGTTGTATCGATATCCTCCTTAAACGTTAAACCTTAAACCTTAAACTTTACTGAGCTTTTTCGCACTTTTTCTCGCAAGCCTTCTGGCACTCATGGCCTTCGGCTTTCTGGCATTTGTGCTCGCAAGCCTGCTCGCAGGCCTGGCCTTCGACAGCGGCTTTAGCCTTGCAGCAGTTCTCGGTGCCGTGGTTGGGGCAGCCTTCGCACTTGGCGGCGGCGCACTCCTCACCGCACATGCAGCTGTCGGCGCAAGCCATGTCGCAGGTCTGCTCGGTCTGCTCGATGACGGTGGTGTCCTCGGTAGCCTCGGCGGCCTTGTTGTTGTTGCAGGCAACCATAGCGAACATAGCGACGGCGGCCATAGCGGTAAACAGAACTTTCTTCATTGTTTTGATGTTTTTAGGTTAATTAAAATATTGAATTGAATGAATTTAATTACAGGGGTAAGTTACAATGCTTCTTCATGGGCAAACTGTCCTTCTTGGTCTGCAGGGCCTGAAGGGCGCGGATGACACGGAAGCGGGTGTTACGCGGCTCGATGACATCGTCGATGTAGCCGTACTTGGCGGCGTTGTAGGGGTTGGCGAAGAGGTCGTTGTACTCCTTCTCCTTCTCGGCGATGAACTTGGCTTTTTCCTCTGCATCGGTGATTTCCTTCAGGGCGCGGCCGTGCAGCACCTCGGTGGCACCGCTGGCACCCATAACGGCAATCTGAGCCGTAGGCCATGCGTAGTTGATATCGCTGCGGAGCTGCTTGCAGCTCATCACGATGTGGGCACCGCCGTAGCTCTTGCGCAGGGTGACGGTCACCTTGGGCACCGTAGCCTCACCATAGGCGAAGAGCATCTTGGCTCCGTGGTTGATGACGCCGTTGTACTCTTGGCCGGTACCGGGCAGGAAGCCGGGCACGTCGACGAGGGTCACCAGCGGGATATTGAAGGCGTCGCAGAAGCGCACGAAGCGGGCACCCTTGCGGCTGGCGTTGCAGTCGAGCACGCCGGCCATAGCCTTAGGCTGGTTGGCGACGATACCGACGCTCATGCCACCCATGTGGGCAAAACCGACCACGAGGTTCTTGGCGAAATTCTCATGCACCTCGAGGAACTGGCCGTCGTCGACGATGGCGTGGATAACATCCTTGACGTCGTAGGCCTCGTTGGGGTTCTCGGGGATGATGCTGTTGAGGGTGTCCTCCAGACGGTCGATGGGGTCGCCGGTGGCCACCATGGGAGCCTCCTCGAAGTTGTTGCTGGGGATATAGCCCACCAGCTCGCGGATTGTCTGGATGGTGCTCTCCTCGGTCTCGCCGACGAAGTGAGCCACACCGCTCTTGCTGGCGTGAACCATGGCGCCGCCGAGTTTGTCAACAGTGACATCCTCGCCAGTGACAGTCTTCACCACCTTCGGGCCGGTGAGGAACATATAGCTGTTCTCCTTGGACATGAAAATGAAGTCGGTCAGAGCGGGGCTGTAGACCGAGCCACCGGCGCAGGGGCCGAAGATGGCACTGATCTGCGGCACCACACCGCTGGCCAGAATATTGCGCTCAAATATCTCGGCATAGCCGGCGAGGGCGTTGATACCCTCCTGGATGCGGGCTCCGCCGGAGTCGTTGAGGCCGATAACAGGGGCGCCGACCTTCATGGCCTGGTCCATCACCTTGCAAATCTTCAGGGCCATCGTCTCACTCAGCGAACCGCCGAGGACGGTGAAGTCCTGTGCAAAGACATACACCATACGGCCGTTGATGGTGCCGTAGCCCGTCACCACGCCGTCACCGAGGTACGACTTCTTCTGCATGTCGAAGTTGGTGCAGCGATGGGTGACAAACATGTCGAATTCCTCGAAAGAGCCCTCGTCAAGGAGGAGGGCGATACGCTCACGGGCGGTCAGTTTGCCCTGTTCGTGCTGCTTGTCGATGCCTTTCTGGCCTCCACCCATACGGGCTTCACCACGCTTGTCGAGCAGCTCCTTTATCTTCTGTTCAAAAGCCATTGTTAATATTGTTTGATTGTTTTACTTGCAGCAGAACTCAGTGAGGACGCCGAGGGTGCTCTTCGGGTGCAGGAAACCGATATGGAGGCCTTCAGCACCGCCGCGGCTCTGCTGGTCGATGAGACGCACCCCCTTCTCCTTGGCCTCGTTGAGGGCCTGGTCGGTGTTCTCCATGGCGAAGGCGATGTGGTGCATACCACCCTTGCCGCCGTTCTTCTCGATGAAGGCAGCAATAGTGCTCTCGGGGCACGTGGGCTCCAGAAGCTCAATCTTAACGTCGCCGCAACGGAAGAAAGCAGTCTTTACTTTCTGGTCCTTAACTTCCTCGATGGCGTA
Organism: uncultured Bacteroidales bacterium; assembly: GCA_900320975.1. Lineage (GTDB taxonomy): Bacteria > Bacteroidota > Bacteroidia > Bacteroidales > P3 > Colimorpha. Next base: position 32,329 of record ONUE01000003.1, on the reverse strand, counting down.
GCACTTGAGGCCCATCACGTCCTCCCAATAGCGGATGGCTTCGTCGAGGTTCGTCACGGCGATGCCGATGTGTTCAATGTGTGAAGGTGTCATTTTTTTTACATATAGAATATTCAATGATGAAAATTACCGTAAAAGGCCGCGAAATATCGTAAATTTCTTTTCTCAATCAGATTAGAAACGGCGAATTGAACGAATTTACTCGAACTGAAGTCGGCGAGCTTGATGAGCCAAGCTACGCAGGTCATCTTATTCTCCCGCTGCGCGAAATCTATAAATCCAGTAGATTTTTTTAGACGCACGATGGATTGGTCTTTATCTCAATCAAAACTAAAAGAACAATCAGAAATTTCTAACCGGAATAACCCGAATTTTTCTAAGGTATCGCTGGCTGCGCGCGGCATCCGACACAAAACTTGGGGTAGCCTAGTCGAGGTCGCCCCGCTTCGCAAAGAAAAGTACTTCAAATTGAGTCAGCTTTCTCGAAGAGGAACAGAATCAACCAGTAGTTCTCTCTCATGTAATGCGACGGCGATTTTTAGAGATGAATATCCTCTCCTGTTAAATAACCATGCTTTTTAAACTCTTCCATCAGAAAAACCACAATCTGTGATGCGAGTTTACATATCCCTATATGATAATCTTTCACTGTATCAATAACCTCATCTATATCTATCTCATTTCTCGTATTGAAGGAATCGTACTCGTTCTTGTTCGCATAATTCCACGTTTGTCCAAAGGGGAACATTCCTGCATATCTCATACCTCCCCTATGCTTTATTCTTTGTGCGTAATTTGATACAGCTATTTCATAATCCGTCTTTTGAAATTCCTCAAAAAGATGAAGATATGGGGATGGTATTCTTGAAAACCTTTTGTCACTCCTATGCCAGCATTTCTTGTATACTACTTCCAATCCCTCGGGCGTAATCAAAGATTCTCTCCCTATTTTATTTTCACGATAACTCTCCGTACCTATCCATACCGCTTGAATTAACTTGTCAAAGCAGGAGTCATACATTATAATAGCATTGTTCAGCCATGTGGCCCGTGTCCACAATTGTTCCCATCCATTACACCAGATAAGGACACTATGGAAGTGCAAAATACGATGGGCCTCTATCAATGCCCATCGAGCTGTAGCATTCAAAAAATGGAAATCTTGTAATATCCTAAATGTTTCTATCACTACTGAATGATAGTCATTCTTGTCTGCAATGTGTCGAACCGCGAGTTCTAAATTATTCTCTACTTCCAATCCGTTTGTTTCATCAGATAGTGGTAATTGTTCTTCAAATGCTCGGAGGCCTTTAATAAAACTATATAAACTTATCTTCTCCTGTTTATAAACGATGGAAATGGCTGCGTTTTTTATTTGTTCTATCGCATCACCTTGAAAACTTTTGACAGTATACGGAAACTCATTTAGCAAAGACAAACTGTCACGAAACTCATCCTTATGTGCTTCAACAGCCACATTGTATTCTGACAACTTGTAACGTGTACCGCACACTTCAAACATCATTAAATCCTCATCTGCGACCATACAATATTAGCCTTACTGAGATTTGAGATTATCAACTATAACACAACTATTTTCTGTGTAGCGTTGCCCTTTTTCACCAAATACACTCCTGGATTAGGAACCGTAACAATATCACCATTTGTACTTGCAACCAGACGACCAGCCATATCATATACACATACATTTTTCCCATTATTACCGTCAACAAAGACACAGTCACCAATAGTGTAAACATAAATCTCATCTTCATTAGTTCCAATTATTCCAACGGCTCCATTTGTTGCTATATTAGAACGGCAGATTGTTTCGGTTTTGCTGGGATTGCAAGGTGTTGTCATCAAAACGCCTACTTGATAACAAATATTGCCAGCTGGGGCATCAGGGTCGGTATATGTGGTATTACCACCTGATGGGATTACATCTATCTGCTGCATGTCGCTGGCATTAGTTCCGCGATAAATCACATATGTTGTGTAGCCCGCTCCTTCATATTCCGTCCACACCAGATTCCATTGGTTTCCCATTCCTTGGTTGATAGTAAGGTGCATTGTCTTGTGAATAGTGCTCGACATCGTTTCATAGCCATATTCATCCACCTCTCCTATCATATATCGATAACTACGTGTTAAAGGACGTGATTCGGAATCCATATAAACGGACAATGAATCAAATGGAATCTCGGCAATAATCACATATTCGTCAGCAACACTACTTTCACGATATAACCGATAGGATTGCACTTCTACTTCCTTATTCCAAATAATCATATTATGTCCATCCTGAACTGTTACCATACATAATTCTTGAGATGGCAATAATGGTGCAAAAATAGCAACTATAGTAGTATCGCTTGTAATATTCAAACTTTCTGGATTTGCTGTACTACCATTGCTCCATCGCACAAACCGAAAGCCCGGCTTCGGAATAGCCATTATTGTGGTACCCGAACTATAACAATCATAATGGGTGATTGTTCCCATGGATGTATCGCATTGAAAGGAGTATTGAAAAGTAGAATTACCAGCATAAGAAGCTCTACATGCAGAAAGTATTTCTTGATTGCTTTCTGAGACAAACGCTACAATTTCTAAATCGCAAAAGTCATTAATTGCCACGTTCCTTATTGAATCAGGGATTACATAACTATAAGTCCTATGTATAAAGGAGCCGGCTGTTGTGGTGTCGATGATATCACCCCATTGACCTGTAATCATATGACGTACAACATGCATGTGACGATAAAGATCATTCGAGTCAACCATTTGCGGATACCATGTAGAAGCGCCATTCCACCAACTTTTAAGGTTGTTTTGCAACAGAATAACATTAAGCATATTTGTGGATGAAGCAGAGGAGTCTGTGTAATATAATTCAACATCAACAGTCAATAATCTTGTTGTTTCATCAATGTTTGCTGTTGCGGCAATATTTACAGGCGATGTCATTGATAATATTGAGTCAACTCCAGCTGCCCATTTATTTCGCACCAATGCCAAACAGTCTGTTTCATCTGATAATGAATCAAATCGATGTCTATTTATTGAACCACCAGGGTAATATTGATTGTTTGAATTAAAAATTAAATCTACCAAAGAATCGCCCCACTCTGTATTATACGTAAAAGTAAACTCATAATAGCGTACATCCAATACGTCATTAGGATTTGCATTGCAGATGGAATCGCTTATCCTATGCGCATCTGGACAATATGGTCCTCCATTAAATTGCTCAATTATCGCAGTTCTATTGGATGGTTGTGTAGAAACAATGGTCTGCGCCTGGCCAACCTGCACCACGCAGAGTACATTCACTAGAATGAATAACGATCTTTTTACTATATGCAATAACATTGTCTCGTTCACTTTAAAACACGTTTCAAAGATGCTATTTTTCTTTGATGTCATCTATTTCTTTAATTTCTACTTCTTCTGTTGGCAGCAGGTAATCGGAAGCTCGTTCGTGAGATATAACGCTGTGGCCAATCTGCTTCTCCACCTCGTCGCGTGCCGCCTTTGCGGCTTTTCCACCACTTTGTGCCACCCGTTTGTTTTCCTGCATCGTCTGCGGATTGCGATTGCGCGAAATCTCAGTAGTAGCAGCTTCCGCCAAAGTGTTCAGAGCCAACTCCAAGTTGGTCATATTGTCGCGTAAATTCTCTTTGGTGAGCCCCTTGTAACGCTTGTATTCGCCGGTGGTCATACCACTCCACGCCTTGGTGAGAATATTGGTAAGGATGGCAAAATCTTTCTGCTCTTTCACACCCGAACGCTCCCATTCGTCTGTAAGTTCCTTGCGCGTGCGTATAGACTTGAGCCGGTTCTCTATCCAGCGCTCACTATACCCCTGGCGTCGGTAGTCCTCGACAGCCATCTGAAAGGTCAGTTCGGGGTCTATCATTTGGTCAATGCGCTGCGCACCCACTTCAGAGAGCCACTGCTTTATGGGTTCGACCTTCTTGGAAGGAATGGACTGAACAATGCGCAGCATCTGCTGTAAATCAGCCACATCGGTATCGCGTTTCTTGCCGTCTGCGGCGGGTAATTTCAACTGCTTACAATTTGTAAGCAGTTCATCTGCACCTTCCTCCTTCAACCGCTTCTTAAGTACTGACCAATAGGTGCTTGCCTTACGCGTTGTAGGTTGTTCGGTCAAAATTTGAACCACATCCACAATGGAGAAATAGTATTTCTCCTCCTCTTCATTCCATGCGATTCGAACCTGTTTTCCTTCAAAGAGTTGTATTGCGTTATTTTGTGTCATCTGGCTTTATTTAATTGACTGCAAAGATACGAAATACTTTCCGTTCGGCAAAATAATTCGTGAAAAACATGGGTATTTGTTATTTGTCATTCACATCGCAGGAGAGTGTCTTTATGCTGTGGTCGTCGTTGACTCGTCATTCACTGGGTATTTCAAACATATTTCTAATATAACTTAACTATAGTTTTACCATATGTAATGGTTAAAGGAAAGGCGAACGATGGTTGAAGGATGGTCGAAATGACGAAAGGATGACCTTGTTACACCGTTGCCATTACGGAGGGGGCTGTCCTGTTCGCTCTATTTTGAACTGCAATAACTGCAACACTGCAACACAACAGGGGGAATTAACAAGGCGATTAACGGATAATTATACGATAATTAACGTTTTACAAAAAAAGAAGAAAAAATTTTCGTCCCCATTCGTAGACCGCAATCCCACGGTCGTACTTTTGCATTCGAAACCAAAGGTCGCGAATACCTCATAATTGAAACTAATTCAATGAGCAAAGGGGACGAACTGGCCAGCGCGAACCTTTCCAAAAAACTCGAAAAGAGTTCTTTGACATACTGAGAAACCAATTCAAATATGTGCCACCTGTGGGGGTATGAGATGGGTATGAGAAGGACGAGAGATGGGTAGGAGAAGGTCAGTCCTGTTCGCGGTGGGTGACGACGACGTTGACTGTTTGGTAGCGCTGGCGGAGGCGGGCGGCGAGTTGCTCGGCGCAGTAGACGGAGCGGTGCTGGCCGCCGGTACAGCCGAAGGCTACGGAGATGTGCGTGAAGTGGCGCTCGAGGTATTTGTCGACGCTTTGTGACACTATGGCTTCGGCGTGGCCGAGGAAGATAGCCACTGCTTCTTCGCGCTGCAGAAACTCTATCACAGGTCGGTCTTTGCCGGTGTATGTTTTGTACTCTGGGTAACGGCCAGGGTTGGGGAGCGCCCTACAGTCGAAGATGTGGCCTCCGCCATTGCCGGAGTTGTCTTCCGGAAGGCCCTGCTTGTAGCTGAAGCTACTGACCGAGACGGTGAGGGGGGAGGGAGTTGAGAGTTGAGAGTTGAGAGTGGAGAGTTGAGAGTTGAGAGCGGAGAGTGGAGAGTGGGTAGTGGGTAGCACTTGTCCACGACTGCTGTCCACTACACACTGTCCACTACTCACTATTCTATTTATTTCTGGGATGGAGATGGGCAGGGGATGGTCTTGTAGGAGGTTGCGGAGGTTGTTGAGGGCGAGGGGAATGCTCTGGATGAAGTAGGGCTTGCGCTGGAAAAGGCCGCGGTAGCCGTAGGCACCAAGGGTCTGCAGGATGCGTACGAGGACGTAGGCGTAGTATTGGTCGGTCCACTCGCGCCGCGCGTCACCATTGAGACCACGCACGTCGAGGTAGTGTCCCAAGAGTTCGCGTCGTATAGGTTCGGGTAGGTCGCTCTTGGCACTGTAGAGGAGCGAGGCGACATCGTACTGCGCGGCACCGCGACGGCCGCCCTGATAGTCAATGTAGAATAATTGAGAATTGAGAATTGAAAATTGAGAATTTTTGTTGTGCGGCAAGGAATTTTCAATTTTCAATTTTGAATTTTCAATTACCATGATGTTCCTCGGGTTGAAATCGCGGTAGAGGAAGTAGTTGCAGTCGGCGGAGAGGAGTTTGTCGGCGAGGGTGTTGAAGTCGTTTTCGAGTGGCTCTTCGTCGAAGGGTATGTCGATGAGTTTGAGGAAGTGGTACTTGAAGTAGTTGAGGTCCCAGAAGATGGAGCGGCGGTCGAAGGCTGGGCGCGGATAGGCTACGGAGAAATCCATGTCGGCGCCGGCCTGCTGTATGGCGGCAAGGTCGGCGAGGGCCTGGCGGTAGAGAGCCAGCATTTCGGCATCAAATCCCCCACCCTTCTGCTTTTTCTCGTATAGGAGGCCATAGAGCGACTGGTCGCCGAGGTCTTGCTGCAGGTAGTGGCGCTCGTCGGAGTCGACAAGATAGAGCTCCGGGACGGGCATGCCTTTGGCATGAAGATGGCGCGAATAGGCGAAGAAGGCGCGGTTCTCGGTGAGGTTGTCGGCCACCGCTCCCACGCAACGGCGGGTAGCGCCGATGAGACGGTAGTAGCGGCGGGCAGAGGCGCTGGAAGCGCCAATAGCGAGACACTCCGCACAGGGTTCTCCGGACCAGGCGGCAAAGAGTTCTTTGAGGCGTTCCATCAGGCTTCTGCCGGAGTTTCTTCGGCTGCCTGTTCCTGCTGGGCTTTGACTTCGTCAATCATGCGGCATTTGCCGGAGAAGACGGCGCCGGGCTCGATGGAGAGTTTGTTGATGAGGATGTCGCCACGAACGCGAGCGGTAGTATGCAGCGAGAGGAGCTCTTTGACGGAGAGGTTGCCGTTGACGGTGCCAATGATGTTGGCGTTCTGGCAGAGAACGTTGCCGTTGACGACACCGGAGTCGCCGACGACGAGTTTACCGTTGAGCTGTATGTTGCCTTCGAGGGTGCCATCGAGGCGGAAGTCGCCGGTAGCGGTGATGTCGCCTTTGACGAGGGTGCCATCGGTGATGATGTTGATGGCTGAGCTTTCCATTTCCATTGTTTTTGCCATGTTTTAAGGTTTAAAGTTTATTATTTTGACGTGTAATATTTACTGTATAATGATTCGTGATTACGGTTTCTTGTTCAGATAATATTTGCGGAAGAACGCCATGTAGGCATCGATGTTCTTGCGGTTGTAGAAGGTGGCGTAGTTCTGGGTGGAGATAATAAACTCGGTGTGGTCATTGTCAGCCAACTGGCGCAGTGGGCTTTCGTCGCTTGTAAGGTGACGATAGTAGGCCATAGCCTCGTTGTCGTCGACGAAGCGGTGGATGGTGATGAGCTGTGAGGTGTCGGTGAAGAGCAGAGCATTGACTTTATAGCCGCTGTTGCTGTAGTACTGGCTGTTGAAATCGGAGAGACGGTATTGCAGCTCGGTTGCTTTCACGCGGCGGTCGTCGACGATGATGATGGCGTAGTATTGCTGACGCTCGCGGTAGCGGTAGACACGAGCCTCCTCGGGGAGTTCGTCTTCTTGAGTTGAGAGTTGAGAGTTGAGAGTTGAGAGTGGGGTGTCGGCTTTTTTGGCAGCAGCGCGTCGCTCGTCGGCGGAGGTTATCTCCTCGCTTTCTCTATTGGCGAGAGCGCTGCTATCGCTGAGCAACAGGTCGATCTGCACCTGCGCTATTGCCGCCAGGCTGTCGTTCTCAGGAGCCGCTTTGACGATAGCCTGCAGTTGACTTACAGCCTCTTCCCTATCGCCGCGACCGGCAATGGCGAGGGCTTTCCAGAAGCGGAAACGCGGCAGCATACTGTTGGCTGGGTAGAGCTCCTCGGCCTGGTCAGCGAGGGTGATGACTGACGTATAGCGGCGCGACTGATAGAGATCGTACAGACGCGCATAATCGTCCTCGACGCGCTGGTCACGGGCGATGAGTTCCTTGTAGTACTCGTTGTCACGTATCAGATTGGCGAAATCGCTGTCGGGGAAGCCGCGCAGGACCATGTCGCGGTAGTAGTTAGCCTGCGGCGTGTTACCCTGTCGGTCGTAGATGCGGTAGAGCATATAGAAAGCCTGCACTATCTCGTCGTAGGAAGTGTAGTCCTTTGCCATACGGAGGTAGCATTCGAGAGCCCGCGGTGTATTGTGGACACCGTCATAGAAGATGTAGGCGGCACCCAGCAGACTGACGGAAGTGAGCGAGTCGATAGAGTCGAACTGTTCCTGAGAAGTCGGCAAGTCCTTGAGATAATAGGCGATATCGTGCGGGTCGTCGGGGTTGCCGTATTTATTGCCTGATTGCTTGATTGCTTGATTGCTTGAGTCTGTGTCCATACTGACGGTATCGCTGTCGGACTCCTCAGGCAGTTCCTCTTCGAGTGGCATCATCATGCTCAAAGATATCTTGTTGGAGAGGAACCACATATCCTCCAGAGCCCTCAGACCCCACCGTTGGCGGAAGGACTCTTTGCCCTTCTGGACGGTATTTGAGTTGTAGAAATACCAGTCGCCGGTAAGCGTGTTCTGCTGCGCTTTTGTTTCGGCCATCATCTCGGCCAGAAGCTCGCGCTCTCTGGCTTCCTGCTCACGCTTCTTCAGTGTATCTATGGTAGCCTGTATCAATGCCATACGTTCAGCTTCCGGCATAGCGGAAACGGCCACCAGGCTGTCGTTCCGCTCGTAGACACGCGTGAATGAGACGAGCTCGTTGAGGATGTCGCTACGTTTCTTTATGGCAGCATAGCGCGGGTAGTCGCTCTTGATAATCTGCATCGCGGTGTCATAGTAGATCTGCGCAAGGTCGTAGTTCTCATATTGTTCATAGAGTACCTCGCCGAGCCGTATTGCCGAACGGGCCTTGCAGGAGGGGTTATTGGTCGACACGGACACCGACTTGCGGTAGTTGTCACAAGCTTTCTGCGCATCCTTAACGCCGAGGTACATCTCGCCTTTTGCGTAGTAAATCTGGTCGCGGTACTCCTCGTTTTTCTTGTCGCGCAGCATGGCGTCGAGCTGCTTCTCGAGCTTGCCAATGTCGCTGTGCTCGAGGTCGGCGCACGAAGCCTCACCCAAGCGGGCATTGAACTCCATGACGTACTCGGGAGTGTAGCTGAGCACCTTATGGTAATACTTGGCGGCCACGGGGCGTTTGTCCAACAGCTGGTATATCTGAGCCATGAGGTAAGTGAGGCGTGCCTTCTGGCGATTGCTGCCGGTGCTCTCCACCGCCAGCCGGATGTACTCCACGGCCTTCTTGTATTTCTCTTGAGGCACAGTGGCTTCCACCATGGCGATGTAAAGCTTGTCACGTTGCGAGCGCGAGAAGTTGCCCTTGCCGAGATTCATCACCAGCTGGTCAAGCGCAGCTTCAGCTTCTGCATAGCGCTTCTCTCTTGAGTAACAACGCGCCAGCAGCACGGCGCCCTCATCGCCGGCTCGCGTGCCGGAGAACTGCGACACGAGGATGTTGCAGGTGTTCGCCGTAGACACATAGTCCTGCTTGTAGAAGGTGGCATAGGCCGTGAGCAGATAGCACTCCTTGATATACGGCACATGCTCCTCGCCCTTGACGAAGATGCTGTGCTTTTTAATGCCCTTGACCCCCTTTTCTATGGCGCGGTCCATCTCGGGGTTCACGCTCCGCGCATTCTCCTCAGTTCCCAGGTTCTCGGCCGCCAGCAGCAGCGTGTAGTCGTCCACTGCCGCTTTGTACAGCTTCTCTCGACCCTCCTTGAGGCTCTCGTTACCATTCCACCACACGTTATAGTGGCACGTGATGTTGTGGTACTGCACATTGCCCCACTTTGCCTTCTGCGTGGAGCACGAGGTTATCAAAGTGAGAAGTGAAAAGTGAAAAGCGAAAAGTAGGCTGACGCAGAGAATTCTGCGCCCCCATTTACACCTTCTATTTTTTGTTTCACTTTTCATTTTTCACTTTTCATTTCAAACATTGAAGCGGAAGTGCATGATGTCTCCGTCCTGCACGACATAGTCCTTTCCCTCGACGGCAATCTTGCCGGCCTCGCGGCATTTGGCTTCGGAGCCGAGGGTGACATAGTCGTCGTACTTGATAACCTCAGCACGTATAAAGCCACGCTCGAAGTCAGAGTGGATAATGCCCGCTGTCTGAGGAGCTTTCATTCCTTTCTTGAATGTCCATGCACGGCACTCCTTGGGACCTGCGGTGAGGAAGGTCTGGAGGCCGAGCAGGCGGTAGGCGGCCTTGATGAGGCGGTTGACGCCACTCTCCTTGAGGCCGAGGTCCTCGAGGAACATCTGCTTCTCCTCGTAGGTCTCGAGCTCCGCGATGTCGGCCTCGATACCGGCACCGATGAGCAGCACTTCGGCGTTCTCGTCTTTCACAGCCTCACGGACGGCGTCGGAGTATTTGTTGCCGTTGACCACGGCGCTTTCGTCGACATTGCACACATAAATCACCGGCTTGGTGGTAAGGAGCATGAGATCACGAGCCACCTCGGCCTGATTCTCGTCGAGCAGCACGGTGCGTGCACTCTTGCCCTCGAGCAGCGCAGCCTTGTAGAGGTCCATAACCTCGACAAGCTTCTTGGCACGTGCGTCGCCACCGGCTTTGCCTTTCTTGACCTCCTTATCGTAGCGGTTCTCTATGGTCTCAAGGTCCTTGAACTGCAGCTCGGTATCTATTGTTAGTTTGTCGCGCACCGGGTCAACAGTGCCGTCGACATGGGTGATGTTGTCGTCGTCGAAGCAGCGCAGCACATGTATGATAGCGTCGCAGTTGCGTATGTCGGCCAGAAACTTGTTGCCGAGTCCCTCGCCTTTGGAGGCTCCCTTCACAAGGCCTGCGATGTCGACAATCTCGACTGTGGCGGGCACCACAGAGGCCGGTCGCTCAATCTCTACAAGCTTGGCCAGACGTTCGTCGGGCACGGTGATAACGCCAACGTTGGGCTCTATGGTGCAGAAGGGGAAGTTGGCCGCCTGAGCCTTTGCGTTGCTCAAGCAGTTGAAGAGGGTCGACTTACCCACATTGGGCAGTCCCACTATACCACATTGCAGGCTCATATCTCTTTCTCTATTAAGTATTGGTTACGTGTGGTGGAGTTACGGCAGACGAGCTCACCGATGAAGCCGGCGAGGAAGAGCATCACGCCCAGCACGAGGAAGAGCATGGAGAGGTAGAACCAGACGCTGTTGGTGAGCGCTATGCGGCCGCTGAGGCGCAGAATGATGACCACAATCAGCGAGATGAGGCCGAAGAGGCCCGATATGCTGCCCACGGCGCCAAAGAAATGCATGGGCTGCTTGCCGAACTTGCTCATGAACATGATACTCATCAGGTCGAGGTAGCCGTTGATGAAGCGGTTCATGCCGAACTTGGTGACGCCGAACTCGCGCTTGCGGTGCTGCACCACCTTCTCCCCTATCTTACCGAAACCGGCCCACTTGGCTATCACCGGTATGTATCGGTGCATCTCGCCATAGACCTCAATACTCTTCACCACATCGTGGCGGTAGGCCTTGAGGCCGCAGTTGAAGTCGTGAAGGTAGATGCCGCTCATCTTGCGTGTGGTCCAGTTGAAGAGTTTGGAGGGTATGTTCTTGGCTATCTTGCTGTCGTAACGCTTCTTCTTCCATCCGCTTATGAGGTCGTAGCCATCTTCTTTTATCATGCGGTAGAGCTCCGGCACCTCGTCCGGGCTGTCTTGCAGGTCGGCATCCATAGTGATGACCACATCGCCCTGTGCGGCGGCGAAGCCGGTGTTGAGGGCGGCGCTCTTGCCGTAGTTGCGGCGGAATTTGATACCGCGCCATGCGGGATTCTTGGTATGCAGATCCTCGGCCACCTCCCAGGTGCCGTCTTTAGAGCCGTCATCGACTATTATCACTTCATAGCTGAATCCGTGCTCTTTCATCACACGGTCAATCCACTCAGCCAAGTGTGGCAACGACTCGGCCTCGTTATAGGAAGGTACTACAATTGAAATATCCATTGTATTATTGCTTATTTGTTTTATTGCTTGTTTGTTTACGGGTCTTTATCTCCGACTTCTCGTTGCGGAGGAATATAGCGGCCACGAAGGCTCCAAAGCCCCCGAGCAATGCCATCAGCACTGCGGCGTATATAGCCCACCACGCAGCCCAATAAGGGTGGCTAGCTGGTAGACTGGCGGTGTTGTTTGTCTGCTGGGTGGCTGTGGTGGTGAAGAGCTCGGTCTGCTGCGGAGCGGCCAGCCCTATAGCCCAAAGGGCGATGCCGTAGAGCAGCGAGGCCACCACGGCCATACCGATGCCAAAGAGCATAGCCTCCTTGAGGGTAATCCTCTTATCGGGCAGCGAATTGCGGTAGAAGGCCATGAAAAGGAACATGGCCACCAGCATCACGGCGTCGCTGACGTACGACGTAGGGCTCTCCAGCGGCGAGCCCATGAGCAGGCGCAGCAACACATAGACGGCAAGCAATGCCCCCGTGATGAGTCCACTGCGCAGATAGGCTCTGCGGTAGTTACCATGTATCGTACTGTTATATCTATGAAAAACTTTCATCTCATTAACCATTAACCTTAACCATGAACCTTAAACCTTGAACCTTGAACTTTATTACCTCACCTTTGCTTCCAAAGCCTCTTTCAACTGCCTCTTCAACTCCAGCGTCTGCTTCTCCACCACTCCCTGTTTCTCGGGCTTGTAGTAGTCCGCATAGCGTACCGAGCCGAGGGTTATCTTGGGGTTGGCGATATCACCTTTGATGTCGACACCCACCTTGGCCATCAGAGGGTTCTTGAGGAGCTCTACGTGGTAGCCGCACTTATTGTCGAGCGAGTGCATACCCGAGGCACATATCTGGTATTTGCCTATGTTCAGCAGGAACGGATATACCTCGATGACGCCATTGAGGGCGGTGAGCTCGACATCCAAGCTGTCGATTGTCAGCTTGTTGTCTTTCTCTTTCCAAGTCTTGAACTGCATCAGCTTGGCTATCTGTGCCACCGACTTGTTGTCCATCACCGTGAGGTTCTTGCCAGTGATGGCAGCAGCGCCCTTGAGAGAGCTCATGAGTGGCTCATAGCGGGCGTTGAGGTAGGTGCTGGCCACGAGGTGGAAGTCGGCGTTACCATTGAAATCCTTAAGCATCGGCACCAGCGTGTCGATGGAAGGTATCATGTCTATCAGCTCGTCTATCTGGATGTCCAACAGGTGGAAGTCCATCGACACATTCAGGTGGCTCGGTCTGGGCGACTTGTACATGGCGGTGAGCTGCATGGTGGCCGCTTTGCAGACGAAGCCAATCTGGTCGAGCACCGCCACACCGTCCTTCACCGTCACTGCGCCAGCCACATCGTTGAGATTGTTGTCGAAGGCTATGCAGCGCTTAATGTGGGTGTTGAGCGTCACGTCAACATCCAACGGCACTATGAAGGGGTTGGCGTCCTTGGGCACGTTGTCTTCCTGACGCATCTTCTCCACCGTGTCTTTGTCGCTACCTATACCACTGACGAGATTCAGCAGCTGGTCTACGTCGGTGTAGTTAGAGGTGAAGTTCAGGTCGGCCTTGAGCAGCGCCTTGTGGTCGAGCCATTGCTCCAGGTTGTCCACTGTGCCGTAGAGTTGGAAGTCACTGTGTCCCAGTTTCACCTCCACCTTGCGCAGGTTGGCTCCTTTGGGGCCGTAGGCCACACCAAGCTGCGACAGGCGCACTGCGTCGGGCAACTCGGGAGAGTATAACACTGCACCGTTGAGGTTAATGTCGACATTGGGGTTATACTGCCGTATGACGTTCTTCTGCGTCGAGTCGAGCCGCACAGAGCCCTTGAGAGCCAGCGCCTCGAGCGACACCATCATGGAGTCGATATTGGCTTCGCCTTCACTCACCTTGACGTCAAACGTGGCGGCAATCTGCTCCTTCATCGGGTTGTTTATCACTGCTGCAATGTTGGCCCGTTCGAGCACTGCTTTCACATGCTTGCCCATCTCCACATTCAGCTCTCCGCTCGCTATGGTGGCGTCGGCCATCTTGCCGGCCATCACCGTAGTGGGCATATGCATCTTTACATGAAGGTCGGTGGATTTTGCATGTATGGTGTCGAACACCACGTCAAGGCTCTTCAGCGTTATGTCGGCATCGGCTTTCATCTTCTCAAAAGCCTTTGCCTTGATGTCGCTCATGCGGAAGTTGGCCTTTATATCAAGGTTGGCATCACCGTCGGCGGTGAGCTTGAGGCTGTCGGGCACCATTGGCATTGCATCCTCGAGCGGCAGTTTAGCCTTGATGTCGGCATCCACACGCATATCGCCCATCAGGTCGTCCACCCTACCCTTCACACTTACGTCGGTGTGGCGGGTATGGGCCTTGAGGCTGTTTATCTTGGCGCTGCTCACGCCGCCCTTGCTGAGGTTGAGGTGTGCGGCAACATCGCCGTTTATTCTGTTAATCCTGTACGGCAGGCTCTTGGGCATATAGAAGCGGCCGTCGACGAGCTTCACCTTCGCATCTATCAGCGGCATAGTGCTGTCGGTCACTGTGCCTTTGGCGGTAGCGGCGAACTGCACCTTGCCGTCCAGCTCTTTCATATCTTTCTTGAACGCAACATACTGCTGCGGCAGCAGCTCCAGCAGCGGTGCCACTTGCCATGCGCCGTCAGTCTTGACGGCCATATCCACAGCCATCGGTTCTTCGGTGGTTTTCAGCTGCACCTGTCCCTCGAGGCCGAGGGCGTAGTCGTCGAACTGCAGCTCGCTCTCGGCGAGCACTATGTGCATCTTCTGCAGGTCGGCCTTGAAGGGCACCTGCATGCGCAGCAGGTCGCTCTTCGATGCACGCAGGGCCTCGTTTATCATCTCATTCTCACCTACGCTCAAGTCACCACTCTCTACTTTCAGCTTGAGCTTTCCCTCCACATTGTCAAAGTTACCCTCACCCTTCAGCGCCAGCGAAAGGTTCTGCAAGGCCACCTCGAGTGTCGAGCTTGCCGAGTCCAGCGAGGTGAACCTGTTCAGCGCCACCGCCTGTGCGTCTATCGTCACGTCGGCATCCACGAGGCCCTCCTTGAGCGAGCCCACGATGTCCATATCCAGACCCTCGACGCCGGTGTCCATGCCGTCTTTCTCGTCGAGCAGACGCGCTCCGAGGTCGCTGACGGCTATCTTACGCAGGTCTATCAGCGGTAAGCTGTCGAGCGCAAAAGTGCTCTTAGTGGTGTCGCCACTCGACGGAAACACGTCGTAGTTGGCGGCACCTTTTTTGTTGATATACAGGTCGGCGTCGACATCGTCGAGCAGCACCTGGTGCACTATTACTTTCTTGTCCTTCAGAAAAGCCCTCACGTCCAGCCCCAGCGTCAGGCTGCCGATCCTCGCCACGGTGTCACTCGGTGCACCCTCCATGGGGTTGACGATATAGACGTTCTCTATCTCCAGTCCCGCGTCGGGGAAGGTCTTGAAGAGCGTCAGGTCCACGCGGTCGAAGTGGGTCTCTGCCAACACATAGTTGGCCGCCACGCGGTTCACTATCTTCGTCAGCTGACTCGGGGTGAACACCAACCACATGGCCACCGCCACGACCACTATCACCAGTCCCAGCAGCGAGCCCACGCTAATCAGTGCTATCTTCCAGCCTTTCTTCATATCTTTGTCAGTGTATATGTATCCAGCTCCTCCTCACGCTCCATGCTTATGGAACTTATCTTTTTCACGATATAATTCCTCCATATCGGCGCCCCTTGCTCGTAGGTCACATGTCGCAACTGGTCATCACTCACACTCCACTCGAAGTCGTAGCTGGGGAAGTCCTCCGAGAATCCCTCGGCAGTATTGTATTTGCAGCCGGTATGGTCGCTGCGGTAGCGCCAGTACTCGCTGGTGCCGTTCTTCTGCCAGAGCCCTATGACGTCGCCGTCGCTCAGTATCACCGGCACGTCGTCCTTCTTACACCCTGCCAGCAGCACCACCGCCAGCACCAATATGAAACACCTTTTCTTCATTCCTAATTTCTCATTCAACATTCACCATTACTTCCGGCAGCGTCCTCCCCGCCTCGTCGTAGTCCATTCCGTAGCCTACGATGAACTCATTGCCTATCTCGCGGCCTATGTAGTCCACCTTGTAGTCACCCTTGAAGGCTTCGGGCTTGTAGAAGAGCGTGCAGACCCGCACACTGCGGGGATGCTGCGCCAGCGCCTGGTCTATCATCTTGCGCATCGACAAGCCGCTGTCTATCACGTCCTCCACTATCAGCACGTCGCGCCCCTCTATGCTCGGCGGGAAGGGCGTCATGCACTTCACCTCTCCGGTGCTGCTCATGCCGCTGTAGGAGGAGTAGCGCACGAAGCTCACCTCGCAAGCCACCGTCAGGCGGCGCAGCAGGTCGGCGGCGAACATATAGGCCCCCGTGAGCACAGGACACACCACCAAGCCACACCCAACATTCCCGTAGTCGCGGCTCACCTCGGCAGCCAACCTACGCACTATGGCGTCAAGCTCCGCCTCGCTGACGAACGTCCTGAACTCCTTGTCCTTAATCCTCATTCTCAACCTCTTCTTTCTCCATAACCACCCGCAGGCCGTAGTACTCGGTCTTGCCGCTGGGCACATACCATCCGCGGTCGAACACTGCGCAACATGGCGACGTGCTGTTGTAGTGGCCGCCGCGCAGTATGCGGCTGTCGCCATCCTTGGGGCCGCGCGGGTCCTTCTGCTCGGCCGCCTCATAGTCGGCCATCCAGTCCGAACACCACTCCGCCACGTTGCCGCTCATGTCGTAGAGCCCACGGCTGTTGGGCAGCAGGCGTCCCACAGGGTGCGTGTGCCCTTCGCCGTTGACGCAGAACCACGCATACTCCGGCAGCAGCTTACGTTCGCAGCCCGCAAAAGGGAACTCCCCACCTTTCACCTTACCACTCCCTCTCGCGGCATACTCCCATTCCGCCTCGGTAGGCAGACGGAAGCGGCGACCCGTCAGCTGGCTCAGCAGCGCCACGAAACGCTGTGCGTCGGCCCACGTCACCTGCTCCACAGGCAGCGAGTCGCTGCCCTTGAAATACGAGGGGTTCTCCCCCATCACGGCACGCCAGACGCCCTGCGTCACCTCGTAGCGACCCATATAGAAGCCGCCCAAGGTGACTCGGTGCGCCGGCCGCGTGTACTCATATTGCTTCTCCACGCCGGCACCGTCGTCGCTACCCATGGTAAAGGTGCCGCCTTCCACCCAGACCATCTCTATGCTCTGGCCTTCAGGCAGCTCCACGCGCACCACACCGTCCTGTGCCCTTGCACAATTGAAAATTGATAATTGATAATTGAAAATTATGCTTGCGCAAACCACGAGCATAATCTTAGATGGTATGAGCTTCAATATTCTCAATTTCCAATTCTCGATTTTCAATTGTTCATGTGGTCATCACTCCACTTCTCGGGATTGACGCGCCAGGCCGACAGGCTCTCCAGAGCCTCGGGCTGTATGAAAGCCTTGTCCTTCGCCACACCGATGAGGGTGTCGTAGTCCGTCAGCGTCACCAGCTCCACGTCCTGCTCTTTGAAGTTGTCGGCAGCTACCTGCAGACCGTAGGTGAAGATGGCCGCCATACCTTTCACTATGCAGCCTTTCTCACGCAACGCCTTCACGGCAATCAGCGAGCTCTTGCCCGTCGACACGAGGTCCTCTATCACCACCACCGACTGACCGGCGTGAATCTCGCCCTCAATCTGGTTGGTCAGGCCGTGGCTCTTCTGCTCGGAGCGCACATACACGAAGGGCTTGCCCAGCTCCTGCGCCACCAAGGCGCCCTGGGCGATGCCACCGGTAGCGACGCCGGCAATCACGTCCACGTCGCCCCACATCTCGGAGACATACTCCGTGAAGCGCTGGCGGATGAAAGTGCGTATCTCGGGGTACGACAAAGTGACCCTGTTGTCGCAATAAATGGGCGATTTGCGGCCCGACGCCCACGTAAACGGGTGCTCATTATTGAGCTTTACCGCTTTCACTGTCAGTAAGAATTCGGCTGTCTTTGCAGCCATGTCTTGGTTAATAATCATGCTGCAAAAGTACAACTTTTTTTTAAAATAGTAAAATAAATTTTAAAAATAGTCCAAAAACTTCACTCCCCGCTCCCAACTCCCCACTCCCACCTCCCACCCACCCCTCTCCGTCTGTTCTACGGTTGTTCTACGGTTGTATTACGGTTGTTTAACGGTTTAATGTCGTAGAACAACCGTAAAACAACCGTAGAACAACCGGTGAACAGACGGAGGGGGTACGGTGAAGGAGCAAAGGGGGTGATGATGGGGGAATGGAGGGGGATTGTGCGGGAGGATATGGTCGGATTTGAGAGAGGATATGGTGGGATGTGGGGAGAGATAGAGAGGGGAATTTTGGGGCGTGGGGAAATGGGGGCGGTTATGTTAAAAATGATATTTTTTTGTACACAATATCAAAAATAATTATATTTGTATCGCCATTCGGAAATGTGAATTTAACAAAAAAAACTATATATGAAGAAATTAGCAACTACACTCGTCGCGCTGGCGGCGCCAATTTTCGCTTTCGCCAGCGAAGCTGACCTTGAAATGCCAAAGGGCTTTGCCACCACTCCCGACGCGAGCATCCTCTACTGGGGCTTCGCCGTCGTGGTGCTCGGCTTGCTCTTCGGCTTCTGGCAGTTCAGCAAAGTGCGCAAACTCAAGGCCCACAAGTCGATGCTCGAGATTGGCAATGTCATCTTCAAGACTTGTTCGACCTATCTGAAACAGCAGGGTAAGTTCCTCCTTCTGCTGTTCCTCTTCATCGGCGCTGCCATAGCGCTTTATTTCGGTGTGCTGAGCCACATGAGCGGCGGTGCCGTGGTCCTCATCCTCTGCTGGACCATCATCGGTATCCTCGGCAGCTACGGTGTGGCATGGTTCGGTGTGCGTATGAACACCTACGCCAACGCCCGCATGGCTTTCGCCAGCCTGCGCCGCAAGCCCCTCGACCTGCTGAACATCCCGCTGCGCGCCGGTATGAGCATCGGTATCGTGCTCATCTGCGTGGAGCTGGTGCTCATGCTCACCATCCTGCTGTTCATGCCGGAGAACCTGGCAGGCAGCTGCTTCATCGGCTTCGCCATCGGTGAGAGCCTCGGCGCCAGCGCCCTGCGTATCGCCGGCGGTATCTTCACCAAGATTGCCGACATCGGAAGCGACCTGATGAAGGTGGTCTTCAAGATCGGTGAGGACGACCCCCGCAACCCCGGCGTCATCGCCGACTGCACCGGCGACAATGCCGGCGACAGCATCGGACCCACCGCCGACGGCTTCGAGACCTACGGCGTCACCGGCGTCGCTCTCGTGAGCTTCATCCTCCTCGCTGTCCCCGACCCCGCCATGCAGGTGAAGCTGCTGGTGTGGATCTTCGTCATGCGTATCCTCGGCATCCTGGCTTCCGTCCTTTCCTATTATATTAACGGTGCCATCGCCAAAGCCCGCTACAACAAGGCCGACGACATCAACTTCGAGCAGCCCCTGACGAGCCTCGTGTGGATCACCTCCATCATGAGCATCATCGGCACTTTCTGCGCCTCGTACTTCATCCTCGGTGGCATCGAGGGTATGCCTAACCTCTGGCTCGCCCTGAGCATCATCATCAGCTGCGGCACCCTGGGCGCTGCACTTATCCCCGAGTTCACCAAGCTCTTCACCTCCCCCACCTCGAAGCATGTCAAAGAGGTCGTCAAGGCCTCTGAGCAGGGCGGCGCTTCGCTGAACATCCTCAGCGGCCTGGTGGCCGGTAACATGGGTGGCTTCTGGACCGGCATCGTCTTCTTCGTGCTGATGGTCATCGCTTACTTCGCCTCCACCTTCTTCAACATAGAGCCCGTCTTCGGTGCCTACTACAGCATCTTCGCCTTCGGCCTCGTGGCCTTCGGCATGCTCGGCATGGGCCCCGTGACCATCGCCGTGGACAGCTACGGTCCTGTGACCGACAACGCCCAGAGCGTTTATGAGCTCAGCCTCATCGAGGACGACATCGAGAAGACCACCAAGGAGGTCGAGAGCGAGTTCGGCTTCAAGCCCGACTTCGAGAAAGCCAAATACTACCTGGAGGCCAACGACGGCGCCGGCAACACCTTCAAGGCCACTGCCAAGCCCGTGCTTATCGGCACTGCCGTGGTGGGTGCCACCACGATGATCTTCAGCCTCATCCTGATGATCCAGAAGACCCTCGGCATCGAGCCCGCCGCCATCCTCAATATGCTCAACCCCTACAGCATCCTCGGCTTCATCCTCGGCGGCTGCGTCATCTACTGGTTCACCGGCGCAAGTATGCAGGCTGTCACCACCGGTGCCAACCGCGCTGTGGAGTACATCAAGGACAACATCAAGCTCGACCCCAACGCCCCCAAGAAGGCTGACATCGAGAAGAGCCAGGAAGTGGTGAAGATCTGCACCAACTACGCCCAGAAAGGCATGATCAACATCTTCATCGCCATCTTCTGCTTCGCGCTGGCCTTCGCCTGCCTCTCGAGCCCCGAGAGCATCGGCGGCCAGAATGCCGTGTGCCTCTTCATTGCCTACCTCATCAGCATCGCCGTCTTCGGTCTGTTCCAGGCCGTCTTCATGGCCAATGCCGGTGGCGCATGGGACAATGCCAAGAAGGTTGTCGAGGTCGACATGCAGGCCAAGGGCACCCCGCTGCACGACGCCAGCGTCGTCGGCGACACCGTGGGCGACCCCTTCAAGGACACCAGCAGTGTGGCCCTGAACCCCATCATCAAGTTCACCACCCTCTTCGGCGTGCTGGCCATGGAGATCGCCATCAGCGAAGGCTTCCGCGGCATAGCCCCCTGGTTCGGCGTGGTGTTCCTGATCATCGCCCTCATCTTCGTCTACCGCTCGTTCTACAAGATGCGCATCAAGTAAGCGCTGTACGACAGAATACAAGGTTTGCCTCCTGCATGTTAAGATGTGGGAGGCAAACTTTTTTTTGCCAGATTGATATTTATTCGTATCTTTGCACCGCAATTTATGTAATACTTGTATATGGAACTAAAAGGTAAAATATCGCAAATCATTGGCGCTGTGGTGGACGTCACATTCCCCGACGGCGTAGCACTGCCCGACATCTATACCGCCCTGAGCGTGAACCGCCCGGACGGCACAACCATCATACTCGAATGCCAGCAGGACATCGGTGAGAACACCATGCGTTGCATCGCCATGGACTCTACCGACGGTCTCGAGCGCGGCATGGAGGTGATCTCGCTCGGCGGCCCTATCTCCATGCCTGTGGGTGAGGACATCAACGGACGCCTCTTCAACGTTATCGGCGAGGCCATCGACGGTATGCCAGCCCCCAAGGTGGAGAAGCGCTACAGCATCCACCGCGAGCCCCCGAAGTTCGAGAACCTCAGCACCAGTCAGGAGATACTCTATACCGGCATCAAGGTTATCGACCTGATACAGCCGTTCCTGAAGGGCGGTAAGATCGGCCTCTTCGGCGGAGCCGGTGTGGGCAAGACGGTGCTTATACAGGAGCTCATCAACAATATCGCAAAGAAATACTCCGGCATGAGCGTCTTCACCGGCGTCGGCGAGCGCACCCGTGAGGGTAACGACCTGCTGCGCGAGATGATCGAGGCCGGCGTTATCAAGTACGGCGACGAGTTCAAGAAGAGCATGGAAGAAGGCAGCTGGGACCTGAGCAAGATAGACAAAGAAGCCCTGAAGGACTCGAAGTGCACCATGGTGTTCGGCCAGATGAACGAGACGCCGGGAGCCCGTGCCCGTGTGGCTCTCGCAGGCTTGACGCTTGCTGAATATTACCGCGACGGCGACGAGAAGACCGGCGGACGCGACATTCTGCTCTTCATCGACAACATCTTCCGCTTCACGCAGGCTGGCTCCGAGGTGTCGGCACTGCTTGGCCGTATGCCGAGTGCTGTGGGTTACCAGCCCACGCTGGCAACCGAGATGGGCCTCATGCAGGAGCGCATCACCTCCACCAAGCGTGGCTCCATCACTTCGGTGCAGGCTGTCTATGTGCCTGCCGACGACTTGACGGACCCAGCCCCCGCCACCACCTTCGCCCACTTGGACGCCCAGACCGTTCTGAGCCGTAAGATATCTGAGCTCGGCATCTACCCTGCCGTCGACCCGCTGGATTCCACGAGCCGCATCCTCAGTCCCGACGTGGTCGGCGAGGAGCACTACAACACCGCCCAGCGTGTGAAGCAGATGCTGCAGCGCTATAACGAGCTGCAGGACATCATCGCCATCCTTGGTATGGAGGAGCTCGGCGAACAGGACAAGCTGGTCGTCAGCCGCGCACGCCGCGTGCAGCGCTTCCTCTCGCAGCCCTTCTTCGTGGCAGAGGCCTTCACCGGACTGGAGGGCAAATTCGTCAATATCGAGGACACCATCAAGGGCTTCAAGATGATTCTCGACGGCGAGGTGGACTACCTGCCTGAGCAGGCGTTCCTCATGGTCGGCACCATAGAGGAGGCCATCGAGAAAGGCGAGAAGATATTAGCGGAAACGAAATGAAAGTAACGATAACAAAACCCGACAGCACACTCTTCGACGGCGAGGCCAGACTGGTGCAGTTGCCCGGTACCGGCGGCAAGTTCGAGATACTGGAAAACCACGCCCCCATCATCTCGTCGCTCGGCAAAGGAGTGGTGCGTCTCGTGCTTGCCGACAACAGCGAGCAAACCTTCGACATACGCGGTGGCGTAGTCAAAGGCCAGCAAAACGACCTGATGATACTGGTGCAGTAATGAAGCATCTGTTACCACTGCTACTGGCCGTCGCTCTCGCTGCCTGCACAGGGCATCGGCACGACGACAAACAGATCTTCCGCTACAACGAGAGTGCCGGAATAGCCACTCTTGACCCCGCTTTCTCCAAGGACCAGAGCATTATCTGGCCGTGCCGTCAGTTGTACAACGGGCTCGTGGAACTCGACAGCGCCATGCAGGTGCGCCCATCGGTGGCCAAAAGCTGGAGCGTCAGCCCTGACGGTCTGTTCTACACTTTTATTCTCAGAGACGATGTGCTGTTCCACAAGAACGCGCTGTTCGGCACTCCCGACAGCACGCGAAAGGTGGTGGCGGCCGACTTCGTATACAGCTTCGGGCGCATCACCGACCCGACGGTGGCATCGCCAGGCACATGGATATTCAGCAACGTGGACAAGGTGGAAGCCTCCGATGACACAACGCTGGTAATAAAGCTGAAGAGTCCTTTCTCACCATTCCTCGGGCAGCTCGGCATGGTCTACTGCTCGGTGGTGCCGCATGAGGTGGTGGAGCACTACGGCAAGGACTTCCGCTCGCACCCCTGTGGCACCGGCCCATTCCAGTTCCAGTACTGGAAAGAGGGCGTAAAGCTGGTGCTCCGCAAGAACCCACACTACTTTGAGTTCGACACTGTAGAACAGGCTGACAGACAAACAATACAACGGTTACCATACCTCGACGCTGTTGCAGTGACTTTCATTGTTGACCGCCAAACCGTCTTCCTGGAGTTTGTCAAGGGCAACCTCGACTTCATGAACTCGCTTGACGCCAGCTACAAAGACGAGCTGCTGACGCAAGAGGGGAAGCTCCGCGAGAAGTACGCCGACCGCATCGACATGACGTCGACGCCATACTTGAACACCGAATACTTGGGCTTCAACATGAGTTCGGAGCTGTCCCCTACCACCAACCTCAAACTACGTCAAGCAATAAACTGCGGCTTCGACCGCCGCAAGATGATGCGCTACCTGCGCAACAATATCGGCACTCCCGGTGTCTACGGCTTCATCCCCGTAGGTCTGCCCGGCGGTGTGAGCGAGCCTGTCTACGAGTATAACCCCGAACGTGCCAAACAGCTGCTTGCCGAGGCCGGGTATCCAGACGGCAAAGGCTTGCCGAAACTAAAGCTGTCGACCACGGCCAACTATCTGGACCTCTGCAAATACATACAGCAGCAGTTGGGCCTCATCGGTATCGACATCCAAGTCGATGTCAACCCTCCTGCCGCCCTGCGCGAACAGATGGCACAAGGCAAAGTCGAGTGGTTCCGTGGCTCATGGGTGGCCGATTACCCCGATGCCGAGAATTACCTCTCTCTGTTCTATAGCCCCAACCGTGCTCCAGCAGGCCCCAACTACACGCGCTTCAGCGACAAACGCTTTGACCGCCTCTACAACGAAGCCCGCAAGGAGACCGACCCGGAGAGATGCACTGCACTCTACCAAAAGCTGGATGCATTGGTGATGGAACAGGCCCCAGTGGTGGTGCTCTACTACGACCAGATACTCCATTTCACCCACAAAAACGTCCATGGCTTGCGCACCAATGCCATGAATACTCTTGACCTCCGCTGGGTGAAAATTGAAAAATAGTTGCATAATTTAAATATAATGCATATCTTTGTAAAATATGCATCATACCCGTATTGTATCTAATCGTCTGAATAATAATAATAACCAAAAGCAATAAACCATGAAAAAAAGACTATTTTTTGCCCTTGTCGCGATAATGGCCTTGAGCGCCTGTATGCGCGACGATGACTGGAAGCTCCTGAAGAACCCCATACACATCCAGGGGCAGATAGATCCGAGCTACGGCGTACCGGTGGCCTACGGCAAGATGACGTTCCACGATATTCTCGGGATGCTCAGCAGCACCTACACCGGACATATCTACGACACAACAGATGTCATCACCATCTTCTTTGATACAAACATGAGCGACACGCTGCGCAACGTCACCCCAGGCTTGAGCAAAGGCGGCTCAAAGGTCAACGTGATTGGTAAGGACACCACCCTGGAGTACAGCGTGAACATCTCGCTGTTCGACGGTGCAGACTTCAACCAAACCATCGGTGCCGACAATATCACTATCGGCGACCTGTGGCTCAACCTGCGCGCCATCTTCAAGGCCGAAGTACCAGAGAACGTGAGAGACATCATCAACAACGAAAATTATGTTTCTTCCACAATTGACAACATAAAGATATTCTACACCAAGCACGACGGCACCGAGGTGGAGTTCACCGGCCTTGTACTGCCCGACGAGACGCTGAAGCACCTCATCCAGGGCGACACCGTCGACAGGGACAAAGTCAACCTGAAGAGCATCATCAACGACATGCCGAAAAACATCCGCGTGCAGTTCGACTACCACTTCTGGCTCACCGACCAGTTCTTCTTCTCGTACCCCATGGGCCAATACCCCGCCCTCAAGGACAGCATCGACAAGATGAAGATCTGCTACAATGTTGACCTGAATGCCGAATTCCCGTTCGACATCAGAATCAACCGCCTGCCCTACAGCTTCGAGATCAACCTCAACGGCGACAGCTTGCCGAGCCTCGACATCCAGCAGACGCTCGATAGCATCGCCCGCGGCCTGACGGTGGACCTCAAGAACGCCAAGCTCAGCCTTGCCTTCGACAACAATATCCCCGCCAACCTCAACATGTCGGCCTTCCTTATCGACTCCACCGGCAGCATCATCGGCGACAGCCTGATACGCGACACCCGCATCAGTTCGGCACCTATCAAGGTTGACCCCATAACCGGCAAGAACGTCTCCAACGGCTCCACGCGCACCGTCATCGTTGCGCCTATCGACGCACAACGCCTGCGCGACCTTAAGAAGACCCGCAAGATTGGCTTCAACTTAGCCATCGCCACCGGCAGCAGCACCGGCACCGTATCCATGCGCCGCAGCGACTTCCTTTACATCAAGGCTTTCGTGATGGTGCACCCCACCGCCACCGCCGACATACCGCTCACCAACCAAGGTCTCATCAAATAACATAGGAGGAACAGACGATGAAAAAACAACTTATCATAGCAGCAGCCATCACCGCCCTCTTCTGTGGCACCGCAATGGCACAATACAATGAGACCAACAATCTCTTCTACCATACCTTCCGCACCCCGCAGAGCGGCGACCTCAACGCGGCCTTCTACCCCAACAAGAACACCTTCTACCTGCGCCTCCCCGGTGTCGGCATGCAGTTCGGCTCCCCGCTGTCACTGCAGGACATCGTCCGCAACCAGGGCGACACCCTCACCGTCGTCGACCTCAACAAGGCCTTCGACGCCATGCGCAGCAACAACCGCATACACTTCGACGCCGACATCAATCTGCTGGGCTTCGGCTTCAAGGTTCATAACACCTTCATCACCTTTAACACACGCCTGGTGGCCATCTCCAATTTCGGCATCCCCGTCTCCGTCGTCGACGCTCTGTGCAAAGGTAATGTCGACGCCAACGGCAATGCCATCGGCGAGATCGAGATCATGAACGGCGACCTCTTCAACACCACCATGTACGGCGAGATAGCCGTCGGCGGCGGCCACTACTTCGAGCCCATCGGTCTCACTGTCGGCGCCCGCGCCAAATATCTCTGGGGTGTCCTCAACATCCAGACCGACAACACCCGCGCCACCCTCACCACCTCCGACAACTTCGAGCAGATCAACGTCGACCTCTACTACCAGTTCCAGGAGTCGGCCCTCGTCAATTTCGACACCACCGGCAAGATGACCACCTCCGTGGGCGAGATCTTCAACATCTTCGGCGGCAACGGCGGCTTCTCCTTCGACCTCGGCGCCAAGTACGACATGGGACCCTTCACCTTCTCGCTGGGCATCAACGACCTCACCGCCGGCATCCACTGGCACAAGAACGTCAACACCGTCACCCCCAAGAACGGCCATGTGCAGATGACCTTCAACGGCGAGGACGCCACCACCATGCTCCATGGCGGTAAGCTCAACACCGACTCCCTCGTGGCCTACTACCAGAGCCTCTTCACCGGCATCCGTCCCGCCTCGGGCACCGCCGCCGACTACTGGTACAGCATACCCACCAAGATTAACCTCGGCGCTTCCTACAGCTTCGCCAAGATGCTCCGCGCCGGCATCCTCCTCCACGGCCAGTTCGATCGCGGCCTCCTCAGCAAGAACAACAAGCTCGACCTCGGCCAGGATGTCGTCAACACCTTCCGCTTCAACACCACCGTCTCCTTCGGCGCCAACGTCTTCAACTGGCTCGAAGTCACCGCCGGCAACTCGCTGGTCTACGACGGCAAGAAGCTCAACTTCTTCAACCCAGGCGTCGGCCTCATCTTCACTCCCGGCACCGTCGTACAGCTCTACCTCGTGAGCGACTACGTCAGCAGCATCTACCTCGTAGAAGCCAAGGCCTTCAACTTCAAGTTCGGCCTCAACATCCTCATTGGCAACGGCGGCGCCAACCGCATCCTCCAGAACTAACAACCCCGAAAACACATAACTCCTAACTAACGTGAACATCATAGCTATAGTCGGACGCCCCAACGTCGGCAAGTCCACCCTCTTCAACCGCCTCACCGAAAGCCGCGACGCCATCGTCGACTCCGTCTCCGGCGTCACCCGCGACCGCCAGTACGGCCACTCCGACTGGAACGGCAAACACTTCTCCGTCATCGACACCGGCGGCTACGTCATGGGTGGCGACGACGAGTTCGAGGTCGAGATACGCAAGCAGGTGGCCCTCGCCGTCGACGAGGCCGACGTCATACTCTTCCTTGTCGACGCCCGCGAAGGCCTCACCCCCATGGACGAAGACGTGGCCGACATGCTGCGCAAGTGTCCCAAGCCCGTGGTCCTCGCCGCCAACAAGGTCGACAACAGCGCCCAGATGGACGGCCTCGCCGAGTTCTACGCCCTCGGCCTGGGTGACCCCTTCCCCATCGCCGGCATCACCGGCGGCGGCACCGGCGACCTACTCGACGCCCTCGTCAAGGACTTCACCGAAGGCACCGACGACCCCACCGACGGCCTGCCCCGCATCGCCGTCGTCGGCCGCCCCAACGTCGGCAAATCGTCGTTCATCAACATGATCACCGGCGAGCACCGCTCCGTGGTCACCCCCATAGCGGGCACCACGCGCGACTCCGTCTACTCACGTTACAACCTCTTCGGCTTCGACTTCAACTTCGTCGACACCGCCGGTCTGCGCCGCAAGAGCAAGGTCAGCGAAGACCTCGAGTTCTACTCCGTCATGCGCTCCGTGCGCGCCATCGAGGCCTCCGACGTCTGCATCCTCATGCTCGACGCCAGCCAGGGCCTCGAACAGCAGGACCTCAACATCTTCTCGCTCATCCAGCGCAACCACAAAGGCGTCGTCATCGTCGTCAACAAGTGGGACCTCGTCGAGAAAGACACCAACACCCACCGCGACTACGAGAACCTCATTCGCGAGCGCATAGCGCCCTTCGACGACGTGCCCATCATCTTCACCTCGGTCATCAACAAGCAGCGCATCTTCAAGGTCCTCGAGACCGCCCGCGCCGTCTACGAGGCCCGCAGCCGCCGCATCTCCACCGCCGAGCTCAACGACACCCTCCTGCCCATCGTCAAGGAGCAGAACCCGCCACCTTCGGTCAAGGGCAAATGGGTCAAGATCAAATACATCACCCAGCTACCCACCCCCTACCCCCAGTTCGTCTTCTTCTGCAACCTGCCGCAGTATGTGCGCGACCCCTACAAACGCTTTGTAGAGAACCGCCTCCGCGAACTCTGGGACTTCCACGGGGTGCCCATGTCCATCTTCTTCCGAGCAAAATAACACCGACAATTGTAAATCGTTATGAACGGCGAATTAAACAAATTAAGCGAATTGCTACGCAGAACAACAATACAAGCCAATTACTCGAATTATGCTTGCGCAAGCTGATTAGAGTAATTAGCCAGCAATTGACTGCAGCTGTCAAATTAGTTAAATTCGTATAATTCGCCGTTTAAAGATAACCATTAAAATGTAATCCTTAAACCTAAACTAATCATCATGAAAATCACAGAAGAAAACTTCAACAGCATCATGCAGCAGCCGCTGCCCGTAATGATTGACTTCGGCGCCACCTGGTGCGGTCCCTGCAAAGCCCTCGCACCCCGCATCGAGGAGATCGCCGCCGAGTACGAAGGCCGCGCCATCGTCGGTACCGCCGACGTCGACGAGTGCTCCGACCTCGCCGCCCAGTTCCGCATCCGCAACGTCCCCACCGTCCTCTTCTTCAAGGGTGGCCAGCCCGTCGACAAGAGCGTAGGCCTCGTAGCCAAAGAGACCCTCACCGAGAAACTCAATGCACTATTGTAATATAGGAGTTCAAGGAGTTCAAGAAGTTCAGGGAGTTCAGGACAAATGTACCGCACCGGTAGTATTGTCTTGAACTACTTGAACTCCCTGAACTCCTTGAACTACATAAACTATGGACCAAAGCCAGCTCTCCCGATACAAATCCCTCGACTTCTTCGCTCGCCAGGTGGTGGAAGGCTTCATCACCGGCAAACACAAAAGTCCATTCCACGGCTTCTCCGTCGAGTTCTCCGACTACCGCCAGTACAACAACGGCGAGTCCACACGAGACATCGACTGGCGTCTCTATGGCCGCACCGACCGTCTGTACGTCAAACAGTTCGAGGAGGAGACCAACCTGCGCTGCCAGCTCGTCATCGACCAGAGCGCATCGATGCTCTTCCCACTTGAAGGACAAGGTGATATAGAGCATCCCAACAAGCTCACCTTCAGCACCTACGCCGCCGCAGTACTCATCGAGCTGCTGCACCGCCAGCGCGACGCTTTCGGCCTCACGCTCATCGGCAAAGGCGACTCCGGCAACCAGGCAAGCATCGACCTCCAGACCCCTTGCCGCTCCACCACCGCCCACCAGCAACACCTCTACACCGAGCTCGAACGCCTCCTCCAACCCCACGACCCGTCAAAATTCTCAATTCTCAATTCTCAATTCTCCATTTCCCAAGCCCTCCACCTCCTCGCCGAGCAGCTCCACCGCCGCTCCCTCGTCGTCATCTTCACCGACGCATTCTCAAACCCCGACAACTCAGACAATCAAGCAATCAGGCAATCAAGCAACCAGGAAGACCTCTTCGACGCCCTGCGCCACCTGCGCCACAACAAGCACGAGGTCATCCTCTTCCACACCTTCCACCGCGCCCACGAGCTACAGCTCGACTACGACGCGCGCCCCTACCGCTTCGTCGACCTCGAGAGCGGCGACACCATCAAGCTCAACCCCGCCGAGATTGCCGCCGCCTACAGGCAGCAGATGGAGAGCCAGCAAGCCGAACTCCAGCAGCGCGCCCTCCAGTACCGCGTCGACTATATCCCCGTCGACGTAGCTCAAGGATTCCATCAGGTAATCCTCCCCTTCTTGTTGAAACGCAGCAAACAATAAACGACGCCACCCTTATTATCCTCCGCAGAGCTGTCTGCGGACTTTCTCCGGACCCACCCGAGTCCCCTCCCCGTCCATTGTCCCTATCCCTGTCCGTCCCCCCTCCGACCCCGCTCCGTCCCCCCTCCGACCAAAAACCGTTAAACAACCGTAGAACAGTCGGAGCGGGGACGGAGCGGGGACGGAGCGGGAAGGGAGTGACAGCAGCGAAATATTATCTTAAAAAAATCATAAAAAACAGGGCGTCGATGTCCTATTTTAGCCACTTGGGTGGTTATTATATTAGTAGAGGGGGTGAAAAGAAAAGTTGATATATAAAAATATTTGTATCTTTGCAGCCACTTTCGAAAGATAGAATGCGGTTGGCAATGAAGTATGGTAAATATCCTTTATCTGAAAAAAATAACAATATGAACAAAAAAAGACTACTGATTTTTGCACTAATGGCCCTGTGCACCACATCGACTTGGGCATACAACTTCACGGCCGTTGCACCCACGGGGCAGACACTGTATTACAACATCGTTCCAGGAGGTGTGCAGGTTACAAGTCAAAACAACCGTTCTCCTTATTATAACACCAAGCCGACTGGGGCACTGACCATCCCTGACAGCGTCACCTATAATGACACCACCTATGCTGTCACCTCGATAGGCAGTTCTGCTTTCTATAACTGCTTCGACCTGACCTCCGTCACCATCCCCGACGGCATTACCTCTATAGGAAAAGTGGCTTTCCGAAGCTGCAGAGGTTTGACCTCTGTCACCATTGGCAGCGGCGTCACCATGATAGGTGAAGGTGCTTTCACAGACTGCCGCGGTCTGACTTCCGTCATCATTCCCGACGGCGTCACTTCAATAGGTAATTCTGCTTTCGCTTACTGTAGCCACTTAACCTCCGCCTCCATTCCCGATGGTGTCACCTCGATAGGAGAGGGGGCTTTCCGATACTGCGACGGCCTAACATCATTCACAATCCCCGACAGCGTCACTTCGATAGGCAAAGAAGCTTTCTTTTCCTGCAGAGGTTTGACCTCTGTCATCATTGGCAGCGGCGTCACCATGATAGGTGAAGGTGCTTTCAACGGCTGTAATGGTCTGACCTCCGTCACCATCCTCGCCAGTCTTACCTCGATAAGTGCTAATACCTTCTATGGCTGTAGCAGCCTGACCTCCGTCACTATCCCCGACGGCGTCACTTCTATAGGAAACGATGCTTTCCGAGACTGCAGCGGCCTGACATCCATCACCATACCCAATAGCGTCACCTCGTTAGGCGAAGAGGCATTTCTTCACTGCAATGGCCTGACATCCGTAACCATCCCTGACGGCGTCACTTCTATAAATAATTCTGTTTTCGCTTATTGTAGTGGCCTAACCTCCGTCACTATCCCCGACGGCGTCACTTCTATAGGAAACGATGCTTTCCGAGGCTGCAGCGGCCTGACATCCATCACAATTCCTAATAGCGTCACATTTATGGGTAATTTTGTATTCTATAACTGTAACAGCATGACTTCCGTCACTATTTCCGACAGCATTACCTCGATAGGCACTGCGGTTTTCAGTTACTGTAGCGGCCTGACCTCCGTCACTATCCCCGACGGAGTTACATCGATAGGCAGTTCTGCTTTCTCCGGCTGTAGCGGTCTGACCTCCGTCACCATTCCCAACAGCGTCACCACAATAGGCAATTATGCTTTCAACGGCTGTAACGGTCTGACCTCCGTTACCATCGGCAACAACGTCACCACAATAGGCAATTATGCTTTTAACGGCTGTAACGGTCTGACCTCCGTTACCATCGGCAACAACGTCACCACAATAGGCAATCATGCTTTCGAGCGCTGTAACAGTCTGACCTCCGTTACCATCCCCAACAGCGTCATTTCGATAGGTTCCGGTGCTTTCCAGAACTGTAGAGCACTAACTTCTGTCACCATCGGCAACGGCGTCACCACGATAGACGGTTATGCTTTTACTGGCTGTAGCGGCCTGAGAGTGATGTGGATGAAACCTGCCACACCACCGGCATTAAGCGGCTATTCGGGTATATGCGATAGCATTATTGACCTTGTGGTGCCACACAATTCATACTACGCTTATACACAAGCAGGGGATAAATATACAAGGCATCATATATTTGCAGATTCTGCCTTTGTTACCATAACA
The DNA here is from genome assembly GCA_900320975.1 of uncultured Bacteroidales bacterium. Lineage (GTDB taxonomy): Bacteria > Bacteroidota > Bacteroidia > Bacteroidales > P3 > Colimorpha. The sequence goes on along the minus strand of ONUE01000003.1, from coordinate 156 downwards.
GTAAACAATAATGCTTGGGGATACGTCACAGGGTGCGCCAATGATACCGTGTTTACTTATCCATACTCTGACACTGCCGAAATTGAGCTTGTTGCAACGCCATATCCTGGTTATCATTTTGTTCGTTGGGATGATTATACGACCGACAGCATCCGC
>ONUE01000081.1 GCA_900320975.1 uncultured Bacteroidales bacterium | reverse complement strand
CTCAGCGACAGCCCCAGCATCACCTATGCCTACTACCAGCAGCATATAAAACCCAAGCCAGAAGCGCCCAAGGCAGAAGGCGGCAAGAAGAAGTGGGTCTGCGAGGTCTGCGGCTATGTATATGAAGGTGACGAGCTACCTGACGACTTCGTCTGTCCCTGGTGCAAGCATGGCAAGAGCGACTTCAAGCTGATGGAGTAACTCCTAAATAGCACACTATAGGATAAGGCGTGGGACCGATATGAAGGTTCCGCGCCTTTTTATGTATTAAATAATGTTAAAATCATAGGGTGTTGTCCTGTTTGAAGAATATGGTGGTTATTATTATTATAGGGGGCGTAGTATTTTCCCCTTCAAAATAATATTAAACGGCAACAAAATGACAGGAACCCTCAAGAAACTGACCGCACTGTTCTTCATGGCAGCGATAATGCTTGCTTTTACTTCATGCAGCAAGGACGATGCAGAAGAGAAGCACAAGGTCGTTGTCTCCAAAGTCTCCGAGGCCGACCTCGTTGGTGAATGGGGCTGGCCGTGCTACCATCCTCTGAATGGGAGCAAGATCTTAATTAAAGGCGACCATACTGCTCTCTGTAGGAACTACTCGTATACCTGGACCTTGGAGGGCAATACCTTCACGGCCAAAAACCCCCATAAGATGGTGTTGGAATTCACCGTCGATTCGTTGGCTGGCGACAGGATGTTCATCCACGGTACGGAAACGTATGGGCGTAGCAACGGCGTGGTGAGTCATGTGAACAACATCTCCGGAATGATTGTCAAGAGCATCTCCACACAGTATCCGGAGCTGAACGACAGTATTATGATAGGGACCTGGCACTTCGAGGGTGCAGACTCGGGATATTACGACAGGTATGATATCACTATCAATTATGACCATTCTTTCTCGTACCACTATTCCAAAACTGCGGGCACATGGAAAATAGATGGCTCCACGTTTATAGGGACAAGAAGCGATGGCGATACCGTGTATTCGTTCACTGTGGCAAGAAGGACATCTTCTGCATGGAAGGTTGTTATGAAGGCCGTCGACGGCATGGACAATGAAAAGACTTTCACCGGCACCTTCTCCAGAGACTTGTTTTTGTGATAATGCGAGGACTGCCGAATAAAACATAGACCATTTAACAATTCCATATTCTATTCTCAATCCAAAACGCTATTCAAAACTCTCTTCGCTGGTGTCCGCGTTACTGTGGGCACCAGTTTTTATTGTCATTGCACATGGGAGAAGCAACTGTACATATGCTGCAAAGATACTGCACCGCAGACGGCGAGTGCTGCTAAAAAAAAATACAATGATTTCTCCATATTGGAAAAAAGTTGTATCTTTGCACTCGAAATATTAACCATTAATACTAAACAATATGGAAAAGTATGTTTGCAATGTATGCGGGTACGAGTATGACCCCGCGAAAGGTGACCCCGACAACGGCATAGCCCCCGGCACCAAGTTCGAAGACCTGCCCGCCGACTGGGTGTGCCCCCTCTGCTCTGTCGACAAGACTCATTTCGAGAAACAATAATCCATTAAATCCATAAACATTATGCTGAACAAAAAAGTATCCGACCTGCTCAACGAGCAAATCAACAAAGAGCTCTACAGTGCCTATCTGTATCTCGATATGAACAACTACTTCGACAAGCGCGGCCTTAACGGCTTCGCCAACTGGTACATGATTCAGGCCCAGGAGGAGCGCGACCACGCTATGCTCATCTACAAGTATATGCAGAACAACGACTGCCCCATCGTGCTGAAAGCCATCGCCAAGCCCGACAAGAAGTACAAGAAGGACATGGATGTGCTGAAGGCCGGCCTGGAGCACGAGGAGTATGTCACCGCCAGCATCCACACCATCTACGATGCCGCCTACAAGGTGAAGGACTTCCGCACCATGCAGTTCCTCGACTGGTTCGTCAAGGAGCAGGGTGAGGAGGAGACCAACGCCCGCGACATGATCACCAAGATGGAGCTGTTTGGCAGCGATGCCAAGAGCCTCTATATGCTCAACCAGGAACTCGCCGCCCGCGTCTACAGCGCCCCCAGCCTGGTGCTCGACTGATTGTCGGCAGACATAAGACAGCAGCTTTTAAGCCCTCGGGACGACCCCGCCGCAGCATAACTCGGCGGCGCGTCCCGAGGGCTTTCCTATATCAATTGGTTGCGGTATGCGCGTCCCGAGATGATGCAATACCTTTGGAGCCTCCTTCGACCCTCCTTCCTTCGGCTGTTCGCCTATCGTTTAACCATTGTTCAACCATCGTTCTACCATTTATTATGGTTAAACTATAGTTGAACGATATTTGAAATATTGTGTAAGAGGCGCAGGAAAGTGGGGGCAAAGGTGAAGGAAAAAGAGATTTTTTTGGTCGGTTCAATTATTTTTCGTATTTTTGCAAATTATTTCTAAAACCATAAAAATATGTGTGGAATTGTTGGATACATTGGAGAGGCTGAGGCCTATCCCATTCTGATAAAGGGTCTTCATCGACTGGAATATCGCGGCTATGACTCGGCTGGCGTGAGTATGATCAACGCCAAAGGCGACCTGAACATCTACAAAGCTACCGGCAAGGTGGCTGCTTTGGAGGAAAAGTGCGCCAATAAGGACATTTCCGGCAGCATCGGTATTGCCCATACCCGTTGGGCCACCCACGGCGAGCCCAACACCGTCAACGCCCACCCGCATCTCTCGCAGAGCGGCAACCTCTCGCTGGTGCACAACGGCATCATCGAGAACTACAAGACCCTCCGCGCCATGTTGGAGAAGAGCGGCTATACGTTCTGCAGCGAGACCGACACCGAGGTGCTGGTGCAGCTCATCGAATTCACCCAGAAGAGCGAGAAATGCGACCTCTTCACGGCTGTGCAGCGTGCGCTGAAGAACGTTGTCGGCGCCTATGCCATCGCCATCCTGCAGAAAGACCATCCCGACCAGATTGTGTGCGCCCGCAAGGGTTCGCCGCTGGTCATCGGCGTGGGTAGCAACGCCCGCGGAAAGAAGGAGTTCTACATCGGCAGCGACGCCACCCCCATTGTGGAGTACACCAAGCAGGTTGTCTACCTCAAGGACGAGGAGATTGCCTATATGGACCGCAGCGGCAAGATGGACATTGTGAACCTCGCCAATGTGCACCAGACCCCCGAGATGCACACGCTGAGCCTCTCGCTCGACGAGCTGGAGAAGGGCGGTTTCCCGCACTTCATGCTCAAGGAGATTTGGGAGCAGCCCAACGCCTTGCGCACCTGCATCAAAGGCCGTCTGCACCACAAGCGCCACGACATCACCCTCAGCGGTATCACCGACCATAAGGAGAAGTTCATCAATGCCCGCCGCATCATCATCTGCGCCTGCGGCACCTCGTGGCACTCGGCCCTCATCGGCAAATACTTCATCGAAGAGGCGGCCCAGATTCCCGTCGAAGTGGAGTATGCCTCCGAGTTCCGCTACCGTAACCCCGTCATCTATCCCGACGATGTGGTCATAGCAGTGAGCCAGAGCGGCGAGACCGCCGACACCTTGGCCGCCATCCAGCTGGCCGAGCAGAAGGGCGCTTTCCTCTACGGCATCTGCAACGTCATAGGCTCCAGCATAGCCCGCGCCACCCACAGCGGCACCTACCTGCACGTTGGCCCCGAAATCGGCGTGGCCTCCACCAAGGCTTTCACCGGCCAGGTCATCACCCTCTGCATGCTGGGTCTGGCCATCGCCAAGGAGAAGCACACACTCAGCGACGAGATGTTCCACATGCTTGTCGACGAGCTCTACATGATTCCCGACAAGATGCAGTGGACGCTGGAGAACAACAAGAACATCGACCAGTTTGCCCAGATGTTCACCTACTGCCGCAACTTCATCTTCCTTGGCCGCGGCTACAACTTCCCGGTGGCCCTCGAGGGCGCCCTGAAGCTTAAGGAGATTAGCTACCTCCATGCCGAAGGTTATCCCGCCGCCGAGATGAAGCACGGCCCCATAGCCCTCGTCGACGAGGAGATGCCTGTGGTATTCATCGCCCCCAAGCGCGGTATGTACGACAAGATCGTCAGCAACATCCAGGAGATAAAGAGCCGCAAGGGCAAGATCATAAGCGTGGTCACCGAAGGCGACACCACGGTGAGCAACATGAGCGACTATGTATTCACCATCCCCGACACGCGCGACTGCTTCGTGCCCATGCTGGCAGCCATCCCGCTGCAGCTGCTGGCCTACTACATCGCCACCGCCAAGGGTCGCAACGTGGACCAGCCCCGCAATTTGGCTAAGAGCGTGACCGTCGAGTAATGGAGGGCTTTGTTCTTGCCGCTGGACTCGGTACGCGGCTGCGTCCGCTGACCGACGACCGCCCCAAGGCACTCGTTGAGGTGGGCGGCAAGACCCTGTTGCAACACACCATAGAGAAACTACAAGCCTCTGGCATCAACCACATTGTCGTCAACGTGCACCACTTTGCCGACAATGTGGTTTCTTTTTTGCGCAGCCGCCAATGGCTGTGCACCATCGACATCAGCGACGAGCGCAACCTGCTGCTCGATACCGGCGGCGGCCTGAAGCATGCGGCGCCGCTCTTTTCGGGCAAAGAGAATGTGCTTGTGCACAATGTGGACATCCTGTCAGATATAGACCTCTGCAATGTGGAGGCCCAGCATAAACGCGACGGCAACCTCGTCACCCTCTGCGTCAGCCTGCGCCAGACCAAGCGCCTGCTTGAGTTCAACGCCGACGGTCTGCTGGTCGGTAGGGCAGAACGTGGCCTTGCCTTCAGCGGCGTCTCCGTGGTGAGCCCGGCGCTCTTCGCCCTGTTGCCCGAGGCTGACCATCCATATCCCGTCATCGATGAATACATACGCTTGTCGCGCAGTCACCGCATAGGCTGTTACCGCCATTCGCCGGACCACTGGCTCGACGTCGGCAAGCCCGAAACTCTCGAACAGGCACGCCAATGGACACTTTCCTCCGCCAAGTAGCAGCGCGTATCCTCCGTGAGCATCCGCACGACACTGACCGTGTGCTCGTTGTCTTCAACAACCACCGTTCGGAGCTCTTCCTGCGCCGTGCTTTCGAGCAGCTCTCCGCTACCGAAGGCACGACCTTCTTTCTGCCGCATATTACCGTCATCGACGACCTTGTGGCGCAGCTCGGCGGCCTCAAGATAGTGCCCAACGAGTTCCTCCTCTTCGAGCTCTACCGCATACACACGCAGATTGGCGGCGACGAGCGCAAGTACCAGACCTTCGAGGAATTCATGGCCTTCGGCGACATGATGCTCGGCGACTTCTCCGAGATAGACCGCTACTGTGTCGATGCGCGCGACCTCTTCGTCAACCTACACGACTTGAAGGCTATCGGCGAGTGGGATATCGAGAACCCTTACATGAGTCCCTTCCAGCGCGACTATCTGCAGTTCTACCACTTGTTGCACGACTACTACCGTCTGCTGCGCGAACACCTCACCGCACGTGGCGAAGCCTACGGCGGCATGGCCTACCGCCATGTGGCCGAGAATATAGCCACGCTGGCCGACGGCTGCCAATACGACGCCCTCTATTTCGTTGGCTTCAATGCCCTGTCCGAATGTGAGCGCCGCATCATCGGCGAGTATGTGCGCCGCGGTATAGGCCATCTGCTCACCGACGGCGACCCCTACTATTATGCCGACCCCATGCAGGAGGCAGGTCTCTTCTTGCGCAAGCACAGCGGCGAGTTCCCCGAGATTGAGCCGCGAGGCATCTCGCTGTTCGGTGTTGGGGACAAGAAAGTGCATATCGTGGAGTGCCCCGAGGCTGTCCTGCAGTGTAAATATGCCGGTCAGTTGCTGACGCGCAACGCCGACTGGCTTGCCGACCCGGAGAGCACAGCCATAGTCCTCGCCGACGAAAGCCTGCTGGTGCCTACCCTCGGCGCGTTGCCGGAGACGGGCACCGGCTACAGCGTCAACGTCACCATGGGCTACCCCTATGCCGACAGCGGCATCCACGCCCTCGTGCTGCGTCTGCTCTCGCTCTACCGCCGCGCAAATGCCCAGGGCTACTATCATGCCGACATCGTGGATGTGCTGGGCAGCTTCCTCGTAGGCCGTCTGCTGGGCCGCAAAGACCTGCGCCAGTATGCTGCCGACCAGCTCCGTCGTGAGAACCGCATACGCTGCTCTGCAGCGGAAATAGGGGCCATTGTGGCCACCGACCGTCTTGATTTCCTCTTCCCCGCAGAGGTGCAGAGCCCCGACGGCGTGCTCGCCATACTGCGACGCATGGCCGAGATGCTGGTGGCGGACGATACCGTGGAGAGCAACAAGAAAGAGAAGCAGGCGCTTGGCGGACTGGTAGAAATACTCGATTACTTCGGCCAACTGCAGGAGGAATATCATTATATCACCGACCTTACAACCCTCGAACGTGTCTACATCCGCATAGCGCAGCGCCACAGCATCTCGTTCCTTGGCCAGCCCCTCTCGGGCCTGCAGGTGCTCGGTGTGCTGGAGACCCGTAACCTTGACTTCCGCCGCGTCATACTCCTCTCGGCCAATGAAGGTGTCATACCTGCAGGCCGCAGTCAGG
>ONUE01000063.1 GCA_900320975.1 uncultured Bacteroidales bacterium | reverse complement strand
GCCGGTACGCCATAGATACGGTTGACTGGAAAGAGTAAACCTGTGCTGATGTACCAATAAGTATTCTCCTGATCGGCCTCCTCCCAGTTGGCTATGGTGAATCTATTAGACCGATTAACGCAAATTTCGTCAGGAGGAATAATGGTAGGCGGATCGATTTCACCCACATGGGCAATAACGGTGTCGTACTGCACACCGCCACACCACTGACGCATAAGAATAATCTTGGCTTCGACAACACTACCGTCGATATAGTTGGCCAACAGTTTTACCTTTGCTGCCATGCCAGAGTCTTGGATGGAAATGGCATTCGTGGGTATCACAGTCCAACGGTAGATAACACCATCACTGGACTGGTCGACAAGGCTGTTGAGGGTACGCTGCTGATAGGGGCAAATCTTGATTACTCTGTGGTAGGGCCATGGGGCCAACTGCAAGGTTTGCACATGGTAGACGGTTGGTTCGGACATGCAGCCGGTGGTACGGTTGACCTGATAGACATTGATGTCGTGCAATACGGAACCAAAAGTAATGTTCACTTTAGTGCCAGAGTATTGTTGTGTTCCGTTGTCGTCAATCCATTCCCAGAGGATGTAGCATCCAGGGGCGGCTGATGCGGCAGTGTAGGTGTAGGTGCTATTGGGGCATACGTTGGTGGGGCCAGAAGTGACGTATGGAGAGCTCGGACGATCGGTAACGCGGACAACTTGCGATGCACGGTTGCAGAAGTTGCTGTTCTGGGCATAAACGGTATAGAGGCCGCTGTTGTCGAAGGTGTAGGTCATGGTGACACCTGTCGTGCTGTAGACGACCTGATTGTTCTGCTCTACGCTCCAGTAGCTGACGCTGTTGGGATCGGCATTGAAGGTTACCTCACTGCCGGCACACACCTCGGGCGAATCAGGGGTGATTGAGAGTATATCCTTCACCACAATCGTTTTCTCAATAGTATAAGGTCCGCAATTCAAGAAGGCACACTCGACGGTAGCCGTCAGGGTATAGGAGCCCGTCTGCAAAGCACGGACGCTTACGATATTGGCATCTGAATAAAGAGTAACAATCGCTGGATTACTGACACTCCAAGTGTACTCTGTAGCGCCCCACAGAGGCAGAGAGAACTCGTACGAATCACCCACACAGATAGTGTCTGTGCCAGAGATGGGCACGTCGCCGGAGATGACCGGAATACGGATGCTCTTGCGCGACTTACATTCACATTCGCTGAAGGTACCGTCGAGATAGAGTGTACCATAGCCACTCTCGGGGGTATTCCAATGCACATGTACGGTGCGCCCATTGGTGGGGGGAAGCAGTTGACCACCGGTTATGCTCCAGTTGTATTCGCTGAAGTTGGGCTCCTCTATAGTATAGGTAGCATCAGAGTTGCCACACACAGCGCCGTAGCAGGAGAATTTAACCGGGCACTCGTCTTTGATGATTATCTTTATTTTCTCTTCATCGTAACAGCCACACTCATTATAGGCACGGTGTATAATATCATAACTATCGCCAGGGGTATTGGCCACGAAAGAGAAAGTGCGGCTGCTGGAGATACCATAGGGCGACTCCCAATAGTATTCAGCTATGGGCAGGCCACCATTGGTGCTGTTGTCGGTCAGGATGATAGTGTCCCAGGCACAGACTTCAATCCACTTCTCTTGGGGGTTACTGGGGTCTACTACATAATTAGGGGAAGACACCAGTCCGATAACTGGCTTGTCGAGCAACTCTACATGAGAGTATCCTTCACACGTTGTGCTGTCGCTGCGCATAGCCACGACTTGCACCATGCCGGCGTCGCCGTCGCCCCAAATTATAGTACATATCGTACCATTTCCACTTAGGGTCCAGGTGCCACCGACCACATCCCATGTGTAGCTAACTGCCGACGGGGAATAGGCTCGATAGACCGACACACCGCCACGGCATGCACGAACCCACGAGTAGTTCATGGCTCGCTTCTCCATGACGCACAAATTGTCCTCTTCGGGGACCAACATCAAGTCACACGGACTTGTCACCTGCGCTAACGTGCCGACCCAAAACATCGACAGAATTAACGCCAACAACGTAAAACGTCTCTTCATTTTTTTGTAATTGTTTTGTTTAACATGCGGAGTCAATTTATTTTTCACATTTGGCAGAAAGGACTCCATTCTTCCCACCTCATTATCTTATACCCAAAGACGTATTATAATAGTAAAGTCTATCTATATATATAATAGCCACCCAACAGCCCAAAATAGGACATCCGTTATGATTTTTTAACAAAATACCTTAAATAAAAAAAGAGCCGCTCGGTTGAGCGGCTCTTTTTTTTATCCTATATCCTTTTACTTCACAGGATGGTCTTTGTGGAAGGCCTCGAGGCGAGCCTTGAGGTCGGGGAACTGGTCGCGCTGCACCAGGGCCACGCAGGCACGGATGCCCTGCTTGTGGCTGCCCGTGATGTCGAGGGCGATGGCGCTGATGCCGTAGCGGATGAGCTCGTTCAGCAGGTCGACACCCTCATAGCCGGGGTAGCAGAAGGTGAAGTAGAAGCCGTCGCCGATGTCCTCGCCCATATCCTTGTCGTAGACGATGTAGAAGCCGTTGTCGGTGAAGAGTTTCTTCATGATACCGGCCTTCTCGCCGTACTCGCGGATATCCTTCACAAAGTTGAAGGTGCCGTCGTTGGCGCCCTTGAGCATGGCGGCCATAGCGTACTGCACGCTGTGGGCCGTGCCGCTACTGAGGCAGTAGAGGGTGCCGAAGATGAGGGCGCGGCCGAGCTGCGTCTGGCTGTAGTAGCGGGCCAGGTCGGGGCACTCCATGTTGAACAGCTTGGGCGAGCAGACCATCATGGCGATACGCTCACCGGCATAGCTGAAGCTCTTCGAGCCGGAGATCATGATGACGTAGAGGTCGGTGTACTTGGCCACGGTGGGCTGGAAGGGGGCCTTGCCGGGGACGCTGTAGTCCTTGCGGAAGTCCATCAGGAAGTAGGCCGAGTCCTCCATCACGACAACGCCGTACTTGTTGGCCATCTCGCCGATAATCTGCAGCTCGTGGTCGGTGAAGCAGAACCAGGCGGGATTGTTGGGGCTGCTGAAAATCATGCAGGCCACATCGCCGTCCTTCAGTTCCTCTTCGAGCTTGTCGCGCAGCTTGTCGCCACGGTACTCATAGACATCGAAGGCCTTCATCGGGATGCCGAGCACGCGGCACTGCTGCTTCTGCACGGGGAAGCCGGGGTCGATGAAGAGCACCTTGGTCTTCTTGGCATCGTAGCGGGTCAGCGTCAGGAAGCTGGCGAAGCCTGCCTGCATCGAGCCCACGGTGGGCACGCAGCAGTCGGGCGTGACGTCGATGTCGAGGAAGTTCTTGACGAAGCGGGCAGCCTCTTTTTTGAAGTCGGCGGTACCGTAGATCTCTGGGTAGATGCTGGCTACGCCGCTCTTGAGGGCCTCGATCTGGGCCTGGACACCCACCTGCGGGGCAGGCAGGCCGGGGATGCCCATCTCCATCTTCACGAAGCGCACACCGGTCTCCTTCTCCACATCCTGTATCATCTTGCGCATCTCGCGGATGCTGGCCTTGCCGGGGTTCTGGATCTTGTTGGCCGCGGCAATGCGGTCTATCGTTTCTTTCTGTATGGGTATTTGTGTCATATTGTTATTGTTTATAATGTTTTCTTCTTTATTTGGGGGGAGTTAAGAAGTTATAGAAGTTATCGCTCGCTTTGCTCGCTGGAAGTTAAAGACAAATGTACCAGCCTAAGCCATTGTCTTAACTTCTTAACTCCTCATCTTCTTAACTCCATATATTCTTAACTCCTCATCTTCTTAACTTCTTAACTCCTTAACTTCTTAACTCCTACCCCCTACCTTGTTGCAAAATCTTTCAGTTTCACCACATTGATGGGGCTCACCTCCCTGATTATGGCATACACCTGCTTCTGCTCCTCTGCCGGCGCGGGGGTGAAGATGGAGACTATCTCCTGCATCTTGACATCCACGAACTGCTGCACGCTGAGCAGGTTGGTGCGCTTCTTGTTGAGCTTCTGCAGGTCCTGCAGAGCCTCTATTATGGCCCTACGCGCCTGCGGCTGGTCCTTGGTCATCATGTCGAGACCCAGGCGGTGGTACTTGTAGTACACATCGTGCAGCTCGGTGTAGGCGCCGTTGGTGTGGTTCTCCATGAACCAGTAGCGGCTCTTCTGCCCGTCGGTACCGCGCCATCCGGCGAAGCCGCTGTTCTCGGCCGACTGCTGCACCTGCTGGGCCAAAGCATAGTACGGCTCACCCGCATTGGGGGCGTAGCTGTCGAGATAGATGCCGAGCATGAGATAGCAGTAGTAGCCGATGGCCGACGAGAGGTTGCCGTAGAAATTGCTGATGTCGAAGTCCAGCGGCTGGCTCTCGTTGTAGACGAAGGTGAAGGTGCCCGACTCAAGGTAGTTGAACAGGCCGCTATTGTAAGTCGAGTTGTAGACGGGGCGCCGCAGCTGTATCTGCAGCTGTCCGCCGAACTCGGTGGCCGACGAGCGCGTGTTGAGAATCAGCGCTATCGAGCAGTCCAGAAGCTCCACCTGCTCGAAGGACATGTTGGTCCACTTGCGGCCGTTGACAAGATCCTCTATGGCCTGCTTCATGTTGTCGAACACCTTCTTGTCGCCCGATTCGTAGCCCTGGGTCGTCGTCTGCAGCTTCTGGCTGTTGATAGTCACACTGCAGCGGAACTCCTGCCCCCGGGTTGCGAAAGGCACGATGATGCTCAGAAACAGAATTGTCACTATGGCCGCTTTCCTTGTCATTGCTCTCTAACTGTGCGTTACTTCACTTTACGTTGCTTGTGCATGCCGACGGGCTTGGCGTTGCGGCTCGTGGGGTACTGCTTATTGCCGTTCACGGTGGCTTTATGCACGTACATATTCTCCTTGTTGGTGCGCGAACGATGCTTCGTGGGCTTTAGACCAAAGTAGTACGTGTCGCAGCTGCTGAGGAGCACAACACACGACAAAAGCAAAGCCGGCAATATAGCTTTCTTTCTAACTTTCATATTCACATAGCTTTAAACCACCGCTCACGTCACACTTCACGTTGCAAAAATACAACTATTTTTTAAATACTACAAATAAAAACGCCTAAAGCCCACAGCACCCCACTCGCCGTCTCACCGGTGTCGCTACGCTCCCTCTCCGTCTGTTCTACGGTTGTTTAACGATTGTTCTACAGTTGTTTAACGGTTATAAAGCGTAGAACAACCGTAATACAACCGTAGAACAACCGTTAAACAGACGGAGCGGGGACGGAGGGGAGGCGGAAAGGGGACAAAGAAGAAAACAACAAAATGAGAGTTAAATAAAGTTAAAAATTGAACATTTTTGGCAACTTCTCCGTCATATATAAAGGGAGGAATAAACCACGAGGCAAAGCACAATGTCCGCAAGAGTAAAAATACAAATAAAAAGAGCGATTATCATAATACTGCTTTCTTTCGCAGGATTTGTTACACATGCCCAACAGGCATATTCCACGCAGGGGCGCGACTTCTGGCTAACCTTCATGCAAAACCGAGATGCGCAACAAAACTCTATTATTGTCACGGCCGAGGAAGGCGCCGAGGTGCATCTGACAAATGCCAGCGGCACGTGGAGCCACACGCTGACACTTGCCCCGATGAGCAGCGACAGTGTCGAAGTGCACGACGAGCACGGCAAGGGTTACCACGTAACCTCCGACCGCGACATATCGGTTTTCGCCTCGAATTACAGGTCTTACTCCTACGACATCGCCACCATATACCCCACCTCCACGCTACGCTCGCGCTACATGGTGCAATGCTACGAGGTTAACGAACTCATGTCTCCAAACAATTACTGCCATACCAGTCCAGAGTTCACAGTTCTGGCCGTGGAAGACAGCACCTTGGTCAACATTCTCACACCCCCTGACTGGCAGAGGACTAGCTTCCTCCTGATGGCTGGCGAGACGGTCGAATTCGACTGTAATTCTCCTGAACACTATATCACTTGGCCTAGTACTGGCACAAGAATCGTGGCCGATGACTGCAAGCCCATTGCCGTCTTCCAAGGCAACATGTGCACCAACGTGGGCCTCAGCACTTGTGACCATCTTTTCGAGCAGGCCGTGCCTCTGGACTACTGGGGAAAGGAATTCATCGTTGTACCGTTGGCTGGGCGAGAGGCTGACGACCAGGTGATGATAACCTCCGCGTCCGACATGTGCAACGTATCAATCAATGGTGCCAACACCGCCGTACTCAACGCCGGAGAGAGCCTCCTGCTCGAGCGTCATGACCTCTACCACATCAGCACCTCGCAGCCGGTGACGGCATGTATGTATTTCACCGCCGACTACGGCAATTCGAATTTAGGCGACCCCTCATCGGTGATATTGCCGCCGCTGGACCAGGGGGTACAGCAAAGCACCTTCTTTGCTGTCAGCACGGATATAACGACGACAGAGATTTATACCAATGTGGTCGTAAAGAAAAGTTTTGTGCAAGGGATGACGCTCGACGGCATGCCCGTGAACACGGCCTTCACGGCCTTCGACAGCACCTATAGCTACGCCCAGCTGAGAGTGACACCCGGCACCCACACCCTGGCCTGTAACCATGGCAGATTCCAGGCTATATACTACGGCATGGGCTCCTGTGAGAGCTACGCATTCGTCGCTGCCATGGGCATGCAGAATATTCGGCTACTGGTAAACGGTGTCGAGGTGGACGACGTGGCCGACATCTGCCAAGGCGACAGCGTGACGGTGGAGATGGTGACCGACAGCTCGCCTCACGACATAAAATGGCTACTCGACGGCGACTCGGTGGGCCGCAGCCTTACACTGCCACTGCATTTTGCCGACACAGGAACCCACTTCCTGCGAGCCACGCTGCACAACAACAGCTGCCGCCGATGGAGCAGCAACAAAGATTTGATTCTACGGGTACATCCGACATACTATTCGGAGGAAACCGACAGCTTCTGCAAGGGGACACCCTACCTGTGGCGCGACACCGTGCTGCTCACGGCAGGCAACTACCTCGACAGCCTGAGCACTGCAGCGGGCTGCGACTCGATATTTGCCATCAGTCTGACGGAATGGAATGAATCTATATTGGGCATAGAGGTGGATGGCGACTGTTACAGCCACACTTACCGCCTCTCTACGCAGCACATCGACACATCGGAATGGCATAACATGCAATGGAGCACAGTCCCCGACATCCCCGAGTTGCATGGTCACGAAAGAGACAGCGTGATAGAACTCTCGCCGACGGCCATCACGTATGTCACGCTGCACGCCGAGGCTGAGTGCCCAACCGATAGCACAATAACACTTAAGCCTATAACATGGCCTGTGGCCGAAATGACTGTCGAACCGAAACTTATACAGTTTGACAAACAAAACTCTTTCGAAGCCTACGATATCAGCGCCAATACCTCCAGCCGTGAGTGGGCGGTGAACGGGAAGACATTGGCTTTCACCGGGAACCCGCTGCATTACACAATACCCGAAGTGTCTGACAGCATTGTGGTTGTGCTGACTGCCATGAACGACTACTGCAGCGATACGGCAAGCGCCGTGATACACATCATAAATGAAGGTATCTACGTGCCCAATGTCTTCACCCCGGGGGATGATATCAACAACCGCTTCACTATAGCGGCAGCGGAAGAGATAGAGGGCGAGCTTACCATCTACAACCGCTATGGGTTTCAGGTGTTCCACACCAATGACCTTGCCACCGGATGGGACGGAAGTAGCTGTGCACAAGGGGCCTACGTATGGCACTTAAAATACCGCTATCTGCACACCCCCAATCGGTGGCAGAAAGCCGTCGGCACTGTCACACTCCTGCGGTGAGGCCTTCTCACGCACGCGCGAAAATATTGTTAATAACTTTATATATTTTTCCGGTCTCCGTATCGAGTATTTTTCGTATCTTTGCACTCTAGTAATTAGAAAATAACAATACGCTATATGGAAGATAATCAGAGAACTGACTACAGTGCGAGTAACATTACCGTACTTGAAGGCTTAGAAGCTGTGCGCGTGCGCCCGGCCATGTACATTGGCGACGTGAACGAGCGCGGTCTGCACCACCTGGTGTACGAGGTGGTGGACAACTCTATCGACGAGGCTCTTGCGGGCTTCTGCAACAAGATTGACGTGAAGATAAACCCCGACAACAGCATCACCGTCGAGGATAACGGCCGCGGTATCCCCGTGGATATGCACGAGAAGGAGCACCGCTCGGCCCTCGAGGTCGTGATGACGGTGCTGCACGCCGGCGGTAAGTTCAACAAGAACAGCTACAAGGTCTCCGGCGGTCTGCACGGCGTGGGTGTCAGCTGCGTCAACGCACTCAGCGACCACATGACTGTCAACGTCTTCCGCAACGGCAAGATCTACGAGCAGGAATACAGCAAGGGCAAGCCCCTCTACGCTGTACGCGAGGTGGGCACCACCGACAAACGCGGCACCAAGGTGACCTTCCATCCCGACGCCACCATCTTCACTGTCACCGAATACAAGTACGACACGCTGCTCGAGCGTATGCGCGAGCTGGCTTACCTCAACAAGGGTATCACCATCGACATCGCCGACCTGCGCGAGATGAAGGAAGACGGCACTCCAGTGCGCGCCGACCACTTCTACAGCGAGCT
>ONUE01000120.1 GCA_900320975.1 uncultured Bacteroidales bacterium | reverse complement strand
TCGCTGCTGAGGTCACAGATGATGCGCCGCGCATAGCTGCTGTCCTGCGCTGATGCCAATCCGGCCGACAACAGAGCCAACCACAATACCAAAACACCTTTCATCTTTGTCATTTCATTTACTCCTTACATTAAAAAGATAGGCGATTCTAACGAACCGCCTATCTTCGTCTAGGGCCGCTTTACTGTTTTTTAGTCAATGTGTAGGTATCACCATTGCATTGCAGTGTCATCGTCGACCCGTTAACAGTGAATGTCGCGTTGAAATTAGTCTCCGTGTCGTCATCACGCAATGCCAACGTCCCATTGTTACCCGAACAGGAGTATGTACCCAAATAATTTTTTACAGTCAAGATACCGGTGCTCATATCTGTCGTAGTCACCGAAACAAGCCTGGGTCCGTTGAATTCAACCGATACATCCAACATTCCCATCGTATGGTCAGCATCGGGATGTCTCCACTCCCACCTGGTACCGTCCAAACTTACCGTATTGTTGGCTTCGGTACTGTCAGTTACTTTGTCCTTCTCGCCGCACGAAACCAGAAAGCCCGTCGAGGTGGCCAAAAACAACAGAGTTGCAAAAAATCTCAAGTACTTTTTCATAGTTAATTTAGTTTTTTATTATTTTTTTTAATTATTATTTCGCGCTGCTGATAAACGGATACTTGTAGTCGCGGGCGGGGTCGAAGGTCTCCTTGACGGCCTGCGGCGAGGTCCAGCGGATGAGGTTGAGGTAGCTGCCGGCCTTGTCGTTGGTACCGCTGGCACGGGCACCGCCGAAGGGCTGCTGACCCACAACGGCACCGGTGGGCTTGTCGTTGAAGTAGATGTTGCCTGCAGCATTCTTCAGCAGGTCGTAACCCGTACGCAGAGCCTTGCGGTCGCTCGAGAAGATGGCTCCCGTCAGGGCATAGGGCGACGTGCTGTCGCACAGCTGGCAGGCCTTCTCGTAGTCCTTGTCGTCATATACATATATAGTAATGATGGGTCCGAAGATTTCCTCGCACATGCTCTTGTAGTCGGGCTTCTTGGCCAGGATGACGGTGGGCTCCACGAACCAGCCCTTCTTCTTGTCGCACTTGCCGCCGAAGATCACCTCGGCATCCTTGCTCTTCTTGGCGTGGTCGATATAGCGCTTGCAGTTGTCGAACGAAGCCTCGTCGATGACGGCGTTGACGAAGGCGCTGAAGTCGCGCACGTCGCCCATCTTGATCTCCTTGAGCATCTTGCCGACAATCTTCTCCACCTTGGGCCACATGCTCTTGGGCACGTAGGCACGGCTGGCGGCGGAGCATTTCTGACCTTGGAACTCGAAGGCACCGCGCACGATGGCGGTAGCCACCTGGTCGGGGTCGGCGCTCTTGTGCACCATGATGAAGTCCTTGCCGCCGGTCTCGCCGACAATCTTGGGATAGCTCTTGTACTTATCGATGTTCTGGCCGATGGCTTTCCAGAAGCCCTTGAAGGTGGCGGTGCTGCCGGTGAAGTGGACACCGGCGAGGTTCTCGTCGGCGAAGGCCACCTTGCCGATGAGGGCGCCGCTGCCGGGCAGGAAATTCACCACGCCGTCGGGCAGACCGGCTTCCTTGTAGATCTTCATCAGCAGGTAGTTGCTCAGCATGGCGGTGGTACTGGGCTTCCAGATGCAGACGTTACCCATCAGCACGGGGCTCATGCAGAGGTTGCTGGCGATGGAGGTGAAGTTGAACGGCGTGATGGCGAAGACGAAGCCTTCCATGGCGCGGTAGGTCACGTAGTTCAGCGTGCCCTTGTCGCTGCAGGGCTGGTCGTTGTATATCTGGCTGGCATAGTGCACGTTGTAGCGCAGGAAGTCGCAGAGCTCGCAGGCGCTGTCGATCTCGGCCTGCATGGTGGTCTTGCCCTGGCCCAGCATGGTGGCGGCATTGATGAGGTAACGGTACTTGCCGCTGATGAGGGTGGCTATCTTGAGCATCACACTGGCGCGGTCCATCCAGGGCGTCTCGGCCCATTCCTTCTGGGCCTTCATGGCGGCGTCGATGGCGGCCTTCACTTCCTTCTCTCCCACCTTGTGGTAGCGGGCCAGCACATGGTGGTTCTCGGTGGGCATCACAATCTCGCCCATATTTTTGGTCTTCACTTCCTTGCCACCGATGATGGCGGGAATCTCGGTCACCTTCTTGTAGAGTTCGTCGAGAGCCTTGCGGATTTCAACTCTTTCAGGACTACCGGGAGCGTAACCTTTGACGGGCTCGTTCTCGGGCTTGGGGAACATGTAAATGCTGTTGTTCATAGTGTTTATTTTATTGATTGATTGTTGATTTCCTATAATCCTTGGCAAGATTACGAAGTGCAAATATACATAATTCCCGAAACGATTGCAAATTTATTTCATAATTATTTTTCAACACCGCCCCCTCTCCGTCCCCCCTCCGTCCCCGCTCCGACTGTTCACCGGTTGTTTAACGGTTTTTGGTCGGAGCGGGGACGGAGGGGGGACGGAGAGGCGGCGGACAAGGAAAAGGGATGGCGGAGGATGTCCGAAATGGCAAGGGAGCGGGGCGGTTTTCAACAGATTTTTGTGTACAACTTTATTTGTGGGGTTTCGGGAAAGGTTGTAATTTTGCAACCGGAAAAAGGCTATGGCTCGCCAGTGGCGAACAATAGGGAACCATGTGAGAATCATGGGCTGACGCGCAACTGTAATGTTCCGTTAAGTGGGTGCATGATGCCATTGGGGCACTCAAGGCCCTGAGAAGGCGCGCCCGCGATGGACTGAGCCAGGAGACCTGCCACAGCCGTATTATTAAACGCGAAAACTAACGAATATGGAGAACACGTTATCAATTACGAAGCGTGAGGGTGTAACCGAACGCTTCTCTCTTGACAAAATCATGAACGCCATCGTCAAGGCGTTCGACTCGGTGAAAGAGCCCGTGGACCTGGGCAGCCTGTCGAAGATACTGTCGACGCCGCCAACGCCGCCACGGGCAGCAAGTACGACGCCAACGCCAACGTCGAGAACAAGAACATCGCCACCCTCATCGGCGAGCTGCCGAAGAGCAGCTTCATTCGCCTCAACCGCCGTCTGCTCACCGACCGCATCAAGCAGATGTACGGCAAGGACCTCTCCAACCGCTATATCGACCTGCTGACGCACCACTTTATATATAAGAATGACGAGACCAGTCTGGCCAACTACTGCGCCTCCATCACCATGTACCCGTGGCTGCTGGGCGGCACCGTCGGCATCGGCGGCAACAGCACGGCTCCGACGAACCTCAAGTCGTTCTGCGGCGGATTTATCAACATGGTCTTCATGGTGAGCTCCATGCTCAGCGGCGCCTGCGCCACTCCGGAGTTCCTCATGTACCTCAACTACTTCATCCAGAAGGACTACGGCAAGGAATACTGGAAAGAGCCCGACCGCGTGGTGGACCTCAGCCTGAGGCAGAAGACCATGGACAAGGTCATCACCGACTGCTTCGAGCAGATCGTTTACAGCCTCAACCAGCCCACGGGCGCCCGCAACTTCCAGTCGGTGTTCTGGAACATCGCCTACTACGACAAGCCCTACTTCGAGAGCCTCTTCGGCGAGTTCCGCTTCCCCGACGGCAGCGAGCCCGACTGGGAGGGCCTCTGCTGGCTGCAGAAGCGCTTCATGCGCTGGTTCAACGCCGAGCGCACCAAGGCAGTCCTCACCTTCCCCGTGGAGACTATGGCTCTGCTGTACGACAAAGAGGGCCACTTCGTGGACAGCGACATGGCTAAATTCACGGCCGAGATGTATGCCGAGGGACATTCGTTCTTCACCTACATCAGCGACAACGCCGACTCGCTCTCCAGCTGCTGCCGCCTCCGCAACGAGATCACCGACAACGGCTTCAGCTACACGCTGGGTGCCGGCGGCGTGAGCACGGGCTCCAAGAGCGTGCTTACCATCAACCTCAACCGCTGCATACAGTATGCCGTCAACAACGGTAAGGACTACAAGGAGTTCCTGACCGACATAATAGACCTGTGCCACAAGGTGCAGCTGGCCTACAACGAGAACCTCAAGGACCTGCAGGCCCACGGCATGCTGCCGCTCTTCGATGCAGGATACATCAACATCGCCCGCCAGTACCTCACCATCGGCGTCAACGGCCTGGTGGAGGCCGCCGAGTTCATGGGCATACCCATCAACGACAACCCGCAATACCGCGAGTTCGTGCAGACTGTGCTCGGTCTGGTGGAGAAGAAGAACAAGGAATACCGCACCAAGGATGTGATGTTCAACTGCGAAATGATCCCCGCCGAGAACGTGGGCGTGAAGCACGCCAAGTGGGACCGCGAGGACGGCTACTTCGTGCCGCGCGACTGCTACAACAGCTACTTCTACATCGTCGAGGACACCTCGCTGACGGTGCTCGACAAGTTCCGCCTGCACGGTGCCCCCTATATAGAGCACCTCACCGGCGGCTCGGCGCTGCACTGCAACCTCGAGGAGCACCTCACCCAGCAGCAGTACATGCAACTGCTCGAGGTGGCCGCCAAGGAGGGCTGCAACTACTTCACCTTCAACATACCGAACACCATCTGCAACGACTGCGGCCACATCGACAAGCGCTACTTAAAGGAATGCCCGAAGTGTCACTCGCATAACATTGATTATCTGACCCGTGTCATCGGTTACCTGCGCCGCGTGTCGAACTTCAGCAAGCCGCGCCAGGAGGAGGCCAGCCGTCGTTACTACGCCACTATGTAAGCTGTGAGCTGTAAGTTTTAAGTTTTAAGTGGCTACCGCTCCCACTTACAGCTTAAAACTTACAGCTTAAAACTAAAATTCATGCTCAAGTACATCGACAGCAACATAGTGTTTCAAGAGATTCCTGACGAGGTGACGCTTGCCGTGAACCTCAGCGGATGTCCCTGCCGCTGCCCGGGGTGCCACTCGAAGTACCTGTGGGCCGACAGCGGCGAGCCGCTCGACGGACAGGCCATCGAAGTGATGCTCAGCAAGCACCAGGGGCGCGTGAGCTGCCTGGCGCTGCTGGGTGGCGACGCGGCACCCGACGAGGTGGACAGCCTACTGGCCGGGGTGCGCAAACGCCACCCTGGGTTGCATACCGCCTGGTGGAGCGGCCGCACACTGCCCTCCCCCAAGGTCAACCTCTCCAACCTCGACTACCTAAAGCTCGGACCCTACCTCGCACACCTCGGCCCACTGAAGAGCCGCCGCACCAACCAGCGCCTCTACCGCGTGGTGGAGGGCACGCTGCACGACATCACATCACGCTTCTGGCGTTGACTTTTATGACGGGCATTTTTGGTAATTCTCGTTTAGATATTAGTTTTTTTGTATATTTGCAGTCATCAAGTAAACCAACACTAACGTAATTAAATAATGATTATGAAAAGATTAAGCGTTCTTTTGGTATGTTTTGCCACATTGGCGATGACGTCGTGCAGCCTCTTCAACGCCGCTGCAAGCAGCAATTCTGTGGCCAAGGCTTCGGGCCAGTCCTGCGGCTCCGCCGTGCAGGGCCTCTACGGCGCCTACCGTAGCTCAGGTAATATCGACCTGACCAACGCCACCAACCTCAACAACGCTCTGGCTCTGGCCACCAGCTACGCCAACCTGAAGCAGAACAAGGACAACCCTGAATACCGCCAGGCATTCACGTCGGGCCTCATCGCCTCGTCGGCAGGCCTCATCACCAGCGCCAACGCCAGCGCTTTCGTCGACAAGCTGCTCGCCAGCTCGGGCCTTGCCAACATCAACAGTCAGAACATCGCACAGACCGCCTCGACGGCTGTGGCTATCGTGAACCTCCTGAAAGTCATCAAACAATGAACCAGGGTGCTCTTGACAATATGAAAGCACGGCGCAGCTGCCGTGCTTTTTTGGCTGAGATGCCAGCGAAGGAACTGATAGAGAAGGTCTGCGAGGCCGGCACATGGGCTCCCACGGGCCACGGCAAGCAGAGCCCGCTGATTGTGGCGGTGACCAACAAGGCGCTGCGCGACCGCCTGTCGGACATGAACGGCCGCATCTGGAACGAGCTCAAGGTGCAGCGCGGCGAGAAGCCCACCGAAGGGTTTGACCCCTTCTACGGTGCGCCCGTGGTGCTGCTCGTGCTCGCCGACCGTAAGGTGCCCACCTACCTCTACGACGGCTGCGCCGTGATCACCAACATGGCCAATGCCGCCGAAGCCGTAGGCCTGGCCTCCTGCTGGATACACCGCGCCAAGGAGGAGTTCGACAGCGAAGAAGGCAAGCAGATTCTGCGTGACCTCGGCATCGAAGGCGACTACGAAGGCATCGACCACCTCGTCCTCGGCCTCCCCGCCAAACAGATCCCCGCTCCCCTCCCCCGCAAAGCCGACTACGTCCGCTGGGTAGAGTAACACATATTATTCCACAAACAAACTATCCCCTGCCGGCTCCGCCAGCAGGGGATTCCTTTCTCCAGCCCCCACCCTCATATACAACTACTCTGCATTCATGCCCTCCATACTTCATAAACACAAACACCTCACTTTACACAATAACGATTTACCTCCCCCTCACATATTGTTACCATATACCTACCATATACTTACCATATACTTACCATATACTTAGCATATACAAAACATATACAAAAGCATATAGAAAGCATATACAAAACATATACACGAGCATATACAAAACATATACAAAGTATATAACAGACACATTTACCCATTTAAGAATTAACACATTTTTTACCTTCCCACTTTTTCGCATTCTAAAAGCTTCTATGTCC
>ONUE01000017.1 GCA_900320975.1 uncultured Bacteroidales bacterium | reverse complement strand
GAAGAAGCGCAGACGCGCCTCGGTGAAGACGTTCTTTATCTCGCGGTTGATGGCCATGGGGTCTATGCCGTAGCGCAGCAGCGACGCCGCGGCGAGGTATACGCTCGGCCGCTCGTTGCTGTAGCTGAAGGTACCGGTGTCGGTGCAGATGCCCGTGTAGAGGCATGTGGCGGCGTCGCGGCCGAAGACCTCGTCGCCGTAAGCCCGCTGCATGAGCCAGTAGACCAGCTCGCAGGTGCTCGAGATGTGGGGCTCGGAGACCACGATGTCGAACGAGCACACCTCCGGCGCCTCGTGGTGGTCGACCAGCAGCCGCTTTGCCTTGGACTCGCGCAGCGGCGCCTCCAGTACGCCGGTACGCTCCAGCGTGTTGAGGTCCTGGCATATCACCAGGTCGGCCTCGGCAATGGCCTTGCGGCAGGCATCGCCGTCGGCCTTCCCGCTGAGGATATGCTCGGCGCCCGGCAGCCAGTCGAGGTCCATGGGCACCCCGTCGGGCAGCATGGCCGTGATTTCACCTTTCGCTTCACTCTTCCCACTCCTCACTGCCTGTAGCAAATGCCACATTCCGAGCAGCGACCCCACGGCATCGCCGTCGGCGTTCTGGTGGGCCACAAGCACCGTGTGCCGCGACCCCTCGAGGGCGTTACGCACACCCGCAAGGTCCCATTCGTTGTCGAAATCAGCCCTGTATGTCGTTTCAATCTGCATGACGCACAATCGTTTGCACCCAAATGGCCGGTGCGAAACATTTTGCAAAGATACATCATTTTATTGGATTATCTACATCTTTAAAAAAATATAGTTGTTCATCCGCGCCTCCTCTCCGTATCCGCTCCGTCCCCTCTCCGTCTGTTCTACGGTTGTTTACCGGTTGTTCTACGGTGTATAACCGTTAAACAACCGGTAAACAACCGTAGAACAGACGGACCGGGGACGGAGAAGGGAGGGAGAAAAGGTGGTGAAAAAACGCATTAACAAAAAAAAATTAACATTTGATACAATAAAATGCAATTTCCCGTGTTATAATGGTACGAAAGATGAGAGAGAAGGGGCTGAAGAGGGGTGAAAAGAGGTGGGGAGGTGTGGGTTTGGATTGATAGTAAAGAGGTATAGAATAGAAACTTTCATAAAACGGAATATTATGAATCTTGGAATTAAACTGCTGGTAGCAGAGGATGACCCCAACCTGGGTACTATCCTGAAGGCTTATCTGACACAGAAGGGCTACACCGTGGTGTGGGCCAAGGACGGCGAGGAGGCTATGAATATGTTTGAGGAGGAGGATGTGGACGCCTGCATACTCGACGTGATGATGCCGGTGAAAGACGGCTTCGCTGTGGCTAAGGAGATTCGTAAGGTGGACAAGAAGGTGCCGCTTATCTTCCTCACGGCCAAGAACCTGGAGGCCGACAAGCTCAAAGGCTTCGAGATTGGTGCCGACGACTATATCACCAAGCCTTTCAGCATGGAGGAGCTGCTGGCGCGCCTCAACGCCACGATGCGCCGCTCGTTCAACGAGGACCGTCCGGACAAGAACGTCTTTAAGATCGGCGAGTTCACCTTCGACTATGCCCACCAGACCCTGGTGCTGGGCGACGACATCCAGCGCCTTACGGCCAAGGAGAGCGACCTGCTGCGCATGTTTGCCATCAACTTCGGCCAGCTGGTGGATCGCAACACCTGCCTGCAGAAGATCTGGAAGGACGACAGCTACTTCGCAGCCCGCTCGATGGATGTGTACATCACCAAGCTGCGCAAATATCTGAAGGCCGACCAGAGCGTGGAGATAGTGAATGTCCACGGCGTGGGCTTCAAGCTGACACACAAAGAGTAGAGAGCTGTGAGCTGTAAGCTGTGAGTTTTAAGTGGCCCCTGCGCCACTTACAGCTTAAAACTTAAAACTTGCAGCTTAAAACTAAGTATAGGATGAGGTTGACCTTTTTGGGCACGGGGACTTCTCAGGGTGTGCCTGTGATAGCATGCCACTGCCGCGTGTGTCGCTCCGGCGATACGCGCGACAAGCGTCTTCGTACCTCAGCGTTGCTTCAAATTGAGAATTCAAAATTGAAAATTGAAAATTCGGCTGACGCAGGCAATAGTTCTCAATTATCAATTCTCAATTCTCAATTTACGAACATTCTCTTCGATATCGGCCCCGACTTCAGGCAGCAGATGCTGCGCGAGGGGGTGGACCATCTGGATGCCATCCTCATCACCCACGCCCACCGCGACCATGTTGCAGGACTGGACGACATAAGGTCGTTCAACTATGTGCAGCATAGGAAGATGGATGTGTTCCTGAACGCCGAGGCCCGCGTGGCTATAGAGCGCGACTACCACTACATCTTCGAGCCGCACCAGTACCCGGGACTGCCGGAAGCGGATCTGCATACGGTGAGTGGTGAGTTTAGAGTGGGGAGTGGAGAACGGGGAGTGGAGGTGATGCCCATCAAGGCGATGCACAAGGACCTGCCGGTGCTGGGCTACAGGGTGGGCGAGCTGGCGTATATCACCGACGCCAACTACATGGCGCCCGAGGAGATGGAGAAGCTGAAGGGGGTGAAGGTGCTGGTGATAAATGCCTTGCGCAGGGAGAAGCATTTCTCGCACTATTGCCTGCCCGAGGCGCTGGAAGTGATAGAGAAAGTGGGGCCGGAGAGGGCTTACCTGACACACATGAGCCACGAGATGGGCTTGCACGAGGAGACGATGAAGCTATTGCCTGCCGGCGTGGAGCTGGCATACGACGGACTCAAGATAGAGATATAAGTATGAGGTTTGAGTGATGATATCTATTTGCATACCAATCTACAACCACTACACATACCCGCTGGTGAGGCGTCTGGACACGCAGATCGCCAGCGCGGGTAGGGAAGACTATGAGATAGTCTGTATCGACGACCACTCGTCGGGCTACTATTTGAACCAGAACAAGGGTATAGGCGAGTTGACCAGATACATACAGCTGGAGAAGAACGTGGGTCGCGCAAGCATAAGGAACCTGTTCCTGAAGTATGCCAAGGGCGAGTACCTGCTGTTCCTCGACTGCGACTCGATAGTGCCGGAGCAGTTCGTGAAGACTTACGCTAAGACGCTGGGCAGCAACCCGTCGGTGGTGGTGGGCGGCCGCGTGTACGACGAGCGCTACAACGACACCAAGCACCGCCTGCGCTACCTCTACGGCACTAAGCTGGAGAGCCAGCCGGTGGCGGTGCGCAGGGTGAACCCCTACCGCTCGTTCCAGACGAGCAACTTCATGGTGCGGCGCGACGTGCTGGAGCATATACCGTTCGACGAGAGCATCAGCAAGTACGGTCACGAAGACACTCTCTTCGGCTACCAGCTGGAGCAGTACATGGTGCCGATACTGCACATCGACAACCCGGTGGTGAACGGTGAGGTGGAGGAGAACGCCGAGTTTCTGCACAAGACCGTGGAGGCGGTGGAGAGCCTGGCGGAGATATACGACCGCATGTGGGAAGACCAGCGCTTCTGCGAGAGTGTGAGGCTGCTGCATACCTACAATCGCGTGAGGCGCCTGAAGCTGCAGAAGCTGGTGTACAATGTGTTCAACCTGGTCAAGGGACCTTTGGAGAGCCGCTTCGTGAGCGGCAACGGTATAAACCTTAAGTGTTTTAGCTTCTACAAATTAGGAGTATTGATTAAACAAATACACTATAACAGATGACGATGAAAAACATCATTATGCTTGGTACGCTGCTGGTTGTGGCGACGCTGGCCGGCGCACAGGTCGTGGAGACGACCACCTACGACGACGGCCGTGTGTACACGGGTCAGCGCAGCGGCAAGGGCAAGATAGAGGGCAAGGGATTGATGACCTGGCCCAACGGCGACCGCTACGACGGCATGTGGAAGAAAGGCATGCAGGACGGCGAGGGCACCTACTATTGGGCCGACGGCTTGGTGTACAGTGGCCAGTGGAAAAAGAACTACATCAAGGGACACGGCACCTTCCGCTTCCCCAACGGCAACGTGATGGAGGGCGACTGGACAGGCATGGGCACGGGCACAGGAAGCCTGGTGTGGCCCGACGGCACCCGCTATGACGGGCCGTTCCTCAACGGCGCACCCCACGGCCAAGGGGTCAAGGTGTGGGCCAACGGCGACCGCTACGAGGGTGCCTTCGTGCAGGGCCACATGATGGGGCAGGGGACCATCACTTTCGAGGACGGCACCACCTATACCGGCGGTTGGGTGAACGACCACCGCGAGGGTATGGGCACTTGCCGCTATGCCGACGGCGGACAGTATGAAGGCCTGTGGGCCAACGACCAGTTCCACGGACAGGGCACCTACACCGCCCCCGATGGCACTCAACTCAAGGGTCTTTTCCAATCAGGTAAATTAGTTGAAGAATGAATACTAAAACATTGTCATTATTGTTTGCCGGTGCACTGCTCATCGCCGGATGCGGTGGCAGCCGCTACGTATCGGCCGACCGCGACCTGGAGGAGGTCTATATAGGCAAGAGCTACTATGATATAGTGGCCGACTTCGGACGTCCCGACGCATCAATGGAGGACGGTATGGCGGGGTCTAAGATAGCCTATAATTCAGTGTCCCTCAGTGGTACTAAGGCCGCTGGGCTCTACCATCAGTTTAAGGTGCGCAACCGCGCCACCAAGATAGAGGGCACGCCGCGCGGCGGCATCACCTTCGCGCTCGACGCGTCGATGAAGTGCTACGCCGTGGACAGCGACTTTGAGCGCGAGCGCACCAAAGACGCCCCCAAGACTGTGGCTAAGGAGAAAGGCGACATCAGAATGCCTGAGAAGGTGCAGCCCAAGGTGCCGCGCACGATAGACTACCCCTATTACGACACCAAGTCGCCCTTCGCAGAATACGTCACCATAGAGAAGGTGGAGGTGGAGCGCACCAAGACGACGGTGTATTTCATGTACAAGAAGCGCACGCCGGCACGCCGCCCGATAGTGGACGACGCCATCTTCGTCATGCCGGAGGTGTTCATCGAGGACTGCGCCACCGACAAGCACTACATGCTCAAGGACCACGAAGGCATAGCCCTGTATCCCGAGAAGACGCAGTTCGCCAACAACAAGGGCGGCTACGACATACTGCACTACTCGCTGACTTTCGAGGCATTGCCCATAAGCACGGAGTATATCAACGTCATAGAGCCCGGCCACTCGGCCTACAACTTCTTCCGGGTCGACATACGCACGCCGATGAGCAGCAAGGAGAAGCTGAAAAGCGAAACAATTACACAATAATTATAATATGAAGAAAACACTACTTTATGTGGCGGCAGGAGCTTTGTGCTTCGCCGCTTGCCAGCCCAAAGAGGCTGAGAAACCCATAGAGAAGAACCAGATCACCGTCGCCGACGGCCGCTTCACCCCCGAGGTGATGTGGAGTCTAGGTCAGCTCGGCGAGTACGCCGTCTCTCCCGACGGCAGCCGCGTGGTCTATGGCGTGAAGAACGTGAGCATGGAGCAGAACAAGGGCAACATCGAGCTCTATATGCTCGCCACCGACGGACAGAGCGCCGAGGTGCGCCTCACCAACACCGCCGCCAGTGAGTTCAGCCCCGTGTGGTTCGACGACAACACACTGATGTTCTGCCGCGGTAACCAGATCATCTCCATGAAGGTCGACACCAAGAAGGAGAGCGTCGTGGCCGAGTGCGAGCGCGGCTTCGAAGGCTTCAAGGTGGCCCCCGACGGCAAGTCGCTGGTGTACATCAGCACCATCCCCGTGGAGCGCCCCGAGAACATCAACAAGCTCTACGCTGGTCTGGACAAGACCACGGGCCGCATCAACGAGGACCTCATGTATCGCCACTGGGACAACTGGGTGGACGAGATACCGCAGATCTTCCTCGTCAGCCTCGTCAACGGCAAGGCCGACATGGGCAACATCACCAACATCATCGACAGCACCTTCGAGTGCCCGATGCGTCCTTGGGGCGGCACGGAGCAGTACAACTACAGCCCCGACAGCAAGCTCATAGCCTACACCTGCCGCAAGAAGACCGGCTACGACTACGCCCACAGCACCAACAGTGACATCTATATCTATAACATAGAGACCGGCGAGACCACCAATATCAGCGACGGCATCATGGGCTACGACCAGAACCCCGTGTTCAGCCACGACGGCCGCATGATTGCCTGGGAGAGCATGGAGCGCGACGGCTACGAGAGCGACAAGCTGCGCCTCATGGTCATGGACCTCGAGAGCGGCGAGAAGAGCGACCTCACCGAGGACTTCGACTACGGCGTGAGCAGCATCAACTGGAGCAGCGACGACAAAGAACTGGCCGCCGTGGTGATGTACCAGGGCACGCTGGAGGTCTTCTCCTTCAACCGCGACACCAAAGCCATCCGTCAGATCTCTGCCGGTATGCACGATATCAACAGCTTCCAGATGAACGGCGACAAGATCTATGCCTCGCAGGTGAGCATGCAGTACCCCGCCACCATCTACGCCTACAACCTCAGCGACGACAAGGCCGAAGGCCGCAAGCTCACCACCGTCAACGACGACATCCTCGGTCAGGTGCGCATGGGCAAGGTGGAACCCTACTGGGTGAAGACCGTCGACGGCAAAGAGATGCTCACATGGCTCATCTACCCCTACGACTACGACAGCACCAAGACCTATCCCGCACTGCTCTTCTGTGAGGGCGGCCCCCAGAGCATCGTCAGCCAGTTCTGGAGCACCCGCTGGAACTTCGAGGTGATGAGCGGCGCCGGATACTTCGTCATCGCCCCCAACCGTCGCGGCGTTCCCGGCTTCGGCATGGAATGGCTCGAGGAGATCAGCGGCGACTACGGCGGACTCTGCATGCAGGACTACATGAGCGCCACCGACTACTTCGCCAACAACTTCCCACAGATCGACCGTGAGCGCATCGGCGCCTGCGGCGCCAGCTTCGGCGGCTACAGCATCTACTGGCTCGCCGGCCACAACCACGACGTGAAAGGCTACGACGAAGGCCGCCGCTTCAAGGCCTTCCTCGCCCACAACGGCATGTTCAACTTCCAGCAGCAGTACCTCGAGACCGAAGAGATGTGGTTCGACAACTGGGACCTCGGCGGCCCCTACTGGGACTGGAACAACCCGCAGATCAAGAAGAGCTATGCCAACTCGCCGCACCTCTTCGTCGACAAGTGGAACACCCCCATCTGCGTCATCCATTCCGAGTTCGACTTCCGTATCGTCGCCAGCGAGGGTATGGCAGCCTACAATGCCGCCCAGATGCGCCATATCCCTAGCCGCTACCTCTACTTCCCCGACGAGACCCACTGGGTCCTCAAGCCCCAGAACAGCCTCCTTTGGCACCGCAACTTCATCGACTGGTTCGACACCTACCTGAAGAAATAACATAAGCGTTAACGCATTAACGCGTTAACGCTTTATGCAGGCCCCCGTCAATAGGCCAAGCCCGCCACCAGGCGGGCTTTTTCTTTGCTGCCCATCCGAACCCGGTCCGAATCCCCTCCGTCCTCCCTCCAACAAAAAACCGTTAAACAACCGGTGAACAGTCGGAGCGGGGACGGAGAGGGTACGGAGGGGAGCCGGAGGGGGAGAGCTCTTTTTATAAGATGAAAATATTGGTTTATTTGGTGAGATAGTCTTCCACTTGGTCGAGCTGGAGGGCGTTGGCGACGGTGTAGTCGCCTATCTGCTCGCGGCGGAGGGCCGAGAGGAAGGCACCGCTGCCGAGGGCAAGGCCGAGGTCGCGTGCTATGGAGCGGATGTAGGTGCCTTTGCCACAGTGGATGCGGAAGTCGGCCTGGGGCAGATGTGCAGGCACTTCACCGAGAGGGTTTCTATAGAGTTGAGAGTTGGGAGTGGAGAGTGGAGAGTGGGCTGCCGCACCCGGATTGTTCTCCGCTCCCCACTCTCCACTCTCAACTCTCCGTTCTCCACTCTCCACTCTCCACTCTCCGTTCTCCGCTCCCTTGCGGAATGCCGTTATCTCGAAGCCGTAGATGTTGACGGGTTTGGGCTGGATGGTGACCGTGGGGTCGTCGAGGCGGGCATACTCATAGGCCCTCTGGCCGTCGATCTTGACGGCGCTGAACATGGGCGGCACCTGCATGATGGTACCTGTGAACTGAGGCAGCGTCTGCTCGAGCAGGGCAGGGGTGATGTGCTCGTAGGGGTAGTAGCTGTCTATGGGGCGCTCGAGGTCATAGCAGGGGGTGGTGGCGCCCAAGACGAAGGTGCCGGTATACACCTTGTCGCCATCCTGCAGCTGGGGGATGGTCTTGGTGGCTTTGCCTATGCATACAAGCAGCAGCCCCGTGGCCAGGGGGTCGAGGGTGCCGGCGTGGCCAATCTTGAATTTTTTAAGGCCGTAGGTGTTGCGCACTACGGCTTTGATTTTGTTGACAGCCTGAAATGAGGTCCACTGGCGCGGTTTGTCGATAGGCAGAACGATGCCAGCCTGCAGTTGTTCGAGGGTGATCACAGAACGTAGGGCAGGATAATTGTTGCGAGGCCCACAACGGCGCAGTAGAGGGCGAACCAGATGAGCTTGCCTTTTTTCACTATGTTGATCATCCATTTGCAGGCCAGGCAGCCGCATACGAAGGCGGCGATGAAGCCGACGACGAGCGACAGGGTGGGGAGGCCGGCCATAGCTTGGCTGACACCCATCTCAGCCATATCCTTAACATCGAGCAGCGCTTCGCCGAGGATGGGAGGTATGACCATGAGGAACGAGAACTGGGCGAGACGCTCTTTCTTGTTGCCCAGCAGCAGACCGGTGGCGATGGTGCTACCCGAGCGCGAGAGGCCGGGGAGGACGGCGAGGGCCTGGGCGATACCGATGATGAAGGCGTGCAAAGGCGAGATGTTCTCACGCTGACGCGGTTTGGCCCAATAGCTGAAGGCCAACAGACTGGCGGTAATCATGAGGCAGATGCCCACAATCAGGAGGCCGCTGCCGAAGATGGCCTCCACCTTGTCTTTGAAGAACAGGCCGACGATGCCGACGGGTATCATCGAGATGATGATGTTGACGATGTATTTGGTGCCCTCGTTCCACTTGAACTTGAAGAGGTCGGCGAAAAGCCACACTATCTCTTTCCACAGTATGACGCAGGTGCTCAGCACTGTGGCCACATGGACGGCAACGGTGAAGGTGAGGTTCTCCTCGCCGGAAAGGCCGAAGAGGTGGGCACCGATAGCCAGATGGCCGCTGGAGCTGACGGGCAGGTATTCGGTAAGTCCCTGGATGATGCCAAGGATAAGTGCTTCAAACCATTCCATAGCTTACTTCTTCTTGTACATGATGGCCACGATTTCCACCACGAAGCCCAACACGATGAGGATGGGTGCCACATAGAGACGGCGGGTGTCGAACATGGCGGGGTTGAAGACGTTGGGATCGTCGCTGCCACCACCGGCGAGCAGTATGTAACCGATGGCGAGGACGATTATTCCGGCGGCCATAAGGATGTAGTTGACCTTACCGAAAGCAAGTTGCAGACCTTTGTTTTCTTCTTTGTTTTCCATTGTTTCAGTTTTTTGTTATGTGATGGTGCACGGTGAAGGCCGTTGCAAACCACGAGATTATGATGCCAACAATGACAAGCACGATGGCGATAATGAGATACCACATCCAATGCTCTTGCGCGATGAGCGGCAGCTGGAATTCGTTGGCACAGATCCATACGGCAATGGCCGTGAGCAGTGACGCTATGAGGCCGCCGATGGCGCCGTAGGCAATGCTGCGCCGCAGGAAGGGACGCATGATGAAGCCCGTGGTGGCGCCAACCATACGCATGGTGCGGATGGTCTCGCGCTGCGCATAGAGGGCTATGCGGATAAGGCTGTCGATGAGTACCACGGAGATGAGGACGAGGACGAGCATCAGCACGATGAGGAACCAAGTGAGCTTGTAGAAGCCTTCGCGAAGCTCGCTGACGATATTCTCCTGATAGACCACGCCGGTGACACCCTCCTCGGCGCCGACTTCGGCACAGAAGCGGTCGAGGACTTCGGTGCTGTTGTCGGGCAACAGGCTGACATTGAAGTTGACCATCAGCGAGGGGTAGAGGGGATTGTAGCCTATGAAGCCCACGAAATCCTCACCCAGCTCATCGGTGAATATCTCAGCGGCTTTCTCTTTGGAGATATAGTCCACATGCTTGATGTAGTCGCGCTGCTCGATGCGGCCTTTGACGGCCAGCGCCAGCGAGTCGCTGACGTCGGGCGACAGGTCGACCTTGTAGGTGATGCGCTCCTGCGCGTCGTGGGTGATGCGGTAGGAGTGGTACTCTATGCAGAGCAGCAGGCCCAGCATAAAGAGCACCAGCGTGATGCCGAGGATGGTGGTGCCGTGACTACCCCAGAGATTTACCTTGTTTTTCAATTTTCAATTCTCAATTTTCAATTTTCAATTCTCAATTCGCCAGCATTACGGGCATAACGAGCATCAGGATGTCGTCCTGCTTGCCTTCCACATCGTCGCCATAGGGGAAGATGATACCGGCGCGCGAGGGGTGCGACATTTCGAGGATGACCTGCTCGGAATCGAGGTTGCTGATCATCTCGGTGAGGAACTTGGCGTTGAAGCCGATGTCCATCGGGTCGCCCTCATACTGGCAGGGGATGGTCTCCTTGGCGTTATTCGAGAACTCCAGGTCCTCGGCACTGATGGTGAGCTTGTCGGCACTGATGGAGAGGCGCACCTGACGGGTGGCCTCGCTGGCGAAGATGCTCACGCGGCGCAGGGTGTTGATGAACGACTGGCGGTCGATGACGAGTTTGTTGGGGTTGTCCTTCGGAATGGCGGCTTCGTAGTTGGGGTAGCGACCGTCGACGAGGCGGCAGATGATGTAGAAGTTGTCGAAGGTGATGAAAAGGTTGGTGTTGTTGTACTCTATGGTGACGTCACCCTCTTCCTTGCGGGCGGCAAGGATGTTCTTGACGATGGTGATGGGCTTCTTCGGCAGGATGAAGTTGGTACTGTCGGGAGTGGTGACATCGTGGCGACGGTAGCGCACGAGCTTGTGGGCGTCGGTGGCCACGAACGTGACGCCGTCGGGAGTCATCTCGCAGAAGATGCCGCTCATCTGCTGGTGCATCTCGTCGTTGCTGGTG
Organism: uncultured Bacteroidales bacterium; assembly: GCA_900320975.1. Taxonomy (GTDB): domain Bacteria; phylum Bacteroidota; class Bacteroidia; order Bacteroidales; family P3; genus Colimorpha. The sequence continues at coordinate 27,167 of ONUE01000017.1, read as the reverse complement.
GCGAAGTAGGTCTTGTTGATGGCGTTGACGAGGGCCTCACAGCTCATCACCACGGTGGCGGTGCCTTCGGCGGTGGGCATGGTGGGATAGGTGTCGGCATCCATACCGGCAAGGTGGTACTCACCCTGACCGCTGCTGAGCTCTATGGCGTGGCTCTGCGGGTCGACACTGAAGGTCACGGGCACATCGTCGAAGCTCTTGAGGATCTCAAGGAGCATCTTCGAGGGGATGGCAACTTCCTCAGCAGACTCCATACGGCCAGTCTCAACCTCCATGCGGGCCACGAGGGTGGTGGAGAGGTCTGTGGTCTTGATGGTCAGGGATCCCTCCTCCAGGTGGAGGTGGAAACAATTGATGATGGGCATGGTGTTGTTCGCCGTGAGAACACCGCTAAGAGACTGCAACTGCTTGAGTAGCTGTTGGCTGTTGACAATGAATTTCATATTTTTCTATGTGTTTTTGTTTTCAGTATTGTTTTGCAAAAATACAATATATTTTACAATCGGCAGGGGAGACACCAAATGTTTTATACACAATTTAATCAACATACACTTTGGTGAAGACTCCCTGGGGCAGGTTGTCGTCGGCCGCTATGTGCAGGTTGCAGTTGAGTCGCGAGTATTTATCGTCCAGATAGAACTTGCCCGATATGCGGTTCCCATACTGTATGCGTATGCCCGGTTCATACAGCACCACGACGTTCTGGAAAGTATCAGCACCTTGTATGAAGGTGGCACCTATACCTTCCGGAGTCTCAAGGGCTGTGTAGAAGCCGGCATTCGACTGGATTTCCTGTGTGGCACAGTACTCTATGTTCACCACGGTGCCGCTGAAGCTTATCTCATCGTGTTTTACACATGAGGTCAGCAAAAGGAGCAATAAGCTAAAACATGCGCAATGCTTCATTGAGTGAGGTCTTTAGGTCGGTAGATTCTTTTCTCTTTCCAATAATCAAGGCACAGGGCAGGTTGTAGTCACCGGCAGGGAAATGCTTCTGGTATGTGCCTGGTATCACCACGCTGCGGGCAGGAACACGCCCCACCTGTGTCACGGGATTCGGCCCAGTGACGTCAATGATGTGCGTCGAGGCTGTTATCACAGTGCCCGCGCCAATCACGGCTTCCTGCTCCACTATGGCGCCCTCCACTATGATGGCTCTACTGCCGATGAAGCAGTTGTCCTCGATAATCACAGGGTTAGCCTGCAGGGGTTCCAGCACTCCGCCGATGCCTACGCCACCGCTCAGGTGCACGTTCTTGCCAATCTGCGCACAGCTGCCCACGGTGGCCCAGGTGTCTACCATAGTGCCACTATCCACATAGGCGCCGATGTTTACATAGCTCGGCATCAACACCGCCCCGGGGGCTATATACGAACCATAGCGCGCCGTCGCCGGTGGCACAGCCCTTATACCACGTTCCGCAAGCCCCTGCTTCAGGGGTATCTTGTCGTAGTATTCCATCTCACCGGCCTTCATCGTCTTCATCTCGCTGATGGCGAAATAGAGCAGTATGGCCTGCTTGACCCAACTCTCAACTTTCCATTTGCCACTCTCTATCTTACTGGCCACTCGTATCTCTCCGCGGTCGAGCATATCTATTGCCGCCCTCACAGCCTCCTTAGTGGCTTTCTCCTGCAGCAACTCTCGGTTCTCCCACGCTTTTTCTATTATATCTTTCATGTTATCTTATACTATTAGGATTTGTCTTTCTTGTCCTTGAAGAACTACCGTATCAGCAGTATGGTTCCGGCCTTCTCCATCAGTCTGTCGGCATACACTCGCGACCTGTATCTCGCTTTGTAGACATACGACCCCTGTGGACATTCGGCACCGCCGAGCGAGCGCCCGTCCCACGAACCGTCTGTTCCGGTATAGTGCCACACGAGATTGCCGTTCCGGTTGTATATCCACACTTCCAGCTCTACGATGTCTTGAGTCGCCACATACCATGTGTTGTTGGTCTCGAGGGTGGGGGTGAATGCGTTGGGCGTGATAACGGCACTGCGGTCTATCTGCAGCAGCACCCGCGCGGTGTCCTCACAGCCTCCGTTGTCACCTACAATCAGTTCGGCTATTATAGTGTCTTCTTCCGCAGGGTATGTGTATTTGAAGTCCTGCTGCTGTGTGACGTATTCTCCCACTGTCCATTCTCTCCATGTCGCCGCTCGGCTGCCGTCGTGGAATTCCATTTCGAGGTTCTCGAGGGTTACCACCGTGGGGTTCACGTGCGGCCTGGATTTCAAGTATTCTCCCATCACCGTGAGCTTCAGGACTATCGCACTGTCGCAACCGTATACGTTGGGGTGCACGCTCACTGCCGTCGCCTCCGATGTGCCGCCATACTGCACCGACAACCCTTCCCAGCTGTAGGGCATCTGGCTCAGGCATACGGTGTCGCGGGTTTCTACACGATGGTACGGACTTGTCATCACCGTCAGCCTTATCACGCTGTCAGCTCCGTGCCGGTCGGCTACAGTAACCGTTATCGTGGTGTCTCGCCTCACTTCTACCATCTTGTTTCCCACGACTATCATGGCCGGCAACTCATTCTCGCACACCGAGGTGTCTCTCTCCGTATGGCTGTTGCGCCACACGTGCAGTGTGTAGTGCAGCAGGCTGTCGCAGCCAGCTCTGTTCGTCAAGTGGAGCGTGGTGTCTATATTTCCTCCAGCCACAAAACCCGGAATCGGGGTGGCCCACGGCAGCTGGTTCTCCACTATAGTGTCGTTCACCTCACCCAGACTCTCGGCTTTCACCCTCACCGTCGCCGTTATCACGCTGTCGGCCCCGTGGCTGCTCGTTAGCGTCACACTGATGGTGCTGTCGCCGCTGACCATGTATGTCGTCCCGCCGACCACTATCTCTATCGGCAACTGGTTCCTGCACACCACGGTGTCTATCCTGCTCGCGGTATTGCGCCACACGTGCAGCGTGAGCCTTATCGTACTGTCACATCCTACGGCGTTCTGAATCACTATGGCACTGTCTCTCACGCTCTCCATCACCTCCGTCCCAGCCACCATGTACGGCAAGTCGTTCTCCGTCACAGTGTCTATCAGGGTGCTGCTGCTCGAGCGCAGTATCTTGAGCATGTGCCTCACGGTGCTGTCGCAGCCATATAGCGTGGTGTAATGGCACGTCACAGTGGCATCGTTGGTGTAGGTGTGTCCCTGAAGCACATAGCGGTCACAGGCGGTGTCTCTTTCTACGCCGTTGTATCTCGGGTGTATTGTTATGTAGGCTGTGCTGTCTATAGTGTCACCACAGGTGTTTATCAGCCTGAAGATTACTCCCACCGTGGTGTCGGCAGCCACCGCCGTCGGCGCGGTGAAGATATATGTCGAGTCGTTGCGGCGCTGCACATAGGGACTTATCACCTCCCGCTTAGCCAGCGCACAGTGGTTCGGCAGCAGGGTGGGGTCCATGGCCAACTCCCAGTCGAAGATGTAGCCGTTGTCGTTCTTCACGCCGTCGATCACTTCTATGTACCACTCGCCGTTCAGCGGACATCCCACAAGGCTTGAGAAGTTCTGGTCGGGGTGGTAGAAGTTGCTGCCAGCCGCCACATTCGACGAGTCCACTCTGTAGTATTGCCTGGAAGTGCGGGTCTCCACATAGGTCTGGTTCGCCGTACGGTACACATATCCGCCGCTGCCGGCATAGCTGTAGCCCGACGTGCTGTTGTTGCTCCAGCAGTAGTTCCAACCCGTGCCTGCCGGATTGGAGGACGCGGCGCATGGGTTATCGCTGTTGTCCGACAGCGACGACATTCCCATATAAGCGTAGCGGTTGTTGTTCGACGACGGCGTTGTCCACCCTCGCGAGCTTGCCGGGATGTCATTCAGGCAAGGGGAGAGGAGGCTGGTATTGCTGCTGTATTCACTGAATTTCACTATGTCGGCCCGCTGCCCAGTGGGACACACCACACTGATGTATAGGTCCCCAAGGAAGGAGTGTTCCATGTTGAGACGCACATACTTGATGGCTTGTGCCGACTGCACTGTGGCGTCGTCTGCAAAATCGCTGAAGGTTAGTGTCGAGCGGTACTTGCAGCCGTGTGGCGTACACGACACTCCGTCAGGGAGGAAGGCCTGCTCCGCCACACTCTGTGTGGCCATCGGCATATCGAACACCACGTTGAAGGTTCCGCTGTAGCCAAATCTCAGGGTGTCCCTGCTGCCCACGCACATGCCCTCCGGCAGTTCAAAGCGCAGAAACACCTCCTGACCCGCCGCACTTCCTGCAAGTCCGGCCAGCAGCCAAAACAGACTTATGAACCTACCAATTCTCAATTTTCAATTCACCTCAGCACCTCGATGACACCGTTGTTCTTGGTGATGCCGTATTCTCCTTTGCCCGTGAAGCGGAAGTAGTAAGTGCCGTCCGGGCTGTTCGTCGCGTTGGGGTCCCAGAACTCATCGTGTGTCCTCACGTTCTTGGCGTGGAACACCAGCACGCCCCACTCGTTGTATATCCATATCTCGTTCATCGAGTACACTCCCCATTCCACCAGGTTGACAACTTCCCAGCGGTCGTTGATACCGTCGCCGTTTGGCGTCACCAGACTCGGGAACTGCAGCCAGTCGTTCACTATCGTCACTTTCTGCTCCAGAGTGTCTCTGCATACTGCATACAGGGTGTCGGGACCCGCCTGTCTCCACAGCGTTATCAGTTTCACGGTGTATTCGCCCTGCATGTTATCCGTTGGTTCGCCCCAGTGGTAGAAAGGCTCGCGGTCGGTCAGCGAGTCGTAGTCGCCACCCACAGTGCTTTCTATCATCCAGATGAACGACAGCCCACTCTCGTCACCGTCGGCATTGTGCGAATGGTTGCGGAACTGCGTCTCGGGATTGTGTATTGCCGGTACTACAGGTATCCAGTCGAAGTCCGACTTGGGGTTGCGGAAGACCCAGATGGCGCTGTCGGCATGGAGTGTGTCCATGCAGCCGCTCACGCTGGTGGCCATCAGGGTGACGCTGTAGACTCGCGCGGTGTCGAGTGTCACGTTCCAGAGCGAGTCGGTGCTCGTCTCCTGCCATGTGCCACTCGTCACTGTCCATTCGCGCAGGGCCACCATCGCCGAAGTGTCTTTCAGCCACACTTTGTAGGGCTCGCAGCCCAGCAGGGTAGTGTCTTCGCCCCACCGCTGCCCGTCGTCGCTGAGCAGCAGGTGAGGCAGGAAGTTGCTGTCGCGCACCTCTAACCTCACATGTATCAGGCTGTCGCACCCCATCCAGTCGGCATACGACAGGGTGAATTCCACAGGGCCGCCGTAGTCCACGCCGTTGTATACGAAGGGTTCGTTGCGGCAGAAGTCCAAAGTGTCGTAGTAGTCGTTGCCGGGGAAGAACCTGAAATCCCAGCGCACTATGCTGTCGCAGCCTGCCACTGTGGCCGTTGTGTCGTACAGCACCGTGTCGGCCTTTATCCATATACCCTCACTCTCTTTCATCAGCTCATAGGTCTTAATACCCTTCTTTCCGTTCCACAGCACACTGTCGCCCAGGCACATCAGCACCGTCGTGTCAGCATAGTGAGTCACGCCCCAGTGTATCCTCACCAGCGTGTCCTGCGCGGGAGGCAAGCCTGTGCTGAATATCCTCACCACATACTCTATCGTCGTGTCGTTCTGCACAGCCGCAGGCGCCACAGCCATCCACAGGCTGTCGTTCTTCTTTATCACGCTGTCACCAATCACCGTAGCACCGGCATACTCACCGCCCATGGGCACCATGGTTTCGTTGAGGGCAATCTCCCAGTCGAACACCCAGCCGTTGTCTTGCTTCACGCCGTCGATCACTTCGATGTACCAGTCGCCGTTCAGCGGACAGCCCACAAGGCTCGAGAAGTTCTGGTCGGGGTGGTAGAAGTTGCTGCCTGCCGCCACATTCGACGAGTCGACCCTGTAGTAGTTGTTGCCGCCGCGGTTCTCGACAAAGGTCTGGTTGGCCGTACGGTACACATATCCGCCGCTGCCGGCATAGGAGTATTCAGAGGAGGTATTGTTGCTCCAGCAGTAGTTCCAGCCCGCCCCAGCGGGGTTGCCCGTGGTGCTGCAGGGATTGGCGGTGTTGTCGCTCAGCGACGGCACACCCATATAGGCGTAGCGGTTGTTGCTCGACGACGGCGTCGTCCATCCACGCGAGCTCGCCGGGATATCATCCAGACAAGGGGAGAGGAGATCGAGATTGTTACTGTAATCGCTGAACTTCAAGATGTCGGCACGCTGCCCGTTGGGGCATACCAAGGCGATGTACAGATCGCCCAGGTACGAATGCTCCATATTGAGCCTCACATACTTGATCTCTTGAGCCGACTGGAGGGTCGCGCCAGCTTGCAAGCCACTGAAAGTCACCGTCGAGCGGTACTTGCAGCCGTAGGGTGTGCATGACACGCCGTCGGGCAGGAATGCCCTCTCGGCCCTTGACTGCCGCATAGACATATCGTCCACCTGCACTTCGTTTTCGGGGTTGTAGCCGACACCTATGCGCACGCTGTCGCCGACGCAGGCGACGGTATCCACATCGACATGAACAATACGCTGGCCCTTCACCTCGACGCCCAACGCCGTGAAAGACAGCGCACTTATTATATATAAGTACTTCTTAATTTTAATCATAACCAACTGCAAAGATACGAAAAAAATTGAAAATACCAAACTAACAAGCGCAAGATGTTTTTTTTTAAGATTTTTCCCCTCCGGTTTTGCTCCGTCGCCACTCCGGCGGCGGTCCGACTTTTTTGCGACTAAAAACCGTTAAACAGTCGGAGCGGGGTCGGAGGGGGGACGGAGCGGGGTGGGGTGGAAGTGGGTAAAGAAAAAGTTTTGTGTGGTGGGATTGGCGGAATATATTTTTTTTGTATCTTTGCAGAAAATAAAATTCAGGAGAATATGAAACAACTTATTGAATGCGTGCCGAATATCAGCGAAGGCCGCAACATGGATATCATCAATCAGGTGACTGCCGAGATTGAGAAGGTCGAGGGCGTCAAGCTCCTCGATGTCGACCCCGGTCAGACCACCAACCGTACCGTCATCACCTTCGTCGGCGAACCAGAGCCCGTGCTCGAAGCCGCCTACCAGGTGGTGAAGAAAGCCGCCGAGCTTATCGACATGACCCAGCACCACGGTGCCCACCCGCGTCAGGGTGCCACCGACGTGTGCCCCCTCATCCCCGTGAGCAACATCACGATGGAAGAGGTCGTCGAGTACGCCCACAAGCTTGGCAAACGCCTCGGCGAAGAGCTGCAGATTCCCATCTACTGCTACGAGAACGCCGCCTTCATCCCCGAGCGCCGCAACCTGGCCTACTGCCGCACCGGCGAGTACGAGAGCCTGAGCAGCCGCCTCGGTACCGAGCAGTGGAAGCCCGACTTCGGCCCCAACGCCTGGAACGACCACACCGCCCATACCGGCGCCACCCAGGTGGGTGCCCGCGACTTCCTCGTGGCCATCAACTACAACCTGAATACCACCAGCACCCGCCGCGCCAACGCCATCGCCTTCGACGTGCGTGAGAAAGGCCGTCCGAAACGCGAGGGTGGCAAGCCCAGCGGCAAGCCCATCAAGGACGAGAACGGCAAGACCATCATGATTCCCGGCACCCTGAAGGGCACCAAGGCTATCGGCTGGTACATCGAAGACTACGGCATCGCCCAGGTGTCGATGAACATAACCTCCATCAAGGTTGCTCCTGTGCACCTCTGCTTCGACGAGGTGTGCCGCTGCGCCGCCAACCGCGGCCTGCGCGTCACCGGATGCGAGATTGTTGGTCTCATCCCGAAGAGCGTGCTGATCGACGCCGGCAAGTACTACCTGGCCAAGCAGCAGCGCAGCCTCGGCGTCAGCGAGGAAGAGATCATGAAGGTCGCCATCAAGAGCATGGGCCTCGACGACCTCAAGCCTTTCGACCCCAAGGAGAAAGTTATCGAATACCTCATCGAGGACCACTCGAAGAAGAAACTCGTCGACCTCACCTGCCGCGGCTTCTGTGACGAGACCGCCAGCGAGAGTCCCGCCCCCGGCGGTGGCTCGGTGAGCGCCTACATGGGTGCCCTCGCCGCCTCGCTCGGCACTATGGTGGCCAACCTCACCGGTGGCAAAGCCGCCTACGACGACGAATGGGAGAAGTTCAGCGACGTGGCCGTCAAGGGTCAGGCTCTGAAGGACGAGCTGCTGCACCTCGTGGACGAGGACACCGCCGCCTTCAACAAGATCATGGACGCCTTCGGTCTGCCCAAGAAGACCGACGAGGAGAAGGCCGCCCGCAGCGAGGCCATCCAGGAGGCCACGAAGTTCGCCACCGAGGTGCCCTTCCGCACCATGCAGCGCTCCCTCGAGGCCTTCGAGGTCTGCCGCGCTATGGTGGAGTGGGGTAACCCCAACTCGGTGACCGACGGCGGTGTCGGCACACTGGCCGCCCGCAGCGCCGTTATGGGTGCCCACCTCAACGTGAAGATCAACGCCAGCTCGCTGAAGGACGAAGCCTTCAAGGCCGACATCCTGGCCAAAGCCCAAGCCATTGAGGACGAGGCCATCAAGCAGGAAACTGAGATTCTTAAGATAGTTAACGAAAAAATAGGACTCTAATGAAACGCAAAGCAATTGTACTGCTCGCCGTCGTGGTGCTGACGCTCGTCGCAGCCGCCTGCACCCACCACACCTGCCCCGCCTACCGCGGCAGCGTGGTGATGGCTGAAGCCACCGAATAATTAGTAAGGGACATAAGGAAACCCTCCACAGAATATGCAGATGTTCTGTGGAGGGTTATTGTGTTTACAGCAGCCGTAGATGTCGGCTTATGCGTCGGCGCCGAACTGCATGAGGTAAGCCTTGATGAACTCGTCGAGCTTGCCGTCGAGGACACCGGCGACGTCGGAAGTCTGATAGTTGGTGCGGTGGTCCTTGACGCGGCGGTCGTCCATCACATAGGAGCGGATCTGCGAGCCCCACTCGATCTTCTTCTGGCTGGCCTTGATTTTGGCCTGCTCCTCCATGCGGTGCTTCATCTCGCGGTCATAGAGCTGCGAGCGCAGCAGACGCATGGCGTTCTCCTTGTTCTTGGGCTGGTCGCGCGTCTCGGTGTTCTCGATGAGGATTTCCTCCTCGACACCAGTGTAGGGGTCCTTGTACTGATAGCGCAGGCGCACGCCGGACTCCACCTTGTTGACATTCTGTCCGCCAGCACCGCCGCTGCGGAAGGTATCCCAACTCAGGCGGCTCATATCCACGACCACCTCAATAGTGTCGTCGATGAGAGGCGTCACACTCACCGAGGTGAAGCTGGTCATACGTTTGCCCTGAGCGTTGAAAGGGGATACGCGCACCAGGCGGTGCACGCCGGTCTCGCTCTTGAGGTAGCCGAAAGCGAAGTCGCCCTCGATCTGCAGGGTGCAGCTCTTGATACCGGCACCTTCGCCGTCGAGGGAGTTACTGATGGCCACCTTGTAGCCGTGGGTCTCGGCATAGCGGATATACATACGCATGAGCATCTCGGCCCAGTCCTGAGCCTCCACGCCACCGGCGCCAGCGTTGATGGAGAGGACGGCATCGAGGCGGTCGCTCTCGTTACGCAGCATGTTCTTGAACTCCAGCTCCTCGACCTTCTTCTGAGTGACGGCGATCTGCGCCACGAGCTCCTCCTCGGATGCGTCGCCCGACTCGAAGAACTCGCCCATAACCTCGAGGTCACCGCAAGCCTGGTCGACATCCTTGTAGGATGTCACCCATGTCTTCTTGGCGTTGATGCCCTTCACCACCTTCTGCGCCTCCTTGGGGTCGTTCCAGAAGTCCGGCGCCTCGGTTTTCTTCTCCTCTTCGGCAATCCAGGCCGCCGTATTGTCGATGTCGAGGAATTTCTTCAATGCCTCCTTGCGGGCAATTAGGTCTTTTATCTGTTCTTGGTTCGTCATAATAATAGGGCAAGCTGTTTATATCGCACCGCTACAACCAAACACCCTTGCTGTATTCCTACCCTGGGGGATTCAATGGGAGCTGGTCGTATAAGACTTGCCCAATCCTATTGATATACAGGTATTACCCTGTAACCGTTGTCTCTCTTTCGGACTGCAAAGATACAAAAACTTTTCAATCTGGCCAAAAAAAACTTCACACTTTCAACAGGGATCCACGTCGAAGTGGATGGCTACGCGAGCCCATCCGTCCTGCTTCACCAGCTCGTCAGCCATCTGCATCATCAGCTTCTTGGCGTCAGCTATGGCCTCGTTGCGCTCGAAACGCACTGTTATCGTCTTCAGGTACAACGCCCGTATACGGCTTACCAGCGGATATTCGGGCCCCATCACACGTTGGCCGAAGGCTCCACGCAGCTCCGTCGCAAACCAGTCGGCGGCGGCGCTCACCACCTCGTTGTCGCGGTGCTTCAGCGTGATCTCCACCAGGCGGTAGTAAGGCGGGTAGCGGAACACGCGGCGCTCGTTGTCCTGGTCGTGGTACAGCCCCTCGTAGTCGTTGTCCTCGACCTTCTGCAAGATCTGGTGGCCCGGATTGTACGTCTGTATTATCACCTGTCCAGCGTCACCGTGGCGTCCGGCGCGGCCACTGACCTGCGTCATCTGCTGGTAGGCACGCTCGAAGCTGCGGAAGTTGGGGTAGTTGATGAGGTTGTCGGCATTGACGATGCCCACCACGCTCACATGCTCGAAGTCGAGGCCCTTGGTGACCATCTGCGTGCCGACGAGGATATCTATGCGCCTTTGCGCGAAGTCGTTGAGCAGCTCAATATATTGGTTCTTCTGCAACGTGCTGTCGAGGTCCATACGTGCCACCCGCGCCTCGGGGAACATAATCTGCAGGTCCTCCTCCACACGCTCGGTGCCGATGCCCGTCATGCGGAGGTGCGTTGAATGGCAGGCGGGGCACTCCTCCGGCACCGGTATGCTATAGCCGCAGTAGTGGCAGCGCAGCGAGTTGGTGGCCTTGTGATAGACCAGCGACACATCGCAGTGGACGCACTGCGGTATGTGGTGGCAGTCGTCGCACTCAAGCCTCAGCGAGAAGCCCCTGCGGTTCTGGAAGAGTATCACCTGCTGACGGGCGGCGAGGGCGTCACGTATGGCGCGCAACAGCTTGTCGCTGAAGTGCCCGTGCACCTCGCCCTGCCGTGTGGCTGTCTTCATGTCGACCACCTCGACCTTCGGCAGGTTGAAGCCCCCATAGCGGTGAGCCATAACCGCCAGGCCGTATTTGCCCTCCATAGCGTTGTGGTAGCTCTCAATGCTCGGTGTGGCGCTGCCCAGCACGGTGTGCGCACCCCAGAGATGGGCAAGATAGACGGCCGCGTCGCGCCCATGATAGCGCGGCGCAGGGTCCTGCTGCTTATATGACGCATCGTGCTCTTCGTCCACAATGACGAGCCCCAAGTCCCTGAAGGGCAGGAAGACGGCGCTGCGTGCGCCCAGTAGCACCTGGTAGCGGGCTTCCTCGTTGTCAGTTGCCGTGCGGCGCCAGACCTCCACACGCTGACTCGCCGAAAAGCGAGAATGGTAGACGCCCACCTTGTCGCCGAAATGGCGCCTAAGGCGGTTGATAATCTGTGCTGTGAGCGCTATCTCGGGCAGCAGGAAGAGCACCTGCTTGCCGGCACGCACCTGCTCGTCGATGATCTTTATATACACCTCGGTCTTGCCGCTCGACGTCACACCGTGCAGCAGGTGAGTGGTGTGCGGAGACAGGGGAGAAGAGAGCAAACTATATGCAGCCTGCTGCTCCTCGTTGAGCTTGATGCTCTCCACCGGCACAAGGCTGTCGGCATCGAAATGCTCCAGGCGGCTCTCCTCGCGCTCCTCGGTCACCAGCACGCCGTTTTTGATGAGCGTCTGCAACGCAGAGACCTGCGGCAGCTCTCGCTTGGGCACCAGTTCCTTGCCGAAGCCGGACATCTGCATATATTGCATCAGCAGATCCACCTGCTTGGTGCGCTTCTTGGCCTCCAGGTCGTCGAACAGACGCCGTTGCGCTTCCTCGCCGGCATAGGCTTCCGAAAGCCTCACATACGTCGATTTTCTCGGCTTGAAGCGCTCCCTCAGCTCCTCGTCCATCATCACCACCTCGCGCTCAATCATGCCGCGCATCAGCGGCATAATCTTCTGCACGCCGATGGCGCGGCTGATGTCGTCGAGCTTCATGGTGCTGTACTCGGTCAGCAGGTTGACCACCTGCAGCTCATACTTGGTCAGACGCGACAGGTCGCCGTCGAAGTCGGGGTGGATGCTCACCGCGCTTTCGCTGGCCAGCTTCATGCCCGCCGGCAGAGCCACGGCCATCACGTCGCCGGGGTAGCACATATAGTATGCCGCCATCCATTCCCAGAAAAGCATCTGGCGCTCAGTGACCAGCGGCCGCTCGTCGAGCACCGACAGGATATATTTTGTCCTCCACTTCGGCGCCTCGGTGTGGATACGGCGCACCAGGGCCGAATACATGCGTTTCTGCCCGAATTGCACCACCACGCGCTTGCCGACAGAGACCTCGCCGTTCAACTCACGCGGCACCCTATATGTATAGGTGCCAGGCAAATGCAGCGGCAACAGCACTTCGACATAATATACTTCCTGTCCGTCCATTGAGGTTGCAAAGATACATTTTTTTTCAAAACATCCCCCCACTTTTTCTTTCCTAACGCCCTCGCCGCACCGCTGTCGGTCCGCACCCTCTCCGTCTGTTCTACGGTTGTTTACCGGTTGTTCTACGGTTTATAACCGTTAAACAACCGGTAAACAACCGTAGAACAGACGGACCGGGGGCGGAGGGGAGAGGGTGGGGTGGCGGTGGAAAATTATGTTAATATTATTGTACAATAAAAACAGACGTATGCCGTTATAAGAAACAATGATTATGCGACGACTCATAGTGACGATGCTTTTGGTGACAATGGCCGTAACTGCCGTACAGGCACAGGACAAGGCCCTTATGTCGCAGCACCAGAAGCGTTTGGCGGCTCTGCTCGAGCTTGCCACCACGGCGCCGACGGACAACGAGCGCTACCTGGCGTCCGAGCAGGCGGTGGGCGAGCTGTCGGCGGCTTTGGAGGAGGAGAACTCGGAACGCTGGCAGTGGCAGCTGCCCCGAGTGGCGTCGGTGCTCACTTCGCCCGACGGCCTGCTGCGCATCTTCACCTGGGCCGTGGTGCGCGACAACGGCGAGTTCGAGTGCTTCGGGGCTATACAGTTCTACAACGACCGCGAGGAGGAATACCAATACCTGCTGCTCAACGACAAGAGCGAGGAGATAATGAACCGCGAGGAGTCGCTGCTTTCGGCCTCCAATTGGTTCGGCGCCATCTATCAGGATATCATACAGACCAGCCACAACGGCAAGACCTACTATACGCTCCTGGGCTGGAACGGCGTGGACAACCTCACCGAGCGCAAGGTCATCGAGCCGGTGATTTTCCGCGGCGGCCTGCCGCAGTTCGGTGCTCCGCTGTTCCGTCGCGAACGCAACCTGCGCCGCATAGTGCTCGAGTATCGCAACGACGCTATGGTGAACCTCAGCTACGAGGAGCAGTTCGTGGAGGAGGTCCAGCGCGACCGCGTGAAGGTCAAGGGCACCAACCGCTACCGCACCGTGGAGAAGCGTAAGCAACACAAGGAGAAGATGATAATCTTCGACGAGGTGGAGCCGCAAGTGCCCGGTATGGAGGGCCTTTTCCAATATTATGTGCCTTCGGGCCTCGAGCTCGCCTATGCCTTCGTCGACGGCAAATGGGAACTCCGCAACGGTGCCCAGGGCCGCCTCAAGGACAAGAAACTCAACAAGGCTTTCGAACCCCTGCCCAAAACGGCACCCGCATACAGCCCTCGATAGCCAGTCAACCGATTAACTTATCAACCTATAAATGGTACTTAGGGATATACATTCACCTGCCGATCTCAAACGCATACCTGTCGACCAGCTCGCGCCCATAGTGGACCAGCTGCGCGACTATATCATAGACACCCTCTCGTCGCACCCCGGCCATCTGGCTTCGAGCCTCGGCACCGTAGAGCTCGCCGTAGCGCTGCACTATGTCTTCAACACTCCGGACGACAAGCTCGTGTGGGATGTGGGCCAGCGGCTTCCCCAAGATGTCAGAAAGCCCCTACGACGCTTTCGGCACCGGCCATAGCTCCACCTCCATCTCTGCGGCTCTCGGTATGGCCACCGCCAGCCTGCTGCAGGGCAACACTTCGCGCTGCCATATTGCCGTCATCGGCGACGGCGCCCTCAGCGGCGGTGAGGCTTTCGAGGCCCTCAACAACGTGGGTGACTCGCGCGCCAACCTCCTCGTCGTGCTCAACGACAACGGCATATCCATCGACAAGGCTGTCGGCGGCATGAACACCTACCTCACGCGTATCACGGCCTCGCGCCGCTACAACAACCTCAAGCGCCGCGTGTGGGACCGCCTCGACGGCAACGATGACGACAGCAAGCACGCCTCCGCTATCGGCTTCCTGCAGCGTCTCACATCCACGGCAAAGACTGTCGCCGTGGGCGGCAGCAACCTCTTCGAGGCCATCGGCATACGCTATTTCGGGCCCATGGACGGCAACAACCTCGTGGAGCTCATCGACATCCTGCGCCGCCTCAAGGAGCTCGAGGGACCCAAGCTGCTGCATATAGTGACCAAGAAGGGCAAAGGTCTCCGTCAGGCCGAGCAGAACCCTGTTATATATCACGCACCGGGACTTTACGACATACGTACCGGCAACCAGATCAAAGCCGAAGAGGCTGACCGGCCGCTCAAATACCAGGAGGTCTTCGGCCACACCATCATTGAGCTGGCAGAGAAGAACCCCGCCATCGTGGGCATCACGCCGGCTATGGCCACAGGCTGCTCGCTCAACATGATGATGGAGAAGATGCCGGACCGCGTCTTCGACGTGGGCATCGCCGAGCAGCACGCCGTCACGTTCTCCGCAGGTCTCGCCGCCGAGGGCATGATGCCGTTCTGCAACATCTATTCGTCGTTCGCACAGCGCGCCTACGACCAGATTATCCACGATGTGGCGCTGCAGAAGCTGCCTGTGGTCATCTGTCTCGACCGTGCCGGTCTGGTAGGTGACGACGGTCCCACACACCACGGCACCTTCGACCTGGCCTATCTGCGCCCGATACCCAACCTCACGGTCTGCGCACCCATGAACGAGCACGAGCTGCGCAATATGATGTATACCGCCCAGCTGCCCAATCATGGCCCTGTGGTGATACGCTACCCACGTGGTGCAAGTGTACATAGCGACTGGCAGTCAGATTTTTGCGAAATCAAGATAGGGGAGGGCCGCCGCCTACGCGAGGGACAGGATGTGGCCATCGTCAGCCTCGGACATCCCGGCAACGACGCTCTCGCAGCCGCCGAAGAGCTCCAAGCCAACGGCATCTCGGCCGCTGTCTACGATATGCGCTTCCTCAAGCCTATGGACACGAAGTTGCTCGACACCATTGCCGCCAGCGGTTATCGCCGTATCGTCACCATAGAGGACGGCTGCCGACTCGGAGGCTTCGGTGAGGCCGTTCTGGAGTATTTCGCCGAGCACCATCCGCAGATAGTCGATCGTATAACCATCCTGGCCATCCCGGACGAGTTCATCACGCACGGCAACGTCGCCCGGCTCAAATCCGACTGTCATATCGACAAAGCAGCCATCATCGCCGCCTGCCAGACGTCCCGTTAGCATTTCATGACCACACAAATAAAATAACCCCACAATAGGGGCTTTGCAACAACCTATTTAACATAACCGCCGTATTAATACAATGCAGGCGGTAAAAATGGCCGGTGGAAACACCGGCCAAATTGTTGGTATTATTACAGCTTATTTATCTTGGCCGTAATGCTTGTGCCACGAGAATTGTCTATTTTGATGTAGCGTACGTCGTCGACTGATTTAGCGTAAAGATTAAGCATGTCGCCGGGGCGCGATTCGTGTGCGTAGTTCATCTCGAGTCTCATGCAGATGGTCGAAAATCATACGTATGTATTCCGAGTTGTTCATGTGCTGCGTGTGGTCGAGCATCGCGTAGCTCACCGGGCGCTGCATGGCCATATCGCCGTCAGACATCTCTGGGATCTGCAGTTTGCTGAGCTTCTCGAATTCCGTGGCACATTCTGGATGATCCTCATAATGGGCTATCACGTCGTTCAGACGCACCACGCGCCGCGAAGTCATGTCGATGAGCGCCCAGGCCGACGTGCCTGTCAGCAGCTCCTCACCGCTCTCGCTGAGCACTTTATAGTCTCTGTATGCTATGAGGCCGTTGTTGCCGCGCGACCATGTATTTAACATAATCTTCTCGAAGGCCATCGGCAGCCTATATATATTATAGTACGCGTGCGTGATGACCCACGCGTGGTTTTGCTCCACGAGAGTCTTGAAACCGATGCCTGTAGCGTTGCCGTGATATTCCGTAACCTCCTGACACAGACGTATTGCCGCCCAGACATGCAGTCTGTCGTCAACGTCGCACAGATACGACGGAATCTCAACCGTTTGTTTGTAAATCATCAATAATCAGATTACTTCCTATATTTTATCCTACATTCTCTCCGGTACCTCGATACCAAGTATGTTCATGGTGTTCTTCAGCGCACCGGCCACAGCGGCGCAGAGGCTCACACGCATGGCTTTCAGCTGGGCGTTCTCCTCGCGCAATATGGGCGTATCCTGGTAGAAACTGTTGAATGCCTTAGCCAGATCATAGGCGTAGTTGGCCACCATTGCAGGACTATAAGCATTTGCAGCAGCGGTTATTGTGTCGGGCAATGAATGTAACACTTTAAGCACTCCCCTCTCCTTCTCTCCAATCGAGAATTGAGAGTTGAGAGTTGAGAATTCCGAAAGGTCGCCGGCTTTGCGCACGATACTGCGGATGCGGGCGTGGGTGTATTGGATGAAGGGGCCTGTGTTGCCGTTGAAGTCGATGCTCTCGGCCGGGTTGAACAGCATGTTCTTGGTCGGATCGACCTTCAGGATGAAGTATTTGAGTGCTCCAAGTGCCAGGATATGATACAGATGCTTGCGCTCCTCTTCGCAGAGCTCGTCGTTCTTGCCGTGCTCGCGGCTCATCTCCTCGGCGGTCTTCTCCATCTCGTCGATGAGGTCGTCGGCATCCACCACCGTACCCTCGCGGCTCTTCATCTTGCCGTTGGGCAGCTCCACCATGCCATAGCTCAAGTGGTACACTTTGTCCGCCCACGAAAAGCCTAATTTACCGAGTATTAACTTCAGTACCTTAAAGTGATAGTCTTGCTCGTTACCCACCACATAAATGAGTCTCTCGGCACCGAAATCGTTGTGGCGAAGGAGCGCCGTACCGAGGTCCTGCGTCATGTATACGCTGGTGCCGTCCTTGCGGAGCAGCAGCTTCTGATCGAGGCCGTCGCCCGTCAGGTCGCACCACACCGAGCCATCCTCCTTGCGGAACAGCACGCCCATATCCAAGCCTTTCTGCACCAGCTCTTTGCCGAGCAGATAAGTCTGACTCTCATAGTACACCTTGTCGAAGCCGACGCCCAGACGGTTGTAGGTCTCGTCGAAGCCGGCATACACCCAGCCGTTCATCTTCTCCCACAGGGCGCGCACCTCTTTGTCGCCCTCTTCCCAGCGCTTCAGCATCTGCTGGGCCTCCACCATAAGCGGGGCCTCGCGCTTGGCCTGCTCCTCCTCTACCCCACTCTCCATCAGCTGCTTAACCTCATCCTTATAGTGCTTGTCGAACTCCACATAGTACTTGCCCACCAGGTGGTCGCCCTTCATGCCGCTGCTCTCGGGGGTCTCGCCGTTGCCGTAGCGCAGCCAGGCGAGCATGCTCTTGCAGATATGTATGCCGCGGTCGTTCACCAGATTCACCTTCTTCACGTTTGCGCCGGCAGCAGCCAGAAGCTGGCTCACCGACCATCCGAGGAGGTTGTTCCTGATATGACCTAAATGCAACGGTTTGTTGGTATTAGGACTGCTGTATTCAACCACTACTGGAGCCGCTTTGGCATCCACTGCCGCGAGGCCGAAGAGGGGATCAGAGGCTTTCTCGGCGAGGAACTGCAGCCAGTAGTTGTCGGCAATCTCGAAGTTCAGGAAGCCCTTGATGACGTTGTAGCCGGACACCTCGGGCAGGGCCTTCTTGACGGCCTCGCCGATCTCCGCGGCCACAGCCTCGGGGCTTTTGCGTGCCTGTTTCACGTATGGGAACACCACCAGCGTGCTGTCGCCCTTGAAATCGCGTCGTGTCTCCTGCAGCACCACGTCGGCGGGCTGCTGCTCAATACCGTAGAGCTCCTTCAGTGCCAGCGAGATGGCACCTGCTAACGAGTCATTTATATTCGATGTCATAGTCATAACTTTCGTTCAAATCAAAATGCAAAAATACGAATAATTTTACAAACGCAGCCACATTTTCGTTTTGACTTTTTAACAACAATACATCTCGCTATAACACAACCGTTTACATATACATAATTTCACCAAACCCTTACAGACACTGCGTCAGTCCGTCCCCTCTCCGTCCCCCCTCCGACCCCGCTCCGACTGTTTAACGGTTTTTAGTCGGAGAAAAGACGGTCCGGCTTCGGGGAGGGTACGGAGAGGGGGCGTCGCTAATAGTCATCTTTGTAAAAACCGCGCAGCAGTATTGACACTAATTTGTTGATAATAACTTTTGGCACGGAAGTTGCAGATGAACTAAATGTAGTACTTTTGCATTTTGAAAACAAGCGACAAATACCGTGGAGAACAACTTAAGTGAAAATACACGCAAAGCGGTGGCTTTCAGCCGCGACGAGGCGATACGCCTGAAAAACGGCGCCATAGGCGTGGAGCATGTTTTTCTGGGAATCACCCGTGTGCCGGAATGCACGGCGCTGGGTATGCTGGCAGCCCTCGGCGTGAACAGCGACGGGCTGAAGGAGAAGATTGAGAAGCATGTGAGCCAGGCCGACGCCGACGTGCGCTACAGCGAAGACAGCGAGATACCGATGCTGCGCCAGACCGAGAAGGTGCTGAGGCTGAGCTATCTGGAGAGCATCAAATTCAAGTCCAAGGAGATTGGCACCGAACACCTGATGCTGGCGATGCTGCAGGAAGGTGACAACCTTGTCAGCAACCTGCTGCAGAAAGCCGGTGTGGACTATGAGCGCTTCGCCAAGGTGGTGCGTGCCAACGGACCTGCCACAGAGCCGAGCGACCTGCCCGACTTCCGCATGCAGACCAGCGAGGACGACAACGACGACCCCTTCGACGACCCCACGAGGGCGGAGAGCGGCAAGCGCAAAGTGGAGAGTGGCAAGAGTGGCACTCCGGCGCTGGAGAACTTCGGTCGCGACCTAACGAAACTTGCCGAGCAGGGCAAGCTGGACCCCATCGTGGGACGCACCAAGGAGATGGACCGTATAGCGCAGATACTGTCGCGCCGCAAGAAGAACAACCCCATCCTCATCGGTGAGAGCGGCGTGGGCAAGAGCGCCATTGCCGAAGGTCTGGCCCTGAAGATCGCCGAAGGCAAAGTGCCGCGCACCCTCTATGGCAAGCGGCTGGTGAGCCTCGACCTGGCGAGCCTTGTGGCCGGCACCAAATACCGCGGCCAGTTTGAGGAGCGCATGAAAGCCATCATCACGGAGCTTGAGCAGCATCCCGAGATAATCATCTTCATCGACGAGATACACACCATCGTGGGTGCCGGCAGCGCGGCGGGAAGCCTCGACGCCAGCAACATGTTCAAGCCCGCCCTCTCGCGCGGCGCCATACAGTGCATAGGCACCACGACGCTCGACGAGTACCGCCAGTATATCGAGAAAGACACCGCCCTGGAGCGCCGCTTCCAGAAGGTGCTCGTGGAGCCCGCCACCGTCGAGGAGACGCTGGAGATACTCAACAATATCAAAGACAAATACGAAGACCACCACATGGTGCGCTTCAGCGACGAGGCCATCAAGGCCTGCGTGGACCTCACCGAGCGCTATGTCAGCGACCGCCTGCAGCCCGACAAGGCTATAGATGCTATGGATGAAGCGGGCGCGCGGGTGCGCATAGCCAACGTGAAGGTGCCGGAGGAGATAGTGACCCTCGAGGCCGAGGTGGCCAAGGTGGCGGAACAGAAGAAAGAGGTGCTCGCCAGCAAACGCTACAGCGAGGCGGCACAATACCGCGACCAGGAGCGCGACCTGACGGCCAAGCTGGCCGACATGAAGAAGCGCTGGGAGGAAGACGAGAGAGAGAAGCGAGTGACGGTGAAGGAAGAAGACGTGGCCGCCGTAGTGGCCATGATGACCGGCGTGCCGGTGGAGCGCATAGCGGAGAGCGAGCAGGGACGCCTGCTGACCATGGAGAACGAGCTGAAGGGCTCGGTGGTGGGTCAGGACGAAGCAATAGCCCAGATAGCCAAAGCCATACGCCGCAACCGCGCCGGCCTGAAAGACCCCAACCGCCCCATAGGCAGCTTCCTCTTCCTCGGCCCCACGGGCGTCGGCAAGACCTACCTGACCAAGATACTGGCCAAGTACCTGTTCGACAGCGAGGCGTCGATGATACGCATAGACATGAGCGAATACATGGAGAAATTCGCCGTGAGCCGCCTGATAGGAGCGCCTCCGGGATATGTGGGCTACGAAGAAGGTGGCCAGCTAACCGAGCGTGTGCGCCGCAAGCCCTACTCTATTGTGCTGCTCGACGAGATCGAGAAGGCTCATCCCGACGTGTTCAACGTGCTGCTGCAGGTGCTCGACGACGGTCAGCTCACCGACGGCATAGGCCGCAAGGTGGACTTCAAGAACACCATTATAATAATGACCTCGAACATCGGCAGCCGCCAGCTCAAGGACTTCGGCACCGGCGTGGGCTTCAACACTGCGGCCCGTGAGGCCGAGAAGGCCGAGCTGCAGCGCGACGTCATAGAGAAGAGCCTCAAGAAAGCCTTTGCGCCAGAGTTCATCAACCGCATAGACGACATCATATACTTCAACAGCCTGGGCCGTGAAGAGATACACAAGATCATTGACATAGAGCTCAAGGGGCTGTTCGGCCGCGTGAGGGCTATGGGCTACGGTGTGGAGATGGACGAGAAGGCCAAGGACTTCCTGGTGGCCAAGGGCTGGGACGAGCAGTACGGTGCACGTCCGCTGCGCAGAGCCATACAGCGCTATGTGGAGGACGACCTGGCCGACGAGATAATCAAGGCCGTGATACTGCCCGGCGACACCATACATGTGACTGCCGACGAGGACAAGATTATGTTTGACATAGTGAAAGGCGAAACCTCGAAAGAGCTGGAGGAAGCCTTTAGTTCTGACCCTGCCGAGGTTTGATATAAGATATCACCTCGTCGGTCCAAGGGCCAAGAACGGTCTGACCGGTGAAGTGGAAGAAATAGGTTGTGAAACCACCGATGTTGTATTCTATCAACATCGGTTTTTCTTTGTCGTTGACCGTGATGTCGAGGGCGATAAGATGGTGCGGGCCGAGGCCGTTGGCCACGCGGAGGGCCTGGTCGACGACGGCATCCCAACCGGGGATGCGGTAGTCACCCGAAGTGATGTCGAAGTCGTTCCAGACGTTGGAACGCTGGCCCTGACGGTTGAAGAAAGGTCCGCGGAGATGGCCGTCGGCGATGTCGATACCGAGAAAGCGGCCGCCGGCGTCGATGTTGTCGACCACCGACCCTTCCTTGCCAACGCGCAGGATGGCGGCGGTGACATGAGGTTGGCCGTCAACGACGGAGCGGTATACCACCAGGCGCACCGTGCATACCGCCGTGGAGCAGAAGCGCTGCAATAGGGGATGCTGGACGACGGCCTCCTGCAGCACCCAGTCGGTGCCGAATGAGAGGAGGAAGTCGTCGGTGAGGCGTGTGCCATCGGCGGCGCAGTAGTCCTCTCCCACCCTGTCGAATCGCATGATGCTCTCGCCGCACGAGGTGCCCACGGAAGGCTTGAGGATAAGTGGGGAGTGGGGAGTGGAGAGTGGAGAGTGGAGAGTGGAGAGTGGAGAGTGGTAAGTTATTGAGCCTCCGGCTTGGCGGAAGGCAACGGTCTGCGGCAGGATGCTGGTGCCGACATACTTGGCGAAGTTGTTCTTATCCTCGTAGATGTCCCATTGCTCGCGCGGATTGAGGCATGCTTCGACTGTGGCGTGCATGATGTCCTCGGGTATGATGTCGGGCGTGGGGCCGCAGAAGTGGCTGAAGAGACGGTAGCTGTAGGGTTCGACACATGAGCCAATCTGTCGCCATTTGGCGATATAAGCATCCTCTCCTTGGGCTTTGCCATTAGGAAAGCCGTTATGATTCAACAGCCAACGATAATGGCGACGATACAGCAGGTGGTCGTAGCGGCGACCGCCCAATAACATACGTGCTATTCGTTTTGCTGTTTGTTTCATTGAATAAAAAAGAAAAGGCACCCGTACGGATACGGGTGCCTTGGTTTCATAGCTTCTTACTCAGCCCAGACGGCCTGCAGGTTGCGGTCGCCATAAGCATCGTCGATCTTGCTGATAGTGGGCCAGTACTTCTCGCAGTGAGGCTGCGGGAAGGCGGCTTTCTGACGGCTGTACGGGAGGTTCCACTCGTCGGCGCAGACCACCTGCATGGTGTGGGGAGCGTTGGCGATGGGGTTGTTCTTCTCGTCGCTCTTGCCGGTCATGATGTCGTCGATCTCCTGACGGATGGTAATCATGGCGTCGCAGAAGCGGTCCATCTCGCTCAGCGGCTCGCTCTCGGTAGGCTCGACCATGAGGGTGTTGTGCACCGGGAAGGCCACCGTGGGAGCATGGAAGCCGTAGTCCATGAGGCGCTTGGCAATGTCGCCGACGCCGACCTTGAGGCTGAACTCGTTGAAGTCGACAATCATCTCGTGGCCGCACATGCCGTTGCGGTTGGTGTAGAGAATCTTGTAGTACTTCTGCAGGCGGGCGCGGAGGTAGTTGGCGTTGAGGATAGCATGCTTGGTGACATCCGTCAGGCCTTCGCCGCCGAGCATCAGCAGGTAGCCGTAGGTGATGGGCAGGAGGTAGGCGCTGCCGTAAGGGGCTGCCGCCATAGTGTTGCCCTTCTTGCCACCGACCTCGACCACGGGATGTGTGGGCAGGAAGTCGACGAGCTTCTGGCTGACGCAGATGGGGCCGACACCGGGACCGCCGCCGCCGTGAGGCATTGCGAAGGTCTTGTGGAGGTTGAGGTGGCAAACATCGGCACCCATGTGACCGGGGCTGGTGAGGCCCACCTGGGCGTTCATGTTGGCACCGTCCATATAGACGAGGGCGCCCACGCTGTGGATGATGTTGATGATGTCGAGGATGCCCTCTTCGAAAGCACCGTGGGTCGACGGATAGGTGATCATCAGGCAGCTGAGGGTGTCCTTGTACTGCTCGGCTTTGGCCTTCAGGTCCTCGATGTCGACGTCACCCTTGTCGTTGCATTTGACCACGACCACCGTCATGCCGGCCTTAGCGGCAGAGGCGGGGTTGGTACCGTGAGCGGAAGCGGGAATCAAGCAGACGTTGCGCTGGGGCTGGCCGTTGGCGATATGGTAGTTGCGGATAACGGTGAGGCCGCTGTACTCGCCGAAGGCACCCGAGTTGGGCTGCAGCGAGCAACCGGCGAAACCGGTGATGACGGAGAGCATGTGCTCGATATCCTTAATCATCTCAAGGTAACCCTGGGCCTGGTCGGCGGGCACGAAGGGGTGCATGCCGGCGAACTTGCTCCAGCTGAGGGGCATCATCTCGGCGGCGGCGTTGAGCTTCATGGTGCAGGAGCCCAGCGGAATCATGGCGCGGTTGAGGCTGAGGTCTTTCTCCTCGAGCATCTTGATGTAGCGCATCATGGAGGTCTCGTCGTGGAAGCGGTTGAAGATCTTCTGGGTGAGGAAAGCACCGTTACGCTTCAGCTCGGCGGGTATAGCCTCGTCGGCGAACTGGCAGCAGCAACCCTTGCACTCGATGGCAGCGGCTTTCTTGCCAGCGGCTTCAGCCAGGCAAGCCACGATGGCGTCGAGGTCGGCTTTCTCGGTGGTCTCGTCGATGGAGATGCCTATGCACTCATCGCAGATATAACGGAAGTTGATCTCGTGCTTCAGGGCCACCTCGCGCACCTTGGCGGTGGACACGGGGCACTGGAGAGCGAGGGTGTCGAAGTATACTTTATTCCACTGCTTGTAGCCGTACTGCTCAAGTTCCTGAGCCAAACGGTGGGCGCGGGCGCAGATGCGGACGGCAATCTCACGGATACCTTCGGGACCATGCCAAATGGCATAGAAGCCGCTCATGTTGGCCACGAGGGCTGCGGAGGTGCAGATATTCGAGGTAGCCTTGTCGCGCTTGATGTGCTGCTCACGCATACCGAGGGCCATACGGAGGGCGGGGTTGCCCTTGGCGTCGACGCTCCAGCCGATGATACGGCCGGGGAAGGCGCGCTTGAAGGTCTCGGTGAAGGCGAAGAAGCCAGCGTGAGGACCGCCGAAGCCCATGGGGAGGCCGAAGCGCTGGGCGTTACCGACGGCGCAGTCGGCACCCATCTCACCGGGAGTCTTCATCAGAGCCAGAGCCATCAGGTCGGTGGCCATGCAGACGAAGATGCCCTTCTCGTGGCACTTACTGATGAAGGAAGTCCAATCCTGAGCCTCACCGAACTGGTTGGGGTACTGCACAAAGGCGGCGAAGTAGCTGCCGTCGAGCTCAGTCTGTGCGGCTTTGCCTGTGACGATTTCAATGCCACGAGGAGCAGCATTGGTCTGCATCACAGCAAGAGTCTGGGGCAGGATGCCCTCGTCGACGAACACCTTGCAGATACCGTCCTTGACAGCCTGGCGCGAACGGCTGTTGAAGAACATAATCATGGCTTCGCCTGCGGCAGTGGCCTCATCAAGCAGACAGGCATTGCTGAGGGGCATGCCGGTCATGCTGGCAATCATGGTCTGATAGTTCATCAGGGCTTCAAGACGGCCCTGAGAAATCTCAGTCTGATAAGGAGTGTAGGAAGTGTACCAGCCGGGGTTCTCGAAGACATTACGCATGATGACAGCAGGAGTAATGGTGCCGTAGTAGCCCATACCAATATAGCTCTTATAGAGTTTGTTCTTCTGGGCCAGCGAACGGACATGGTTCAAGAACTGGTACTCGCTCATACCTTCGGGCAGGGGCATCGCCTCTTTGAGACGGATGGCGGCGGGCACAGCCTTCTCGATGAGCTCGTCCATTGATTTCACGCCGATAACGTCGAGCATCTTCTGCTCTTCGGCGGGGTTGGACACGCCATTGTGGCGCGAAGCAAAATTATTCTTTGTCATATTATGTATTGATATTTATTTATTTTTCGAATGGAAAAACCTCAAATAATATTCATCTTCCAATGTGGTTATTCGGATAATGTAATAACCTGAAGGCCGAGTGCGCATGTTGATATATCCCATGACAGGTTTGCCTGTATAAACGCACTGGCCTATGTCGTTGTACAATGCCAACGACATTATTTCTCTACGGGCAACATTTATCTCCAACCGGTGATTGGCTCGGTTATAGATTATCTTTTCTTGTTGTCCTATGGGCTTGGCCATATCGTTCACCTCCACCGTCCGATATATAGTATCTACTCCGTCACGGTAGATGGTGTCGTGTACATATTCCACATCTCGCTCTATTTCGGCACTACGGAATAGAGCTGTATACGTTGTAGTGTCGCTGATGATGACTTTCCTCGGGTTATCAACAACACTGTCGCTCCAACCGCGGAATGAATATCCAACTTTGCATACTGCAACGAGAACCGCCGTGTCGCCTATCCTGTATCGTCCCGATCCAATGACGCTGCCGCCATCTGTATCGTTACTCTTCGCTGTTATTTCAAGCGAACAGGGCTCCATAGGGTTCATATTCTTAATTGCCTTCCACCCTTCGGCTTCACGATAGCGCTCTTCACTGACACACGGCACGCTCAATACTGCCGAATTCCGTATTCCAATGAAAGCATCAGCGTCCGTTGTCGGCGGCAGCAGGGCATAACTCGTCAGCTGCGCCAAATTGATGCATTGGTAGAAAGCCATCTGCCCTATGCTTTCTATATGCGATGGAAGGACAACACCTTTCATGTCGTGACATTGCGTGAAGGCAAAGTTCCCTATCTTCTTCACTGTAGAAGGCAAGGTCAACACTCCGGATATCGAACTACAGAAAGCAAAAGCAAAGTCGCCTATGTATTCCAGACCTTCCGGCAAATTCCACTCCATCTTTAATAGGTTCATCCCTACAAAGGCGTAGTCTGGTATCCGTTGCACTTGCGGTCCGAAGGTCACTTTAGTGAGTGAGCGGCAGTTGCCGAAAACGGTACTGCTGCGCGAGCCTCCCATGAAAAGGCAGTTCCGGGCATTGAAATGGACTGCCGTAATCCCTGAGCATCCGAAGAATGCCGAACGGCCTAATGATACGACTCTCTCACCTATGGTGACTTCGCCTCTCAACGCGGTGCACTGGCTGAAGGCATAGGCTCCTATGTCTGTGATGGTCGCCGGCAGCACAATCGAGGTGATGTCACTACATCCATAGAAGGCACGGTCGGCAATGCCAACTACAGTGTATGTCCGGTTATTATACTCCACCTCGGCGGGGATGGCGAGGTTGCCCGCAGGAGGCACCTCGCCAGCCCAGCGGTTGTTGCCCTCGGTCAACGGCGCTGTCACTTCTACGGCCCTCTCGTCAGCATCGATAATGTTGAAGTAGAGCGCGTAGTCACGCACCTGGACTTTGAAGTCGTAGGCCCATGAAGCTGTCGCCGTCATCACAAGGAGCAGCAGTATAAGGTGGCGTTTCAAGTCAGTATCCTTTTTTAGAGTTTAGGACCGGCGGCGACAAGGGCCTTTCCGGCAGCATTGTTCGTGAACTTGACAAAGTTCTTGATGAAGCGGTCGGCAAGGTCGCGAGCTTTCTCGTCCCATACCTTTGCGTCGGCATAGGTATCACGCGGGTCGAGAATCTTCGGGTCGACGCCAGGCAACGAGGTGGGTACCTCGAAGTCAAAGTACGGTATCTTCTTGGTCTCGGCCTTCAAGATGCTTCCGTCCAGAATGGCATCAATTATTCCGCGCGTATCTTTAATAGATATACGCTTGCCTGTGCCATTCCAGCCGGTGTTCACCAGATAGGCCTTTGCACCGCTCTTCTCCATGCGCTTCACCAGTTCCTC
>ONUE01000015.1 GCA_900320975.1 uncultured Bacteroidales bacterium | reverse complement strand
CCAAATACCCAGGCCCGCAATACAGGCTGGGTGGCAAGGTAGTCGCTAATCGTCTTGTTTGTCAATGCATTCATAATACATGAATTTTATTTTGCAAAAGTACGAATAATTTTTGAACCGACAAAAAATTAACGAAAATTCACGGTCATTTACGGTAATTCGCGTTAAAAGAAATCCGGTGCCGCTCCGTCCCCGGTCCGACCCCGCTCCGACTGTTCTACGGTTGTTTAACGGTTTTTGGTCGGAGGGGGGACGGAGCGGGGTCGGAGAGGGGACGGAGCGGGTTGGCGGTCGAGAGTCGGAAATTAGGAATTGGAAATTGGGGATTGGAAGCTAAGAGTCGAGCTCGGGGAATAAAAAAAGAGGACTGATGTCCTCTTCTTGGTGACTCCTGCAGGATTCAAACCTGCAACCTTCTGATCCGTAGTCAGATGCTCTATTCAGTTGAGCTAAGGAGCCATCTTGTTTTTCAAGGTCTCTCTTCCTCGAAAGCGGGTGCAAAAGTACGAACTTTTTAGATACTGACCAAATTTTTTTTTCAGTGTTGAATGGCTGGTGATGAATGATGAGTTGTCTATCAGTAAGTTGTATGGATAAAAATTTTCAATTTTCAGTTGCCGATTATCACTTTACTCCGTACACTTCGCGGTATAAAAGGTCGCGAATTTCGGAAAATTCGTCATCGTCGAGTTCGTATTTCGACATTATTATCATGGGCACGGTGCGGCCGTCGTTGTGGTAGGAGGGCTGCTCGTAGGGCTGTGGGTTCTGGAAGAAGCCCATGGAGGCGTAGAACTCCAGACGGTGGTCGGCCTCCTCGGTGTTGGGCAGCTCTATCTCGAGCACCACCTGTTCCTGCTGCTGCGAGAGGAAGTTGAGGAAGACGGCTTTGCCGAGTCCCTGGTTGCGGAGCTCTTCGTCGATGGCGAAGTGCTCTACGTAGATGAGGTCGTCGAAGGTCCAGTAGGTGAGGATGCCTACGGGTTCGTCGTCGTTGGTGGCGACGAGGAAATGGAATTTGCCGGCATCACGCTGCCGGATGGTAGAGAAGGGCGGGCGTTCCTGCTCGGGGAACGCCTCTTCGAAGAGGTTTTGTGCAAAGTGCGGATGGTCGCTTTCTGCAAGGTTTGTAAATTGTATCATTTATTTGTTGATATGATTATACGTTGATAGGTTGTCTTGTTATTGGATGAAGTCGAAGTTGTTCAGCTCGACGCGTATGCCGAGGCTGTGCTGCCAGCCCCAGGAGGTGTAGTCCTGCAGCGCGATGCGGTTCTGGGCGCAGGTGTAGCCGACCTTGATGGCGCCGAGGCCCGGCACTTGGTAGCCGAGGAGCATGCTGGCGAAGAAGCCGTAGCCTATGCCGCCCTGGTTGATGTATTCGTAGGGGGCCACGCCTTCGTCGGGTGTGCGGCCGCCCCAGCGGTCGAGGATGGAGTAGTTGCGGCCGTTGACTATTATTATATTGTCTTTTACCTTAGTATTTATGAGGCTGGCGCCGAGGTTGAGCTCGAAGTCCAGGGTGCGGGTGAGGGCTACGCTTTTGGTGATGGCGAGGTCTATGTTGATGCGGTCTTCCTGGCCTACGATGCCGCAGGGCACCCAGCGGTCGTAGCCCAGCTGGCCGGTGCCGTTGGTGGCGTCGATGTTCCACTGGCCCTGGGCGCGCAGTTTGGCGAGGTCGAAGCGCAGCAGCCATCCGAAGCCGCTCTCGTAGTCGTAGCGGAAGCCCAGACCTATCTGGTAGGAGGTGCGGTAGTACATGTTGGGGAACTCGTCGACGCGGAGCATGGTGTAGTCGCCGACGGCGTCGCTGATGAGGCGGTTGGTGCGCAGGTCCTGCCATATCTCGCGGCCGTAGGTGTTGCTGTGGAGGATACGGTAGATGCCGCCCGTCTTGTCGGTGGCGGTGGGTGTGCCGGAATAGAAGTTGGCGGTGTTGTCAGAGGCCCAGTAGCCGTTGGCGTTGACGAAGACGCCGAGGCCGGTGTTGCGGCGGCTGCTACTTGGGGGCTCGCCGTCGTCGGCGGTGGCCGAGGCGGCAAGCATGGCGAGGGTGAGTATCAGTGCTACCCGTTTCATACTATGCCTCCTTTCTCACGGACGGTGGCGGCGAGGAGCTCTTTGGCGCGCATGAGCCGTATCTTGACGGTACCCATGGGTATGTTGAGCTTGGCGGCTATCTCCTCGTAGGACATATCTTCATAGTAGCGCATCTGCACGATGACGCGATAGGGCTCCTTGAGCTGTTCCACGATGGCCTTGAGGGTTTCGTCGCGCTCCATGCGGATGAGCGACTCTTCGGGGTTGGGCTGGTTGGAGGGTATCTGGTATTCTATGGCGTCGCCTTCGGCGTCGCGCGCGGCGCTGCTGAGGGGTACGGTCTGCAGGTGCTGGCGGCGCAGGTGGTCGATGTAGGTGTTGACGCCTATGGTGTAGAGCCACGAGCTGAAGGTGCCGGTGGGGGAGTAGCGGTGGAGCTGCATGAAGGCCTTGACGAAGGTCTCCATGGTGAGGTCGTCGGCGGTGACGGTGTTGCGCGTCATGCGGAGCAGGAGGGTATACAGCGGCTCACGGTACGCTGCCATGAGGTCGGCGTAGGCTTTGTGGCTGCCACCGTCACGGGCGGCGCACACGAGCTCGTAGTCACGCTGTATGCGGTCGGTCATTTTTTGAACTTTCTGTTGTTATGTAACGGCAAAAGTATCAAAATAGTATTTGCGAATATAAAATATATTTCGAGCAGGGGTGCCGCGAAGTGGACGAGGCCACCGTCGAAGCGCTTGGTGAGCATGGAGAAGCTGACGATCTGCCAAGCCCATTTGAGGACCAGGGCGGCGACGGCTATGGGCCATGCCTCGATGTGAATGACGAGGAGCATCGCTATGGCGGCGTAGAAGAGCAGGTTGGCTGCCGGCTGGAGCTCCTCGCGCAGGCGGCTGGCGAGAGTGTGGCGGTTGCGGGTGGCCACGCGGTGGCGGCGCTCGTCGTGCCACTGGGCGAAGCTCTTCTTGGGCTCGGCGGTGAGGCAGGCGTCGGGGGTGATGCAGACGGCGGTGTTGTGGCTGTCGGCGTTCTGGTAGACGAAGAGGTCGTCGCTGCCGTCGGCGACATCATAATGGCTGATGAAGGCCCCCTGCTTGAAGAAGAAGGAGCGGCGGTAGCTGAGGTTGCGGCCCGAGCCGGTGTAGGGGCGGTGCATCAGGGCGCTGCCGAGGTAGAGGGCGCCGTAGGAGAGGGCGTCGTACTGCTGCAGGGCGCCGAGCAGGGTCTTGGTGCGCTTCACGCCGCAGTAGCCGAGCACTATCTGGGTCTCTTTGTCGCGGTAGCCCTTGACCATGCCGCGCAGCCAGTTGAGGTTCTTGGGCGTGCAGTCGGGGTCGGCGAGCATGAGGATGTCGTTGGTGGCCGACTTGATGCCGATGCTCAGGGGGTATTTCTTGCCCTGGAAGAGGTTGACGTCCTCCTTGAAGGGCACTATCTTGAGGTGCTTGTAGTAGTCGTGGAGGAGCTTGAGGACGAACTGGGTGTCGTCCTGGCTGAGGTAGTCCACCACCACGACCTCGAAGTTGGGGTAGTCCTGCTCGAGGAGGTACACGAGGTTCTCGCGCAGCCAGGCGGCATCGTTGCGGGCGGTGAGGACCACCGACACCGGCGGCGTGTCGCTGCTCGCCGACGAGCCGTCGGCGTTGGCGTCGGGGTTCTTCAGGCCGTAGCGGCCCACGCGGAAGTGGAACAGGCCGTAGTAAATACACAGATATATGAACGCGGCGAGCATCGCCACAATCAGCACAACGGCGTGTGTGTCAGATAGTAATTGGCTAAAGTTTAGCATTCTTGCATTTCGTTTTGAAAGTACAAAAATACATAATAAGGCGTTTCGCGCGTACGCCTAAACAATTAAAATATCAACAATTATTCAACACCGTATGGTTTGCAGTCTACAGGCGGCGCCCCAGCTTGGGCAGCATGGAGGCTTTCCAGGCGGTATAGTCGCCGTCGACGATGTGGTGGCGCGCTTCTCCGACGAGCCACAGGTAGAACTTCAGGTTGACGATGGAGCATATCTGGAGCCCCAGTATCTCCTCGGCGCGGATGAGGTGGTGCAGGTAGGCGAGGGTATAGTTGTCGGCAGTCAGGCAATCAGGCAATATCGTATTCAAGCTATCGAAGCAGCTTTCCCACTTCTTGTTCTTGATGTTGATGGTGCCTTCGGCGGTGAAGAGCAGGCCGTTGCGGCCGTTGCGGGTGGGCATCACGCAGTCGAACATATCCACGCCGCGCTCTATGGCCTCCAGCAGGTTCTGCGGTGTGCCTACACCCATCAGGTAGCGTGGGCGGTCCTTGGGCAGGATGGCGTTGACGACCTCTATCATCTTGTACATCACCTCTGTGGGCTCGCCCACGGCCAGGCCGCCGATGGCGCACCCTTCGGGCTCCTTGGAGGCTATGTATTCGGCCGATATTTTGCGCAAGTCCTCGTACTGGCAGCCCTGCACGATGGGGAAGAGTGCCTGGTGGTGGCCGTAGAGGGGTTCGGTCTCGTTGAAGCGTTTGATGCAACGGTCGAGCCAACGGTGCGTAAGCTCCATGGATTTCTGTGCGTAACGGTGGTCGCTGTCGCCTGGGGCGCACTCGTCGAAGGCCATCATAATGTCGGCCCCGATGATGCGCTGTATGTCCATGACGTTCTCAGGGGTGAAGAGGTGCTTGCTGCCGTCGATATGGCTGCGGAAGGTGCAGCCCTCCTCCTTGATCTTGCGGTTGTCAGCCAGCGAGAAGACCTGGAAGCCGCCGCTGTCGGTCAGTATCGGGCGCTCCCAGCCGTTGAACTTGTGCAGACCTCCGGCCTGCCGCAGGATGTCGCACCCAGGACGCAGGTACAGGTGGTAGGTGTTGCCCAGAATAATCTGTGCGCCAATCTCTTCACGTAGCTCGTGTTGATGTACTGCTTTAACGGTGCCGGCGGTGCCCACCGGCATGAAGATAGGCGTCTGGATGTCGCCGTGGTCGGTATGTATGACACCCGCGCGAGCGTCGCCGCAGATGGCGTTGAGGTCGAAAGTCAGCATGGTCTCAAAGGGCTTTTTTCGGGTTGCAAAAGTACGAAATATGTTTGGTCTGCTAAAATTTATTTTGTCAGCTTGCTGATTTTATGTATCTTTGCATCTTGATTTATGGGACGCTATTTTATACATCTGGCCTATAACGGAGCCAATTACAATGGCTGGCAGACGCAGCCGGAACTGCCTACGGTGCAGGAGACACTGGAAAAGGCCCTCACCACGCTGTTGCGGCAGCCTATAGCCGTCGTCGGCTGTGGCCGCACCGACACCGGCGTGCACGCCAGCGACTTCTACGCCCATATGGTTGTCGAAGGGCCGCTGTCCGACAATCTGACCTTCAAGCTTAATAACTTACTTCCGCCGGATATCGTCATATACGACATCTTTCCCGTGGCCGACAACGCCCATGCGCGCTTCGACGCCACCGCCCGCACCTACCAGTATCATGTCAGCGACCGCCGTCTGCCGTTCCGCCAGGGGCAGTACTGCCGCATATACTACAAGCCCGACATCTACCTTATGAACGAAGCCGCCCGTGTGCTTATGGAATACGAGGACTTCACCTCCTTCGCCAAGCTCCACACGCAGGTGAAGACCAACATCTGTCACCTCACACGTGCCGACTGGGCCGAGGAGGAGGGCGGCTGGGTCTTCACCATCCGCAGCAACCGCTTCCTGCGCAACATGGTGCGCTCGGTCACCGGCACGCTGCTCGACGTGGGGCGCGGCAAACTCAGCATCGACGGCCTGCGTGAGATAATAGAACGCAAAGACCGCTGCGCCGCAGGTGTCAGCATGCCAGCCTGCGGACTTTTCCTTACCAAAGTGGAATACCCTTACCTATGAAATATATAGAGGTTACATTTACGATGGACAGCACGGAGCTTTTCCGTGACTTGCTGGTAGATACGTTGGGCAACGAAGGCCCCTACGAGAGCTTCGTGGAGACGCCCGACGGCCTGAAGGCTTACGTGCAGGCCTCGCAGTACGACGCGCAGTGGCTCGCCGCCGCCGTGGAGGCCTTTCCCATGCCACTGAAATACAAGGCCGAGGAGATGGAAGACCGCGACTGGAATGCTGAGTGGGAGAAGGAGCATAAGGCGGTACTCGTCGAATACAACGGCGGCAGCGTCTGGGTACGCGCGCCGTTCCACCCGCACCGCGACGACGTCGACTACGAGCTCATCATAGAGCCCAAGATGAGCTTCGGCACCGCCCATCACCCCACCACCTACATGATGCTCAGCTATGTTGCCGAGCTCGACATGAATGGCAAGCGGGTCCTCGACATGGGCTGTGGCACCGCCGTGCTGGGCATCCTCGCCAAGATGCGCGGCGCAGCATACGTCGAGGGTATCGATATCGACGAATGGGCCTTCAGCAACGCCCGCGAGAACGCCGCCTCCAACAACGCCGAGATAACCCTGCGCCTCGGCGACGCCAACGCCATACAGGGCCCGTTCGACGTCATCCTGGCCAATATCAACCGCAACATACTCCTTGCCGACATGGGCCGCTATGCCGCCGCCCTCAATCCCGGCGGCACGTTGCTGCTCAGCGGCTTCTACGAGGCCGACGAAGGGGCGCTCATCGCCAAGGCCAACGAGCAGGGTCTCCTCTTCAAAGACAAGAAAAACCGCGACGGCTGGTCGTCGCTCCGACTGGTGAAATGATAGTCTGCATTGCTGAGAAGCCGAGTGTGGCGCGAGAGATTGCCAAGGTGCTGGGTGCCAACGCCTCGCACGAGGGCTATATGGAGGGTAACGGCTACCAGGTGACGTGGACCTTCGGCCACCTCTGCACCCTCAAGGAGCCGCAGGACTACTGCGACCAGTGGCGCCGCTGGAGCCTCTCGGCACTGCCGATGGTGCCGCCGCGTTTTGGCATCAAGCTCATAGAAAATGACGGCTACAAGAAACAGTTTGCCGTCATCGAGCGCCTCATGCAGGCCGCCGACGGTATCGTCAACTGCGGCGATGCCGGCCAGGAGGGCGAGCTCATCCAGCGCTGGGTGATGCAGAAAGCCAAGGCCACCTGCCCCGTGCAGCGCCTGTGGGTCAGCAGCCTCACCGAAGAGGCTATCCGCGAGGCTTTCGCCAACCTCAAGCCGCAGGACGAATACCAGAGCCTCTACGAGGCCGGTCTCTGCCGCGCCATCGGCGACTGGCTGCTCGGCATGAACGCCACACGCCTCTACACCCTGCGTTTCGCGCAAGCCAAAGGACAGGTGCTCAGCATCGGCCGCGTGCAGACCCCCACGCTGGCCATGATTGTCAAGCGCCACTTTGAGATAACCAACTTCAAGCCGGAGAAATACTGGGTGCTCACCACCCTCTACCGCGGCGCCACCTTCTCATCCACCAAGGGCAAGATCAAGAAGCCCGAAGAGGGGCAGGCGGCCATGGATGCCATCAAGGGCAAGGACTTCACGGTCACCGACATACAGCAGAAGGCCGGTACCGAGGCGCCGCCGCGTCTGTTCGACCTCACCTCGCTGCAGGTGGAGTGCAACAAGAAGTACTCCTTCTCGGCCGACGACACGCTGAAACACATACAGAGCCTCTACGAGAAGAAGCTCACCACCTATCCGCGCGTCGACACCACCTTCCTCTCCGACGACGTCTATGCCAAGTGTCCGCAGATACTGCAGGGCATCGTGCCCTATGCGCCGCTGGTGCAGCCCCTCATGGGCAAGAAGCTCAAGAAGAGCAAAAAGGTCTTCGACACCTCGAAGGTCACCGACCACCACGCCATCATACCCACCGGCATGAACCCGCAGAACGTCAGCCTGACGACCGACGAGAAGCGCGTCTACGACCTCGTGGCGCGCCGTTTCATCGCCGTCTTCTACCCCGACTGCAAGTTCAGCACCACCACCGTCATGGGCGAAGTGGAGAAGGTAGAGTTCAAGGCCACCGGCAAGCAGATTCTCGACGAGGGCTGGCGCGCCGTCTTCGGCGGTCAGGGCACCACGGCCGACGACGAGAGCAAGAAGGATGACGACGAGCAGACCCTGCCGAAGTTCGAGCAGGGCGAGCACGGGCCCCACGAGCCCAGCCTCACCGAGAAGCAGACCACGCCGCCCAAGCCCTACACCGAGGCCACGCTGCTGCGCGCTATGGAGACCGCAGGCAAGACCGTCGACAACGAAGAGCTGCGCGACGCCCTCAAGGCCAACGGCATCGGGCGCCCCTCGACGCGCGCCGCTATCATCGAAACGCTCTACAAGCGGCAGTATATCAAGAAAGTGCGCAAGAGCCTCGAGCCCACGCCCACGGGCATAGCCCTCATCGGCGTCATCCACGAGGAGCTCCTCAAGAGCGCCGAGCTCACGGGCCAGTGGGAGAAGAAGCTGCGCGACATCGAGGCCCACAAATACTCCGCCTCGCAGTTCATCGACGAGCTTAAGCAGATGACCGCCAAAGTGGTCCAGGAAGTGCTCACCGACGGCTCCCGCCGCATGTAACCTGCCGTTCCGCCGCCCTGTATTCACTCAGTTATTTCTCCCTCTCTTCTCCGCCCCCGGTCCGACTGTTCTACGGTTGTTTACCGGTTGTTTAACGGTTCTAAACCGTTAAACAACCGGTAAACAACCGTAGAACAGTCGGAGAGGGTACGGTGTGGGGATGGTGGGGCGGGGGAGGGAGGTAAACTTTTTTTATTATTGACACAATAAATATGACGTATCGGCGTTTTAAAGACATTTATTGTAATAATTAAATAATACAGAATATGATAGCAAAAGAGTTACTCAATCCGCGCAGCATCGTTATCTGCGGTGCTTCCAGTGATGTACATAAACCCGGCGGCAAGTCGCTGAAGAACTTGTTGGAGAGCCCCTTCAAGGGTCAGGTGTATGCCGTGAACCCCAAGGAGACCGAGGTGCAGGGCGTGAAGTGCTACGCCAAAGTCGAGGACCTGCCGCAAGTGGACTGTGCCATCCTCTGCATCGCCGCCAAGTTCTGCGCCCAGACGGTCGACGTGCTGGCCAAGGAGAAGGGCTGCAAGGGCTTCATCATCGTCAGCGCCGGTTTCTCGGAGGAGAGCCACGAGGGCGCCGAGATTGAGAAGCACATCGTTGACACCATCAACAGTGTCGGCGGCTCGCTCATCGGTCCCAACTGCACGGGCTTCCTGAATGTGAACTATGCCGGCTGCTTCGACACCCCCATCCCCACTCTGGACCCCAAGGGTGTTGACTTCATCACCGGCAGTGGTGCCACCGCCGTGTTCATCAAGGAGTACGGCATGAGCAACGGCTTGAAGTTCAACAGCGTGTGGGCAGTGGGCAACAGCGCCCAGCTGGGTATCGAGGACGTGCTGGAGCACCTCGACGAGACTTTCGACCCTGTGAAGTCGAGCCACGTCATCATGCTGTACATGGAGAAGATCGGCGACCCGCAGCGTCTGCTGAAACACAGCCGCAGCCTCATCAACAAAGGCTGCCATATCGCCGCCATCAAGAGCGGTGGCTCTGCCGCCGGTAGCCGTGCTGCCTCGAGCCACACCGGTGCTCTGGCCACCAACGACGCCGCCGTCGACGCCCTGTTCCGCAAGGCCGGTATCGTGCGCTGCCAGAACCGTCAGGAGCTGACCACCGTCTGCGCCGTCTTCATGCACCCCGAGCTGAAGGGCAAGCGCTGCGCCGTCATCACCCACGCCGGCGGCCCTGCCGTGATGCTCACCGATGTGCTCAGCAACGGTGGCATGGAGGTGCCCTCGCTGAAGGACCATCCCGCCAGCCCCGCACTGCTGTCGAAGCTCTTCGGTGGCTCCTCAGTGGGCAACCCCATCGACTTCCTCGCCACCGGCACTGCCGAACAGCTTGGCTATATCATCGACACCGTCGAGAACGAATACACCGATATCGACTTTTCCGTCGTCATCTTCGGCTCGCCCGGACTCTTCAGCAACAAGGAGGTCTACGACCTGCTGGATGAGAAGATGAAGACCTGCAAGAAGCCCATCTTCCCCGTGCTGCCGAGCATCATTAATGTGAAGGACGAGATCGAGGACTTCATCGCCAAGGGCCGCATCAACTTCCCCGAGGAGTGTGTGCTTGGCAACGCCATCTGCAAGGTTTACAACACCCCCAAGCCGCAGCCTGAGAAGGTGGAGCAGCCCAAGATCGACGTGGCCCGCATCCGCAAGACCGTGGAGCGCTGCAAGAACGGCTACATGGAGATCAGCGACTACAACGAGCTGCTCGACGCCGCCGGCATCAGCCGCAAGAAGAGCGTGGAGGTGAGCAAGAAAGAGGACGCCCTGGCCTTCGCCAAGGAGGTGGGCTGCTCGAAGGATGTGCCTCTCGTGATGAAGGTCGTCGGCCCGCTGCACAAGAGCGACGTGGGCGGCGTGACCCTCGGTGTGAAGGACCTCGACACTGTGGCCAAGGAGTTCGACCGCCTCATCGTCATCCCCGAGACCTACGCTGTGGAGATGTACCCGATGCTCGACGGCCTTGACGTCTACATCGGCGCCATCCGCGACGAGAAGTTCGGCCACCAGATCTTCTTCGGTCTGGGCGGTATCTTCATCGAGGTGCTGAAGGACGTGCAGAGCGCTTTGGCCCCCATCACCGCCGCCGAAGCCAAGGAGATGCTCAAGCAGCTCAAGGGCTACAAGATACTGGAAGGTGTGCGTGGTCAGGAAGGTGTCAACATCGACCTCTATGCCGAGCAGGTGGCTCGCGTCAGCGCCCTGGTACAGGCCGCACCCGAGATTGCCGAGATGGACCTCAACCCGCTGCTTGGCAACCCGCGCTACGTCACTGCCGTCGACGCCCGTATACGTTTGGAAAAATAAGCATTATGAAGAAGACTATAGCTCTGTCGGTACTCTGCGCAGCGATGCTCTGCTGCGCAGAGGCCGGCGCACAGCTGGTGATTGGCGGCGGTTTCCTGAACCGCAACGCCAACGTGCATACCACTATGGCGCACCAGGATTCGTCGTTCACCACCAAGATGGGCCTCGGCCAGGGGTACTATGGCGGT
This sequence comes from uncultured Bacteroidales bacterium, assembly GCA_900320975.1. Lineage (GTDB taxonomy): Bacteria > Bacteroidota > Bacteroidia > Bacteroidales > P3 > Colimorpha. The sequence goes on along the minus strand of ONUE01000015.1, from coordinate 26,047 downwards.
GTCACCTTCAACTACGACATCTGGAAGGGTGTCGGTGTCAGCCTCGGCACATACTACAGCTACAGCAAGCACGAGGAGGCCTTCTCCGAGGCCATAGGCGTGTGGGAGTACAAGTACTCGGCCTGGTATGAGCAGAAGGAGTTGGAGATACCCATGCTGGCTACCTATAGGCATGAGTTCTTCCGCGAGTTCTACACCTCGGCATACTTGGGCCCGGTGGTTCGTGTCGGTCTATCCGTCCAGGGCCACAAGCAGCGCAAGGGTGTCGACGATATCGTGGACTGGGAAGAGGACATCGACTTCTACGCCAAGGACGACAACGGCGAGTCGAAGTGGAGAAAGTTCGACCTGGGCTTCATGATCGGTACCGGCGTGCAGTACTACGGTGCGCGCTTCGACATAGGCTACAGCTTCGGGCTTCTGGAGCGCTCAAACGAAGGCATCAGGAATGCCATGGATGCCAACCTCGCCCGCTACGAGTCTGTGCTTGTGGGCCACTTCTTCGTGGGCCTCAGCTATAGCTTCCTGAACGACATCTATAACAAATAGAACACTAACAACAACCAAAAACAATAAATTATGAAAAAAGTATTCTCTTTTGTGGCTATTGCAGCCGCCATGTTGATTGCAGGCCAGGCTAGCGCACAGATGAGTGTCAATGCTGGCTTCCTGAACTGCTACAACAACACCCAGACTAAGTCCACGAACCCGCTTACCAACAACGAGGTCAAGACCGACTCTTTGTTGAATGGTGGTATAGGTGTCTACGCTGGTCTGTCCTACAACATCCAGTTCACCGAGCATTGGAGTGTCGCCCCGGGCGTCTACTTCAACTATAGCGGCATGATTGAGGAGAAGACCCTCACCACCAAGACGACCAATATGGTAGACATCAACATCCCCGTCCTGTTCACCTACAAGGTTGACTTCACCAACAGCTTCGGCATCATGGGCTTCTTGGGTCCCAACTTCCGCTATGGCCTCTCCGCCAAGTCTGCGGTGAAGACCATTGCCACCAACACCACAGAGACCATTGACCTCTACAAGGAGAACAGTTTCGGACATTCTCCGTTGACTCGTCCCGACCTTGGTCTGACGATTGGTGTCGGCGTTCACTTCAATGCCTTCCAGATTCAGACGGGCTTCAACTTCGGCCTGCTTGACCGCGACCCGAGTAAGAGCACCACGCAGAACTTCCACCAGTACTTCGCCGGTGTCGGCTTTGTGTTCTAAACGAAACCTCTAAGAATAGTAAGAGCCCCGTGCAGATTGCGCGGGGCTCTTGCTTTTTATAATGACTTGGCGTAGTCGAGCAGTGTGGGGTAGCGGCGGTCCATCAGGTGCGGCTGCCGCTGCCATACGTCGCTGTTGTCTCCCACGAGCACCGTCTGCATGCCGGCGCGGCGCCCGAAGAGCATATCTGTCATCGAGTCGCCCACCATGATGCTCTCCTTCAGGCGCAGTTCCGGGTAGTCGCGGCGCGCCTGCAGGGCCATGCCGATGTTGGGCTTGCGGCGGAAGCTGTGGGCGCGCTCCAGCTCGGGGCAGTAGTAGATGCGGTCCACTGTGCCGCCCAGCTCCTCCTGCAGCTTGGCGTGCACTGCGGCGAGGTCGGCCTCGGTCATCAGGCCCTTGCCGATGCCCTGCTGGTTGGTGACTATCAGTATCAGGTCGTAATGCTTGCGCAAGAGCGCCATTGCCTCCTTCACGCCGGGGAGCAGCTCCAGCTCATCGGGGCATTTCACATAGTCGTTGGGGCGCAGCACGTTGAGCACCCCATCACGGTCGAGGAACAATGCTTTCATAGCTTGGGTAGTTCGGTTTGTGCGCGCTGGTAATCCTCCGGCACGCCGATATCTATGAAGTAGGCGCCGTCGGCGTAAGCGTAGAATGCTTCGCTGCTGTAGCGCTGCTGCATGACCTCCTTCTCAAAGGAGAACTGCTGCCCCACGGCGTATCCGTCGAGCAGTCGGCGCTGCAAACGGTAGATGCCTCCGTTGATGTTGCCGTCCCCCGCCGAAGGGTCTTTCTCGCGGAAAGCCGTGATGCGGCCGTCAGCTGCAGTCTCCACGGCACCATAGCGTCCGGCGTCGGGCACGGCGCGCAGCACTATGGCCAGCTGTGTGCCCTTCTCGTCGGCGAAGCGCTCCAGCTGTGCGAGGTCGGCAAGGAAGAGGGTGTCGCCGTTGAGCACGGTGACGCTGTCCTCGGTGCAGTGCTGCAGGGCGTTGACGATGGCGCCGCCGGTGCCGAGGGGCGTCAGCTCGCGGGCATAGGAAATCTTGAGGCCGCGGTATTCGTTGCCGAAGCATTCCTCCACCTTCTCGTGCATGTAGCCTGTGGCGAGCACCGCGTGGCCGTAGCCCTGCCGCACCAGCGAGTCGAGCACATAGGCCAGAAAAGGCCTGCCCGCTACGGGTGCCAGCGGCTTGGGAACGTCGCTCACCACGCTGCGCAGGCGGGTGCCGAAGCCTCCGGCCAGTATGACAGCCTCTTTCATTTCTTGAACATTGCGGTTTCCACCAGCTCGCAGATGATATGGCCGAGCATGATATGGCTCTCCTGAATGCGCGGGGTGTCGGAGCTGGGCACGTTGAGCAGCAGACCGCCGCAGTCGCGCATCTTGCCGCCCGTGGCGCCGGTCATGGAGATGATGCTCACGCCGAGCTCCTGAGCCACCTTGTAGGCCTCGAGGATGTTCTTGCTGTTGCCGCTGGTGGAGATGCCCACCAGCACGTCGCCCTTCTTGGCGGTGCCGCGCAGCAGGCGTGCGAAGATGTATTCGTAGCCGTAGTCGTTGCCCACGGCGGTGAGGTAGCTGGTGTTGCAGTGCAGCGCCTCGGCGTTGAGCGGCGGGCGGTCGAAGTAGAAGCGGCCGCTGAGCTCGGCAGCCAGGTGCTGTGCGTCGGCAGCGCTACCGCCGTTGCCGCAGAAGTGTATCTTGCTGCCATTGCGGAGCGAAGCCTCGATAAGCTTTGCCGCATCCGCCACCGTCTGCATCAATTCCTTATTGTCCAATATTGCCTGCTTTACGGCAATACTCTGCTCTATAGATTCCTGTATCCGGTTCATAATGTCTTATTGTATAGTCCAGGTTTTGAGTCCTTCGGGAGTGAAGTCGTAGCGTTTGGTCTCGCCGCCGAACTGGGCGAGGGCTTCGCGCACGGCGAAGCGTGTGAGGCCGGGGCAGTAGAAGAACATGAAGCCGCCGCCGCCGGCACCGCTGATCTTGCCGCCCGTGGCACCTGCCTTGATGGCCGCATCGTAGATGGCGTCGATGCGCGGATTGCTCACGCTCTTGGCCATCTGCTTCTTGTGCTGCCACCCGAAGTTGAGTATCTCGCCAATCTCGCCCACGTGCCCCTTGAGCAGGGCTTCCTTCATCTGCAGCGCCTGCTCTTTGAGCTTGTGCATGCTCTCGATGCTCGACGTGTTCTTGGCCTTGACGTTCTGCTGCTGCTCCTTGATGATGTCGGCGCTCACGTGTGAGGTGTCGGTCCAGTAGAGCAGCAGGTTGTGGTTCAGCTCGTCGATATACTGCTGGCGCACACGCAGCGGGTTCACTATCACGTTGTCGCCGTTGAACTCCATATAGTTGAAGCCGCCGAAAGTAGCCGCATACTGGTCCTGCTTGCCGCCTGCGAGGCCGAGGTCCACGCGCTCGATCTCGTATGCCAGGCGCGCAATGTCGTATTCACCCAGCGGCAGCTTGAGCCACTCGACGTAGGCGCCGAGGATGCTCACCACCAGCGTCGACGAGGTGCCGAGGCCGCTACCTGCGGGAGCGTCGACGAAGGAGGCTATGCGCAGCGACAGCGGACGGTGGGTGAACTGGCGCACGATGCGGTTGTATACCCCCTTGTGGAGCACGAAGTAGCCGTCGGTGTCCACCTCGGTGGCGTTGTCGTAGACCTCGCGCAGCCCCTTGTCGGGGGCGAGGAACTCCACGCGGCCGTCGTCGGTGGGCTCTATGGTGGTGTAGGCCGCCATGCTGATGGTGGCGTTGAGTATGGCGCCGCCGTAGAGGTCGCTGTAGGGGCTCACGTCGGTGCCGCCGCCTGCCAGACCCAGTCTCAACGGTGCTTTGCTTCTTATCGTCATGTTTTTTATTTTTTAACGGCTAATTTTACGAATTATACGAATTATCTCTCCTTTTCTATTTCTGGCTAATTACTCTAATTGTTGCGGATAATTCGAGTAATTCGCTAATAATTAACTTGCGTGGCAATTAGTTTAATTCGTTAAATTCGCCGTTATGATTTATAATTTGTCGATAGCCTCGGTCATCTTGTCCCAGGCGTATTTCTTCTTCTCCTCGCGGCAGCCTTCGGTGAGGCGTGCCTGCCAGTCCTCGGTGTAGTAGCGCACCAGCGCGTCGGCAATCTGCTGTGCGTCGGGCTCCACCACGAAGCCCACCTTGCCGTCGGGCACTATCTCGGGCAGTCCGCCGACGTTGTTGTAGGGCTGCGCCACGATGTCGGCGGCGCAGAAATAGCGGTTCACCTCACTGTCGGGGATGAAGTCGGTGTGCAGAGCCACGCGGCTGCCGATGTCGAGCCGCGCTATGAGGTCATGGTAAGGTTTGGCGTCGTTGTAGAACTCGCCAGCCACCAGCAGCTTTACGCCCATCTTCTCCAGCCGCTCGTCGGCCATAGCCTTCAGCAGCAGGTCGAGCCCCTTGTAGTCGCGTATGAAGCCGAAGAACAGCACATAGCGCCCCTCGGTGGGCAGCCCTATAGCCTTGCGGGCCTCCTCGACGGGCATCGCGGCGCCGTAGTGGTCGTAGAGCGGATGCGGGCAGAAGGTGCGCGGCTTACGCTTCTTAGGGTCGAAGAGGTCGGCGTCGGCGAGCACCGAGCGGCTCATGGCCACCATGCCGTCGACCGAGCGCACGAAGTAGTTGGCGAACAGGCGGTCGCCAGGGCGCTTCTCGTGAGGCACCAGGTTGTCCAGTATGCTCACCCTGCGCAGCCCCTTGCGCTTGGCCACGCGGTTCACGGTGCCCAGCGCCGGAGCCATGAACGGCAGCCAGAACTTGGTGATGAGCAGGTCGGGGCGCTGCTTCCGTATGTAACGGCCCGTGGCTATCCAGCTGAAAGGATTGACGGCGTTGAGCATGCGCGTAATCTTCAGCCCCTCGGGAGCGGGCTCGTCGCTGTACTGAGTCTTGCCGGGGAAGAGGAACGACGGGTACTGCAGCGTGAAGGTGACGATCTCCACCTCGTGTCCATGCGACTGGTACTCACGTGCTATGCGCTCGTTGAATGCTGCCAGGCCGCCGCGGTAGGGCCAAGCCGTGCCAAGAATAACCACTTTCATCCCGATAGTCGATTTAGTTTTTAATATCTTTTCATAACGTATAATGCGCCCCAATATTGTGTCCTGCCCTAAAAAATGCGCCCCCGGGCCGTCTCCCCTCCGTCCCCTCTCCGTCTGTTCTACGGTTGTTCACCGGTTGTTCTACGGTTATAAACCGTTAAACAACCGTAATACAACCGTAGAACAACCGTAGAACAGACGGAGAGGGGGCGGAGAGGGGAGGGAGAAAAAGAGGGGCGGGGAGAGGAGAAAATATTTTTCCATGTCATTTTTATTTGTTATCTTTGCCTCGTGCCTTTAGGGGTACAAAGGAGTTAATAATTTATAAATAAACACATTAAATAAAAAAACAACAAGATGAAAACAGCTTATAACTTCAATGCAGGTCCTTGCGTCCTGCCGAAAGAGGCCATTGAGAGCACCATCAATGCCATCCGTGACTTCGACAACACCGGTATCGGTCTGCTCGAGATTTCCCACCGTACCCCGGGTTGGGAGCGCACCATGGAAGAGACCCGTCAGCTGTGGCGCGATCTGCTGAACATCCCCGCTGAGTACGAGATTCTGTTCCTCGGTGGTGGTGCCAGCACTGGCTTCATGGATGTTCCCGCCAACCTCCTGAACAAGAAGGCTGCTTACCTGCAGACCGGCGTGTGGGCCAAGAAGGCTGCCAAAGAGGCCAAGAACTTCGGCGAGACCGTGATCGTGGCCAGCAGCGAGGATAAGACCTACAGCTACATCCCGAAGGGTTGGACCGTCCCCGCCGACGCCGACTACTTCCACATCACCACCAACAACACCATCTACGGTACCGAGATCCGCAAGGACTTCGCCGCCAACGAGATCAACAACGTGATGCTCGTCGCCGACATGAGCTCTGACATCATGAGCCGTCCCGTCGACGTGAAGAAGTACGGCCTCATCTACGGTGGTGCCCAGAAGAACGTCGGCCCTGCCGGTGTCACCTTCTACATCGTCCGCAAAGACATCCTCGGCAAGATCACCGACCGTCAGTATATGAACCCGCTGCCCACCATGGTGGACTTCCGCACCCACGCTGCCGAAGAGGCCAAGAACATCAGCATGTTCAACACTCCTCCGGTGAGCGCCATCTTCGTGATGCACGAGACCCTGAAGTGGGTTAAGAACACCATCGGCGGTGTTGAGAACATGAACAAGATCAACCTCAAGAAGAGCGCCCTGCTCTATGAGGAGATCGACCGCAACAGCATGTTCCGCGGTACTGCCGAGAAGGAAGACCGTTCCATCATGAACCACTGCTGGGTGATGGCCGAGGGCCGCGAGAACCTGCAGGATGCCTTCATGGCCTTCGCCAAGGAGCGCGGCATGGTCGGTATCAAGGGTCACCGCAGCGTTGGCGGTTTCCGCGCCAGCCTGTACAATGCTTGCCCCATCGAGGCCGTCGAGGCTCTCGTCCAGTGCATGCAGGACTTCGAGAAAGCCAACAAATAATTTAAACAATGGAGATCAGGGACGACGTAAGGGAAGGCTATGAGAAGAAGCTTCGAAAGGAGCCTACCTGCGTCTTCTCTGACGAAATAAAGATTTATCCGAAAATGAAAGTATTAGTTGCTACAGAAAAGCCCTTCGCAAAGGTTGCCGTCGACGGTATCCGCGAGGTGGTGGAGAAGAACGGCTACGAGCTGGCTCTCCTGGAGAAATATACTGACGTGAACGACCTGTACAAGGCCGTCGAGGATGCTGACGCTCTCATCGTGCGCAGCGACAAGGTGACCAAAGAGGTCATCGACCACGCCAAGAACCTGAAGATCGTCGTGCGCGCCGGCGCCGGTTTCGACAACCTCGACCTCGAGGCTTGCACCGCCCGCAAGATTGTCGCCATGAACACCCCCGGCCAGAACAGCAACGCCGTTGCCGAGTTGGTCATGGGTATGCTGGTGTATGCCGTGCGTAACTTCTTCAACGGCAAGAGCGGCAGCGAGCTCATGGGCAAGAAACTTGGTATCCTCGCCTTCGGTAACGTGGGACGCAACGTGGCCCGCATCGCCAAGGGCTTCGGCATGGACGTCTATGCCTACGATGCCTTCATGACCGCCGACCAGATCAACGCCACCGGTATGGCCACCGCCGTTGCCAACCAGGAGGCTCTGTTCGAGACCTGCGACATCGTCAGCCTGCACATCCCCGCCACCGCCGAGACTAAGCAGAGCATCAACTACAACCTCGTTGGCAAGATGCACAAGGGTGGTATCCTCGTGAACAGCGCCCGTAAGGAAGTCATCGACGAGGCTGGTCTGCTCAAGCTGATGGGCGAGCGCACCGACATAAAGTACATCACCGACATCATGCCCGATGCCGATGCCGACTTCAAGGCTTTTGAAGGCCGCTACTTCGCCACCCCCAAGAAGATGGGTGCCCAGACCGAAGAGGCCAACATCAACGCCGGTATCGCCGCTGCCAACCAGATTGCCGACTTCTTCAAGACCGGCAACAAGAAGTTCCAGGTGAACAAATAATCCTTAGAAGTTAAGGAGCTAATAAGTTAAGTAGTTAAGACAAATATTCTGTCTTGGCTACTTAACTTTTTGAATGTATCAGTTTCATGAGGCTGTGTGTCTTCAATCCCGAGCATGACTTGTGCTTGGCAAAAGGGCGGTGGAATTACGTGCCGCCGCAGTCGGCAGTGGAGTTCGCTCGCCGCGACGCCTCCCTCATGCAGGTGCTCTACCCCGATGCCGTCTGCTGCTCCGTGTATGATAATTCTCAATTGTCAATTATCAATTCTCAATTAGACGAAGTGGTAGCCTGGGGCTGGGACGCTGTGGTGAAGCACGAGCTGCTGAAGCGCGGTGTGCCTGAGAGCCTGCTGCCGTCGGACGAGGAGATAAACACCATCCGTGAGCTGCAGCATCGCTCTACGGTGCTGCCGTTGCAGGAGGGCTGCCATGCGGTGCATAGCATCGAGGAGATGGAGTCCTTGCTGCGCGAGCGCGAGCACTGGGTGATGAAAGCCCCGTGGAGCGGCGCCGGCCGAGGGCTGCGCTGGGTGCATGGCGCGCTGACGTCGATAGACCGCGACTGGCTGGTGAAGACCGTGGAGGGGCAGCGCTGCGTGATTGCAGAGCCCCGCCGCGACGTTGTGGCCGATGTGGCGCTGGAGTACGTTGTGGGTGGTTTTATGGGCTACAGCTATTTCAAGACCGGCAGTGGGGTGTATAAGGAGAATATCATGTGGCCTGACGAGGAGATAGCCAACCATTTCGGCCATACCGACCTGCAAGTCGTGCGGGAGCGTGTGGAGCGGTGGCTTGAGGGGAATGTGTGGTCGCGCTATCGTGGGCCGTTGGGCGTTGACCTGATGGTCTGTCAGGACGGCAGCGTGCATGTGGCGGAGATGAACTTCAGGCACACGATGGGTATGGTGGCACATGAACAGTTAAGAGTTAAAAAGTTATGAGTTTTGTAGAAGCGTTGATATTGTCTTTGGCGTTGTGCGTGGACTCGCTGGTGGTGAGTGCCACGACGGCGTTCAAGAGCAAGATGCTGTGGCGGCAAGGGCTGCTGATGGCTGTTGTCTTCGGCTTATGCCAAGGGTTCTTCCCGTTGGCGGGAGCGCTTATCGGCGATGTGGCCCGCTCCTTTATCGAGGCCGTCGACCACTGGGTGGCCTTTGGCCTGCTGGCATTCATTGGCGGTAGGATGGTGGTGGAAGGCATACGTGGCAAAGACGAGGAGGAAAAGCAGCGGCCATTGAATATAGGTACTATGTTTTTGCTCGGCATAGCCACCAGCATTGACGCTTTCGCCGTCGGCATCGGCCTGGGGCTCGATATGCCGATGGATGAAGTGCTGTGGGTGGTGGCGATGATTGCCGCCGTCACCGTTATTGTGTCGGTGATTGGCGTCTTTCTCGGCAATCGCCGAATCCCTGTGCCCGAGCGCACGGCCAACATCATTGCCGGTGTGGTGCTTGTGGGTCTGGGGGTGAAAATACTATTGGAACATCTTTTTTTCGCATAGGCTGTAGTATTCGGGTGCCGGCAGGCGACTATTATGTAGATGACGGCAAAAGAATATAACAACTGTGTGGCCTGCAGCGCCGCCGACGTGATGCGATTTGCAGTGCGTTGCGGCGGACGGCGCGAGGACTGTGAGGATGCAGTGCAGGAGGCCTTGGCGTCGTTGTGGAGTCACCACGGGAGTGTAGATGCCGCCCGGGGCAAGAGCTACCTGCTCAGCGCAGTATACCGTCGTCTGATGTCGCACTTCCGCCATTGTGCCGTGGTGCAGGAATATGCCACCGATGTGATGGCTACAAGCAGTGAAGACTGCAGGCCGAATAACAGTTTCGACATCAGGGATGCCATAGAGCAGTCGCTTCGGGTTTTGCCGGAGGTGCAGCGCGCCATACTGCAGCTGCGCGATGTAGAGGGATATTCCTATGCCGAGATAGGGGAGACCCTGGGGTTGAGCGACAAGCAGGTGCAGGTGTACCTGTTCCGTGCGAGGGTGACAATGAGGAAACAATTGAATTTATTAGGTTATGGAAAAGATCAATGATAATAACTATGAGCTGTGGCTGGTGCGCTATGCTGACGACGAGCTGACTGCCGGTGAGCGTGAGGTTGTGGAGGAGTGGCTTGGTGAGCATCCGGAGGCGGCAGAAGAGCTGGCGCTATACTGTGAGGCACCGAGGTTGGAGGCCGACACAACAGTACGGTACGACGCAGCCCAGCCTCGCCACAGCAAGCCTCTGTGGCCGGTGGCATTGCATTGGTCGGCTGCCGCTGCCGTGGTGATTGCACTGATGATGCCTATTGCTTTGATGACCGACGTCAAGCCGGAGGGGCCATCAGTGCAGGTGGCGGAAGCGACTTTGCCGGAGGCAGAGGTGGTTGCCGACACGGTGACCGAGGTTATGGCTCCTGCGGTAGTAAACAGACATGTGAGTGTGGTGGCGCAAAAGGAGGTGTTGTGTGAGGCACTGCCTACTGAGCCGGAGGTTGTGCAGCCGCAGGAAGATACAGTAAAGCCCGTTGTGCCTGTCGCTGAGCCGGAGGTGATTTTCTGTGACTACCTGATTGTATACGAGCAGGATCCGGATACCACCTACACCAATAATCTGGTTGTATACGACAACAGCCGTCGCTCATGGAAGGAAGAGCTGAAGGAGAGGGTTGCTGAGAACAGGGTAGTACAGTGGGTGCACCGTCGCTTCAAGTCCAGAGAGACTTATTTGCTTGCCAATATTACAGAATAATAACATATTAAAATGGATAAAGCTATGAAAAACAAATGTTTCCTGCCGCTGTTGGCGGCTCTCGCAATCAGTACCGCCACTGTGGCGCAGGTCAGTGTGCAGCCCGTGAAAGACGTGCATACCGTGGTGATTGAAGATGCCGTTTCTCTGAAGGTCTATATTGACTCAACCAGAGGTACTGTGCTTGAGGTCAGTTCGAACACCCCTGTGGCGCGCGTGTCGCGAGGAGTTATGTATATTAAACGTAAAAACAAAGCAGTGTTACGTATGGCTCCGGACTGCCCTATAAACCAGTTTACGGTGCAGGATGCCGGCTCGCTGGAGTTTGTCGGTGCGATGGACTTTGGCGACAAACAATTAATCATCAATACAGAAGAGGCTGGTAAGGTGAGGATGACCAAAGTGTTGCCGACAGATACTATCAAGGCAGGTGAAGTGATATTGCACACCGAGGATGGATCAAGAATTGTCGGAGATGTGCCGCTGTCGCTTACAGACTACAACTTCCATGCCGAAGATGCCTCTTATATAGAAATACCAAGTATTGATTTAAAACCCGGCACTAACCCTCGGGGTAGAACGTACCAGATGACTCAAGAAGATGGAGGAAAAATCAAAGTACTTGGTCATGTTGCATATTTCGATATCACTCCGTTTGTTTCGACCAAAGACAGCTTGGTTACCACCAGTGACGAGCCGTTTGACGATGATTTCTCTTCTTCGCCGGATCGCGACGTTGAAGCAAACTTTTTCTGGGGTTTCAACAACTGGGGTAGCAAGCCGTTCGTCGGCTTTGGTGGTATGAATGGTGATGCGGAGTTGAGCAGCTACTTTATGAACTTTGGACTCTCGATAGATTTTCCGGTACTTGATGAAGATCATTTTGGACTGTATATTGGTCTTGGGGTGGACGGAAATATGTTCCACTTTGACTCTCCGTTGGTGAACTACACCGGCACTGGTTTCCAAAGTTCTACTACGTCGAACATGGTGCAGATTACAGGTGCTAGCGAACTTAACAACTGGGACTCTTACTTCAATACTGTTGCCGTCACATTACCTGTGACCTTCAGCTTTGAGCCTTGGTCGTATGACGGGTTGTGCCTGCGCCTGTCGGCAATTCCCGGTATAAACCTTGCAGGAACGTTGGAGCAGCAGTACAACACCAAGTCTGTGCAGGTTAGTGCCAAAGACCCGCTGCACCGTAAGCAACTTAATACCTTTATGCTTGACACCAGGTTGACGCTGCTCTACAACAACTTCGGATTGTTTGTCCAGACAGCCACATTGCCACTTTTAAAGAGAGGTAACGATCCCTTCTATCCTGTCAAGTTCGGTATCTTCTGGTGTCTGGCCGGCAGATAGTTCGCTGAACGATATCAAAAGACAAGAAAGGGCAATTGATTTTGTCCTTTCTTTTTTAATAATAAAGCAGATAGTCGTCCTCGGTCTGTATGGTGTTGACGTCTTCCACGTGTTGTTCGCCGGTGTGGCTGATGACTGCGGCATGACCGTTGAGGGCGGCAAAAGGTGCGAACTGCGCCGCGCGGTCTTCCATTGACATGTGTGGGTATTTTGAGGACATGTGGTGCGGCAGGTTGATGATATCTTCGTAACTGTCGTTATTCATGATGACCTCCAATCTGTCGGTTGCGTTGCCGTGCTGTAGCCCCATCCTCGAAGTCGGTGCCCCAGAGCAGGGCATTCTTCCCGAAGCGTTTTTTGATGGATAGCGTAGCCTCCTGCATGCGGCGCTCGCGGGAGAGCAGCTCCTCCTCCTTTTTTGTCTCCTCGGTGTCGGAGAAGAGGTCCTGCTGGATGCCTGTCTGGCGGTATTTGTGCTCGTCTACGACATTATAGGTGCCGATGGTGATACGCCTGACGAGGAGGTTGTGGTCGACGGTGCGGTCGAAGATATCCAGTATGGCGTTGGTGATGATGCGTCTGGAGGAAGTCATGCGTGGCAGGCGGGCGGTGCCGTGGGCGTATTGGGGCACCTCACGGCCATACCAGTCGCGCACAACCTTGCCCTTGTATTTCTTGCGTATCTCGTCGCGCTTCAGGTTCTCGGTGTCGTAGTTGATGGTCAGAGTCAGCTGTTCTGCCACGAGGTGCTTGTCGACTAAGTCGAGGGCGACAGCAAGGGCCATCTCGCGCACCACCACACGAGCCTTGTCAAAAGTGTATGGCTCTGTTAGTACTTGGCTCGAGCTGAGTGAGTTCGTCTGTGGCCTGTAGGCTTTTATCTGCTTCATTGTGCAGGGTTCCCAGCCCCATGCGTGGTCAATGAGTAGCTCGGCATTCACGCCGAAGAGATGGTAGAGCAAATCCTCGTTGGTCAATGAGTAGCGAGCGACATCGCCCATGGTCTTCATCCCATTGGCGAGCAGCTTGCTACCGATGCCGCGTCCTACGCGCCAGAAGTCGGTGATTGGGGTGTGGCTCCATAGCTGACGGCGGTAACTCATCTCGTCGAGCTCCGCAATGCGGACACCGTCGGCGTCAGCGGGCAGGTGCTTGGCTACGATATCCATAGCCACTTTGGCAAGGTATAGGTTTGTTCCGATGCCAGCGGTGGCCGTGATGCCCGTCTGCTTGAGGACGCTGCGAATCATGCGTGAGGCCAGCTCGTGAGGGGTGCAGTGGTATGTGTCGAGGTAGTGGGTGACGTCAATGAAGACCTCGTCGATGGAGTAGACATGAATGTCGTCAGCCGACACATAATTGAGGTAGGTCTTGTAGATGCGGGCGCTGTAGTCCATGTAGAAGGCCATCCGTGGCGGGGCGGCAATATAGTCGACCTCCAGATTCGCATTGGCCTTGAGTTCGGTGTCGTTGATGCTCTTGCCAGTGAAGATACCTGAAGGTGATCGGTACAGCCGGTCGCGGTTCACGTCGCGCAGACACTGCTCCACTTCGAAGAGGCGGGCGCGTCCAGAGATGCCATAGGCTTTCAGCGATGGCGACACCGCCAGGCAGATGGTCTTGTCGGTGCGCGATTTATCGGCCACGACGAGGTTGGTGGTCAGTGGATTGAGGCCTCTCTCCACGCATTCCACCGAAGCATAGAACGACTTGAGGTCTATGGCTATGTAGTGGTTCACTTCACCAGCTGGCTGATGAAGATGACGACAATGGCTACCGGCGCCACGTAGCGAATCAGATAGTAGACGACTTTGCGGATACCAGCGCGCAGCGTGCCACCGTTGGTGAGCTCATCGAGGGTGTCTGCTTTCTTCATGCGCCAACCCACGAAGAGCACTATCATCAGGCCGCCGATGGGCATGAGGTATAGGGCAGTGATGTGGTCGAGCATATCGAAGACCGTCTGGCCGTTGAGGTGTAGCGGGCTTCCCTCGCGGAAGCTGAGGGTGGCGAGGACTCCGATGACGGCGGTGGTTAGGGAGCCAAGGATAGCGGCTTTGGGGCGTGAGATATGCAGCTCCTCGGTGGTGGTAGCCACGATGACCTCCAGTAGCGAGATGGTGGAAGTGAGGGTGGCGATAACCAGCAGTAGGAAGAAGATGAGGCAGAAGAAGTATCCCCCCGTCATCTGCTGGAAGACCATAGGCAGTGTGGTGAAGGCCAGTGAAGCGCCGGCTTCGGGCTGTACGCCGAAGGTGAAGGCTGCAGGGAAGATGATGACGCCCGCAAGGACTGCCACCAAGGTGTCGGCAAACACCACGCTTGTCGAGCTGCTGAGCATATTGTCCTTGCTGCCGATATAGGAGCCGTAGGTTATCAGTGCACCCATACCTATGGAGAGCGAGAAGAAGCTTTGGCCAAGGGCACTTATGAGTACCTTGCCGTTAATCTTCGAGAAGTCGGGCGTGAAGAAGAAACGCAGACCGTCGGCGGCACCGTTGAGGGTGAGCGACTTGACGCAGAGCACCACCATGATGACGAGCAGCATGGGCATGAGTATCTTAGACCATTTCTCGATACCGTCCTTGATACCACGTGCCACCACGACGGCCGTAAGGGCGAGGAAGATGAGCTGGCAAACGATAGGCAGCCAGGGGTGGTTGGTGAATGAGACAAATTGCCCCTGTATCTGGCCGAGGTCTTGTCCCTCGAAGTGGTTGGCCACCGACTTGCCGAGGTAGCCGAGTGTCCAGCCTGCCACCGTGGTATAGAAAGCCAACACGAGGAAAGCGCAGACTACGCCGAGCCATCCTATCGACATCCAACCGTTCTTCTTGCCTTCGAGCACACGGAAGGCACCTATGGGGTTGCTGTGTGAACGTCGTCCGATGATGAATTCGGCGACCATGAGTGTCGTGCCCATAAGCAGGGCCACAATAAGATATACTATAAGGAAAGCTCCGCCGCCATTGGCGCCGGCTTCACAAGGGAAGCGGTAGATGTTGCCCAAGCCGAGGGCCGAGCCTGCGGTGGCCATGATGATACCAAGTTTCGAGCCAAAGTTTTCGCGTTGTTTCATTCTCTTATTATTTATTGTTATCGTGTATCTTTCTTTCAAGGTCTGCAATGCGGGCGGTCATTTGAGCCACCTGCATCTCTATGAAGTCTTCGCTGTATTTGCGGTCGCAGAAGCCGTTGCCGCGCGCCACGAAAGTGTCGTCATCCTCCTGATCCACCGCCAGATCCTGATAGCTGCGTAGCAGCCGCTGGGTGTACTCAAGTTCTTCTTCGAGTGACATCTTCTTCATGCGAACAGTTTGTTTATTGCAGTCTCTATACCTTCGTTGTCGACATCAGTGGTCACCATATCGGCTTTGGCTTTCACCTCATCGGCGGCGTTACCCATGGCCACGCCGATGCCGGCCCACTGCAGCATCTCGAGGTCGTTGCCACCGTCACCAAAGGCCAGTGTCTCTTCCTGCTTGATGCCGAAATGGCGACAGATGGCTTCCATACCGGCGGCTTTGCTGTTGCCGGTGGCCACGATGTCGGTGAAGGCATGATGCCAGCGTGGCAGACGGCAGTGGGGCAGGAGAGCTGCCACTTCTCCGTCGACGGTGGGCGGCATGATGGCTATCAGTTGGTATGCTTCGTTGTTGCGCATGTCGTCGATGTCCACTATCGGGGGCATCTGGAACTCCAGCTGCTCACGTATCTTGAGCCCTATGGGGTCAATCTGGGCGGCCATCATGTTGTCCGCCGTGAAGACCATAGTGCAGATCTTGTGCTCTTTGGCGTAGTCGAGCCACCGCTCGCTGTCCTCATGCAGTATGGGGTTGCTCAGCAATATTTCCCCTTCAGCGGTGAATACCAAGCCTCCGTTCATAGTGATGTAACCATCGAAGCTGACGGGCATCTCTGGTATGAGTATCTTGGGACGGCCGCTGGAGATGAAGGTGCGCACACCGTGCTCGTGCAGCGTGCGGAAAGCCCGTATGGTGCCTTCGGAGACGCGGTGCGTGTTGAAACTCAGCAGTGTGCCGTCTATATCAAAGAATGCCGCTTTAATCATGAGACTTCATCCTTTCTATCTTTTCCTGTATTTCTGCCGCACGCTCGTAGTCTTCGGTCTCTTCGCAGCGACGCAGTTCTTGCTCCAGGCTCTCTATTGTCTGCACCTCTGGCACCTTCTGTGTCGGTACTGCTGCGGTGCCACACTCTTCGAGCACGCTGTCGGCCACCGTCAGTGGCGCATTGCAGAGGAGGGCGAGGGTGACAGCGTCGGTGGTGCGACTGTCTATGTCTTTGTTGTTGAAGCCATCTGTGGTGTGTAGGGTAGCGTAGAAGATGCCGTCGGCGACACGGTCGATGCTGGCGCTTGTGAGGCTGATGCCGTAGTTGTCCATGAGGTCTGTCATGAGCTTGTGAGTCATCGGCCTTCCGGTGGGCACCATCCCTTTGGCAATCAGTATGGCGTGTGCCTCATGTTCACCTATCACTATAGGTATGCGCTTACCGCTCTCTGGCTCTTCGAGCATGAGTATGTAGCTGCCGGTGCGCGACATGCCGCCTTCTATCGATATGGGGTAGACTTGCTTCATTTCAGGTATTCCGCTAACTTCTTTACTGCCAGTCCGCGGTGACTTATGGTATTCTTGACGTTGAGCGGCATCTCGGCGAAGCTGACGGCGAAGCGGTCGGGCATAAAGATGGGGTCGTAGCCGAAGCCTTCACCGTTGCTGTGGCGCTCGGTGAGTATCTGTCCGTCGACACGGCCTTCAAAGTAGTGCGTCTCACCGCCCTCTATGAGGCATATCACCGTGCGGAAGTCGGCTTTACGGTTGCTTTGACCGTCAAGGGCAGCGAGCAGCTTGTTGATATTGTCATCGAACGAGCAGTGTTCGCCGGCATAACGGGCCGAGTATACGCCCGGTGCGCCGCCGAGGGCGTCGACCTCGAGGCCTGTGTCGTCGGCAAAGCAGTCGGTATGGGTTCTCTCCCACACCCACTGTGCTTTCTGCAGCGCGTTGCCTTGCAGCGTGTCTGCCGTCTCGGGAATCTCACCGCTGAGGCCCGCTTCGGCGAGGGTGACAATCTCCACGATGCCGTCGAGTGCGGCGCGCACTTCCTCGACTTTGTGTTTGTTGTTGGTTGCGAATATCAGCTTTTTCATATTTGTCTTAGTCAAAGAAATTCCAGGTGATGCCGTAGAAGAGCCCGAAGCCCTGTCCGGGGTAGTGCGGCAGCGAGAAGTATTTGCGCTCCTCTTCCCACAAGGCGTTCAAGTGGCCCGCCTTGACGTAGAAGACGGCCCGCTTGAGCTGCAGGTTGAGGAATACGTCACCCCAGATGTATCCGCCCACCTTTGCGGTGCGCTGGTGGTAGAAGAGTCCTGTGTAGGGGTCGTAGTTGGGGGAGAAGAAGAGCGAGTGGTAGCGGAGATCGACACCTATCTGCGCACGCAAGACGTCTTTTATCAGCACTATGTCGGTGTAGAAAGAGTTCTTGGTGGCCAGCAGCGGCACAGGCATCTGTGTGGTGTCGGTACTGTGCTGTATGAGGTGCTGCATGTCGAGATGCAGCCATCCCCACTGCAGGTGGGTCGTCAGGCGAGCCTGGTAGAGCCAGAAGGGACTGGTGCCTTCCACGGCCAGCAGCGTGGTGTCGAACCATGTGTTGTGGTTGTAGTGTGTGGCCTGGAGGCTGATGTCCACCACATCTTTATAATGGTAGCGCGCGCCCACGTACGAGGTCACCACGGCGTCGAGGTTCTTGTTGTAGTGCAGCATCCGCAGGTCGGGTGTGCGGGTGGTGTGCACGGCCTTGATCTCGGCTACATTGTTGTGCAGGCTGTCGAAGGGGTAGGTGAGGGTCGCCGCGAAGCGCGAGTCGGGCGTGCCGTGGGCGTTGAAGGAGTTCCTCGACTCCGCCTCACCCACTATGCTGCCGCGACCAAGTGCCACCTCGGCGCGAGCAAAGGGATCCACCCACGAGCGGAAGCCCAAGCTGTCGCCTTCGATGGCGGCGAAGATATAGTGGGGCTGCAGGCCTACAGTCACCTTCACGGGGTTACGCCAACGGTGGTCGGGGTATACGTCGTTGGTCCAGAAGAGGCGAGCGCTGTATTCGCGCCACATGGTGGAGTCTATGGCCACGCGCTTGCGGCGGTCGTAGATCACTTCGATACCGAAGGTGCCGGCGTTCAGCATCTTGGGCTTGTGCGCCGGTATGGTGTCGGTAATGGCGATGGTGTCATAGCTTATCGTGCTGTCGGTACCGACAATCACCGCTATGCTGTCGCGTTCACGGTAGCGCTCAAACTGTGGCACGAGGCTGTAGTTCACACCGCCCATCAGCGTCAGGTCGTTGTGCCGCGTCTGCATGTCGTAGATGTTGACGGGCATACCGGCGTAGTTGGTGCTGTAGTTGCCGGTGAAGTAGCCGTCGTCGGTGATGCCGCCGTTCTCGTCGTTGCGCATCGAGTTCCATATCACTGCCGCCTTGGCCTGCAAGCGCGAGTCGCGCGAGAAGTAGTTGGTGGTGGCGTCGAGGAAGTGGTCTTTGGCGTAGGTGCCGGTGAAGACGCCTTCGGGGCGCACCAGCTTGTAGTCGAACGACGCATTCCATCCCGGCATGATGTTCTGCGTGTGTGTGGCGCGTATGACGTAGTCTTTGTTGAGCGACGAGTTGTAGCTCAGCAGTGAATAGGGCGTGCGTGTCTGGTAGAAGCGCACGTTGTCCAGGCGCTTGGCGTAGCCCGTGAAGCGGTCGGTGATGAGCCTCAGCCCCAGCGGTTCTGTGGCGTCGCTGTAGAGCGCCAGGTGGGGGTGTCCGATGACGCCGACACTGAGGTAGTAGTTGCCGTTGAGCTCGTCCAGCGGGTCGTTAAACTGCATCCCGGTGGGCGACAGCTGCGGCATATACATGGCGTTGATCTTCGTCTGCGCCGGAGTGTAGAAGAAGTAGTGCACTTTCGACTGCTTCACGCTGTCGGGCTCTTCTTTGTGGTACTCCAGGCCGCGCACCGGCTTGCTGTCGGCGTGAGACGTATCGGCCTGAGCCGATACGGTATGGGCTACGGCCAATGCTAATATTATGAGCAGTAGGCGCTTCAAGGTATCAGTTCTCCTGCAGGAAACGTTCCACATCCATTGCTGCGCGGCACCCACCGGCGGCGGCCATCACGGCCTGGCGGTAGTTGGGGTCGCACACGTCGCCTGCGGCGAAGACGCCCGCCACGCTGGTGGCCGACGTGGGGTGCTGTATCTCTATATAACCTTGCTCGTTGAGCTTCAGCTGTCCGCGCAGGAAGTCGGTAGCGGGCTTGTGACCGATGGCCACGAAGACGCCGGTGACCTCTTTCTGGCTCTTCTCGCCGGTCTTGGTGTCTTCGAGCTCCACGCCCGTCACACCGTCGAGCGGCGTGCCCAGTATCTCGCTCACACGGCTGTTCCAGCACATCTCGATCTTTGGGTTGGTGAGCACGCGGTGCTGCATGGCCTTCGAGGCGCGCAGCTCGTCGCGGCGGTGCACCAGGTACACCTTGGCGCAGAGGGTGCTGAGGTAGTTGGCCTCCTCGCAGGCGGTGTCGCCACCGCCCACCACCGCCACGGTCTGCCCTTTGTAGAAGGGACCGTCGCAGGTGGCGCAGGCCGACACGCCCTCGCCGTAGTATTTCTGCTCGCTCTCCAAGCCTATCCAGCGTGCTGTGGCGCCGGTGGCCACTATCACGGTCTCGGCTTCCACCTCGTTGCCGTGGTCGTCCTTGGCCACGAAGGGGCGCTTGCTGAGGTCTATGTCACGTATGTAGCCCGTGCGCACGTCGCAGCCGAAGCGCATGGCCTGACGGCGCAGGTCGTCCATCATGGCGGTGCCGCCGATGCCCTCGGGGTATCCCGGGAAGTTCTCAATCTCGGTGGTGATGGTCAGCTGACCACCAGGCTGTTCGCCCTCATAGAGCATGGGCTTCAGATCGGCGCGTCCGGTGTAGATGCCGGCGGTGTAGCCCGCAGGACCGGAACCTATTATCAAGCAACGTGTGTGTTCCATATTATTGTCTTTTTTTCTTTATGCTAAAGTAAATAAGGTATGCGGCACCGACGGCTATGACCACGGCCTGCTGCGAGCCCCACAGGAGCCATCCGCAGGCTGTGCCCACTTCCATGGAGATGCCGTAGATGTCCAGCGCCAGCTGCACCAGCACGGGGTACACCCCTATGCCGCCTTGCGAGAAGGTCATGCCCACGCTGCCGAAGAGGTAGACTACAAAGGCGGCCCTCAGGCCCAGCCATTGTGTCTCGGGGAAGGCTTGGAAGATAATCAAGCCGCCGAGGATATAGAGCGTGTAGATGGCCACGCTGTAGGCCACGAACAGCGCCGTGCGGCGCCAGCCGAGGTGCAGGATGCTCTTCACGCCGTCCACCATGCCGCGCACCATGTCGTCAATCTTCTTGAAGAGGGCTATGTGCAGCAGCTTGTTCCAGAAGAACTTGTAGAACAGCAGTGCCAGCACGGCCAATGCCGCCAGCGCGCCAATGATCATGGCCATATTGGGCAGGCTGTCGAAGCGCTCCGAGAGGGTGTCGTAGAGCCAGTCCTTGGCTTTGCCGAACATGACCACCATGCCCAGCAGCACCACCAGCCCGAAGGCCAGCGTGTCTATCAGGCGCTCGGTGACCACGGTGCCCAGCGACTTCTCCATGGGTATGTTCTCGCTGGTGCGCAGCGTGGCGCAGCGCATCACCTCGCCCGCTCGCGGGAAGGCCAGATTGCCCAGGTAGGCCACCATCACCGAGCCGAAGGTGTGGTTCAGCGTTGGCACATGCCCTATGGGCTTGAAGAGCAGCTTCCAGCGCAAAGCGCGCATCAGGTGGCTCAGCAGGCTGCAGGCCATAGCCACAGCCACCCACCAGTAGTTGGCACCGGTGAACGACTGCCAGATGGTCGCCTTCTGCTCTGCGTCGAGCTTCAGCAGGAACCAGTAGATGAAGAAGAATCCTATGCCGAGGAACACTACGAGCCTCAGCACTCCGCCGATACGGCCTTTCTTCTTGTCCGCAACGTCCATAATCTTAAACCTTAAACCCTAATCCTTAAACCTTAAACCCTAAACCTTAAACCCGATTGTTCTTGGGGAATATCACCGTGGGGTGCCAGTTGGCGGCCTCTTCGGGCGTCATCTGGGCATAGGCGGCGATGATGAGCAGGTCGCCCACGCCGGCCTTGTGGGCTGCGGCGCCGTTGATGCCAATAACGCCGCTGCCGCGCTCGCCACGGATGGCGTAGGTCGCAAAGCGCTCACCGTTGGTGATGTTGTAGATTTCCACCTTCTGGTTCTCGATGATGCCGGAGGCTTCCATCAGCGCCACGTCTATGGTGATGGAGCCAATGTAGTCCAGGTCGGCCTCGGTCACCGTCACGCGGTGTATCTTCGATTTCAGTACTTCAATAAACATCTTTCTTAGTTTTAAGTATTAAGCTGTAAGTTTTAAGTGGCCGCTGCGGCCTGTGCAAGTGCTTACAGCTCACAGCTTACAGTTCAGAACAGTATCCAATACAATAGCATGCACACCAGAAGCGCATACAGCATGATGCGGCCTGCCGGTATGGGTTTCATGTAGTCGGGGTCCGTCACATCGAAGCGCCGCTTTATCTTCACGCCGCGCTTCTTGAACTCCGCAATGTGCTCGCCGGTCCCAAGCTTCTCGCCCTCTGTCTCTGCGGCCGAAAAGCGTGGTTGGTAGTTGAACTTGGGCATCTCGCGCTTGCGGAACAGGTCCTTCCATGTCAAGCCCTTGTGCTTCTCCTCGCGGTTGATCTCACGCACACGCCTCTGGAAATACTCCAGGTCTTTATCCTCACCGTCAAGCTGCTCCACTGCGTCAAGGGTGCTGTCGCCGAGCGGTTCGGGAGTGCCTTCGCTCTCCTTCCTCCTCTCCTCCAGCTCCTTCTCCAGCGCATACTTGGCCTTCAGCGCCTCCCAGCGTTCCTTCTCGGGGTCGTAGAAGCGCGGCTTGTAGTGGAACTGCCGCGGCTTGGGTGTATAAAACATCGGCATTGTCTCTGGTGTTAGTTTTAAGCTTTAAGTTTTAAGCTGTTAGTGTGGCGCCAGCCACTTAAAACTTACAGCTTACAGCTCTCAGCTTTCTGTTATCACTCTGTCCATCTTCACGTCGTGAGGCTCCACGGGTATGCTGTCGAGTATCTGGAAGTCGTAGGCTACGCCCACCTTCACGGCATTGGGGGTGCTCTTGAGCAGGCGGTCGTAGAAGCCGCGGCCGCGGCCCATGCGGTTGTTCTGCCTGTCGAAGGCCACGCCCGGCACCACTATGAGTTCCACGGCGTCGAGGTCTGTCCATTCCTCGCCGGTGGGCTCGCCGATGCCGAACTGCTCGCCGGCCACCATGCACTCGGGGCCGGTGTACTGCCGCAGGCGCAGGTCGTCGCCGTCGACGCAGGGCAGCAGCAGGGTCTTCTCCTTGTACCACCGCTCCACGAAGGCGTGCGTCTGCACCTCGTCGGCCATCGACCAGTAGAGCAGCACCACACGTGCCAGCTGGAACTCGGGCGACGCCTCGACGCCACGCATCACAGTCTCGCTGCGGCGCAGCTTCTCCTCGGGCGTCACCGCGCGCTTCAGCTCGCGCATCCGCTTCCTTATCTCAGCCTTTTCCACCCTTAAACCTTAAACATTAAACCTTAAACCAGATTAGAAGGGCAGGTCGTCTTCGCTGTTCTGGGGCATTGCCGGGGGCTGTGCGAAAGCCTGGGCGGGCTGTGCCGCTGCGGGGGCTGCCTGTGCGGGCTGCGCAGGGGCGGTGCCGGTGGCGGGGTTCCAGTTGTAGTTGCCGGCGGGGGCGGCAGGCATCTGGCCAGGCACGAAGGGCTGTATGCGCGTGCAGCGCAGGTCGGTGTACCACTTCTCGTTGAACTCGCGGCTCTCCGGTGTAAAGGTCACCTGCACCATCGAGCCCATAGGCACGTTCTTGACCATAGCCACGCGCTCCTCGCCGAAGGCGGTGAAGGCCACCTTGCGCGGATAGTCGTCGCCAGTCTCTATCACAAAGCCGCCGCGAACCCATGGGCCGCGGGCCGATTCGCCCTGCACTTCGGGCAAAAGTTGGATTAACTTACCTGTAATTTCCATCGTATTATTATATTTTAGTTAATATTCAATAAATTACCGCATGTGCTGGCACATGTTTTAAGCGTACAAAAGTAGTACTTTTTTCATATATGACAAAATATTTTTATTAACACCCGCCGCCTCTCCTCCGACCCCTCTCCGTCCCCCCTCCGTCTGTTCTACGGTTGTTTACCGGTTGTTCTACGGTTATAAACCGTTAAACAACCGTAATACAACCGTAGAACAACCGTAGAACAGACGGAGAGGGGGCGGAGGGGAGGCAGATAGGAAGGAGGGATGGGGAAAGGGTGGCGATAGGTTGGTGAAGGGGTGGGGAGGGGTGTTGAAACTTTTTTTGGCCAGGTCTGTAATTTTTTGTAATTTTGTAGTCCCAAAAATGTACCGAAAAAATGCCTGTAACTGACGCAAGACGCACTAACAGAATGACCTACGAGCAGGCTTTCGCCCTCAACAGCAATACTCCCCCACAAGCTCTGGCCCTGGAGGAGAGTGTGCTGGGAGCCCTTATGCTCGACCAGGCGGCGCTTATCAACGCCATCGAGACTCTGCATGAGGAGTACTTCTACTCCACTGAGCACCAGGCTGTTTTCCGTGCTATACGCAAACTCTTCGAACAGAGCCAGCCGGTGGACCTGCTCACCGTGGTGGAGCGCCTGCGCCTCGACGGCGAGTTGGAGCTGGCGGGCGGCGCCTATGCCGTCAGCAAGCTCACCGAGAATGTGGTCTCCGCTGCCCATATCGAGTACCATATACGTGTGCTCAGCGAGAGGTTCATCCAGCGTGAGATGATACGCATCAGCACCGAGACCATCAAGAAGGCCTACGACGAGACTACCGACGTGGTGAACCTGCTGGACCAGACCGAGCAGCGCCTGATGGACATCAACGACAAGAACTTCCGCTCGGACTATAAGCCGCTGGGCGATTTCGTGGGTTTGGCCATGGACCAGATCACCGAGGCAGGGCAGAAGGAGGACGGCTTGAGCGGACTGGAGAGCGGCTTCATGGGGCTCGACCGCATGACGGCGGGCTTCCAGCCCGGCACCCTCATCATCCTCGCAGCGCGTCCGGCCATGGGTAAGACGGCCTGTGCACTGAGTATGGCGCGCAATATGGCCGTGGACTTCAAGAAGCCGGTGGCTTTCTTCTCGCTCGAGATGAGCGGCCAGGAGCTGGCCATGCGTCTGCTCTCAAGCGAGGCTCGCCTGACGGGCGACAAGCTGAAGAAGGGCCGTCTGGAGCCCTACGAGAAGGAGCAGCTCAAGAGCGGCGCGCAGCGTCTCCATGAGGCCTCGAACCGCATACTCATCGACGATACTCCGGCGCTGACAATCTTCGAGTTGCGTGCCAAGGCACGCCGCCTGAAGCAGCGCTACGACATACAGATGATCTTCATCGACTACCTGCAGCTCATGCAGAGCGGCTCGGCAGAGAACCGCAACGGCAACCGTGAGCAGGAGATATCGATGATTAGCCGCCAGCTCAAGGCCCTCAGCAAGGAGCTCGGCATACCGGTGCTGGCGATGTCGCAGCTCAGCCGCCAGGTGGAGAATCGCGTGGGCAACAAGCCGCAGCTGAGCGACTTGCGAGAGTCGGGCGCTATCGAGCAGGATGCCGACATAGTGATGTTCATCTATCGTCCGGAGTACTATAATATTATGGAGGACGACCACGGCTCGACCATCGGCATGGCCGACCTGCTGATTGCCAAGCACCGTAGCGGTGGGATAGGCGAGGTGCGCCTGCGCTTCGTCAAGGAGTTCGCCCGCTTCGAGAACCCGCCGCAGGACAGCGACTTCGGCGGCGCAATGGCCGGTATGGGGCCCAACACAGGCTTCGACGGCGGCGGCAGCATGATAATAGACAGCAAGATGAACGAGGACATGCCGCCGGAGAGCGCAGGCGATGTACCGTTTTAAAAGAGTATGATATGAAGTACAAGGAGTGCAAGGAGTGCAAGGAGTTCAGGACAAATGTTCTGGACTGCGGTATTGTCTTGAACTCCCTGAACTTCCTGAACTCCTTGAACTCCTTTTGAACAAGAATAATAATCAAAAAACAATAATACAATGGAAAAGAAAGATCTCCTGAAAGAAACCGTCAAGCACATTGACATCAAGAAGTACGACAGCACCGAGCTTATCGACGCCATGCGCCACATGAGCTTCACCAGCCGCGACACCGCCCGTGCCGCCGACATCCTCTGCCAGATGATTGGCGAGAAGGACTGCACCAACATCCTCACCATCGCCGGTTCCACCAGCGCCGCCGGTTGCATGCAGGTGTATGTGGACATGGTGCGTAACAAGATGGTCGACGCCGTGGTCAGCACCGGCGCCAGCATCATCGACATGGACCTCTTCGAGGCCCTGGGCTACAAGCACTACATCGGCACCAAGGAGAACGTCATCCCCGACACCCAGCTCCGCGAGCTCTATATCGACCGCATCTACGACACCTTCATCGACGAGGAAGAGCTGCAGGCTTGCGACCAGGCTACCTGCGACGTGGCCGACACCCTCGAGTGCCGTCCCTACAGCAGCCGCGAGTTCCTCTATGAGGTGGGCAAATGGCTGGCCAACGGTCACGGTGTGAAGAAAGAGAGCCTTATCCAGACCTGTTACGAGTGCGGCGTGCCTATCTTCTGCCCCGCCTTCAGCGACAGCAGCGCCGGCTTCGGCATCGGCAAGCACCAGTGGCTCCGCAAGCAGGCAGGCAAGCCCTATGTCAGCATCGACAGTGTAGCCGACTTCCTGGAGCTCACCGAGATCAAGATGAACAGCCCCGAGAGCGGCCTCTTCATGGTCGGCGGCGGCACCCCCAAGAACTTTGCACAGGACACCGTGGTCTGCGCTGAAATCCTTGGCAAGGAAGTGCCCATGCACAAGTATGCCATCCAGATCACCGTTGCCGACGTGCGCGACGGCGCCTGCTCCTCCAGCACCCTCCTCGAGGCCGGCAGCTGGGGCAAGGTG
>ONUE01000095.1 GCA_900320975.1 uncultured Bacteroidales bacterium | reverse complement strand
CATCACCGGCATGTGGCTGCGCACATTATGTATGTATGAGAGCATCAGCTCGAGGGCGCGCTCGTTGATGGGCACCCAGCGCTCTTTGTCGCCCTTGCCGATGACCTGCAGATACTGCTCGTCGACGTAGATGTTGGAAAGTTTAAGGTTAACAAGTTCTGAGACGCGCAACCCACAGCCGTAGAGTACCTCGACGATGGTGTAGTTACGCTCGCCATCGGGGGTGCTGCGGTCGAAGGTCTGCTGAATAAGCGTCACCTCGTCGTCGTTGAGAACATCGGGCAGATGGTGCGGTCGTATGGGCAGATCGAGAAGATCGGCAGGACTCTCCTTGATGGCATCCTCGATGACAAGCATATGGAAGAACATGCGCCAGCCTGATATCATGCGGCGCTGTGTTGTGGGGGCGATTTCAAGGTCCGTAAACTGCTTCAACAAAAGCTGCAAGTCCTGCGACTTTATATCCTCGGGTTCAAGATTTTGCAAAACAGCAAAAGTCTCCAATTGGGCGAAGTCGTGCATATAGGCCACGACGCTGTTGTCGGCCATCTTGCGCTCGAGCTTGAGATAAGTCTCGTAGTCGCGCCGGTGACGTGCCCAGGACCGCTCTATTTTTGCCGTTTCGTCCATAGGTAGAATTCCAGGAGAGTCTCACGGTCCTTGTGGCGAGCCTCGCGTTTTTCCTTCGGCATGTCGAGGTTCACCCTACCCCACCCCATGCGCTGCTTTATGGCCGACACCTGACTTCTGTAGAAGGGAGTCTGGTGCGCCGGATTGCGCTTGAGAGGTGCCGGCAGGGAGGCTGCAAGCTGCGCTGCTTCGGTCTGCGAGAGACGCTTGGCGGAATGGCCGAAATAATGTTGCGCCGCTGCTTCGGCGCCATAGATACCGTCGCCGAACTCGATGACATTCAAGTAGACTTCCATGATGCGGCGCTTACCCCAGACGGCCTCAATCATCGTGGTATAGTATGCCTCGAAAGCCTTACGCACCATATTGCGCGAATGAGGGAGGAAGGCATTCTTTGCCGTCTGGTTGCTGATGGTGCTGCCCCCGCGGAAACGGCGGCCGCTTTTGTTTTCCTTGTAGGCAATCTTCATCTGCTTGACATCGAACCCATGATGGTACATAAAGAGCCCATCTTCAGCATATACAACTGCGGTAACCAGATTGTTAGAGATGCTGTCGATCGGAACGTAGTCGCGCTCGAAACGCACAGGGCGGTCTTTGGTGCAGACCTGCTGAAAAAAGCGCTGTATCATCAGCGGGGTGAGAGGCGGATTGATGAACCAACCCAGAAAGACCTGTAACAGAGTGATTAGCCAGAGGGTGAGGATGGAGACCCACAGCACACGGAGCAGCCGTCTCCCCCAGCCTATCGATTTCCAAGGGCGCAGAGCCACCTTGTTTGATTTCTTCTTACTTTGCGGTTTCTTGACCATGTAATAAATAACGATGAATTATAAATAATATTACAAAAAATTTGTTTGATATGAAATATTGTTGTACCTTTGTCGAATTAAAATAAACGTCAAACAAACAATAATTCATTAAAAAACAAGATACTATGGCAAAAGTAGCAATCAATGGCTTCGGCCGAATTGGAAGAATGAGCTTCCGCGCCATGCTCGCCCACCCCGAGCTGGACATCGTCGCTATCAACGACCTGACTGACGCCAAAACTCTGGCTTACCTGTTCAAATATGACTCCGTGCACGAGAACTTCGACGGCGAAGTACACGCCGACGGCGACTGCCTCGTGGTCAACGGCAAGAAGGTGAAAATCTATGCTGAGCGCGACCCGCAGAACCTGCCTTGGAAGGAACTCGGCGTCGACATCGTGGTCGAGTCCACCGGTCTCTTCAAGAAACGCGAGCAGATGATGAAGCACATCAACGCCGGTGCCAAGAAGGTCATCCTCACCGTCCCCGCAGGCAAGGCTGACGATGTGGACGCCACCGTTGTGATGGGTGTCAACGACAAAGTGCTGACCAAAGATATGCAGCTCGTCAGCAACGCCAGCTGCACCACCAACTGCTTGGCTCCTGTTGCCAAAGTGCTCAACGACAAGTTCGGCATCAAGCGCGGTCTGATGAACACCGTCCACAGCTACACCAACGACCAGAAGATCCTCGACCAGCCGCACAGCGACCTCCGTCGTGCCCGTGCCGCCGCCGTCAGCATCATCCCCACCTCCTCCGGCGCCGCCAAGGCCGTGGGTCTGGTTATCCCCGAACTGATGGGCAAACTGGATGGCTTCGCCATGCGCGTCCCCACTCCCGACGGTTCTGTCGTTGACCTGACCGCCGAGTTGGAGAAGAACGTCACCAAAGAAGAGATCAACGCCGCCATCAAAGAGGCCGCCGAAGGCCCCATGAAAGGAGTCCTGCAGTATGTCGAAGAGCCCATCGTGAGCATCGACATCATCGACAACACCCACAGCAGCATCTTCGACAGCCTGCTGACCCAGGTTATGGACGGCAACTTCGTGAAGATCGTCAGCTGGTACGACAACGAGAAGGGTTACAGCACCCGCGTTGGCGACCTGGCTGCCAAACTCGCCAAGCTGCTCTAATATGCTTTTAGAAAATAAGACTGCAATCGTGACCGGTGCCACCCGTGGCATCGGTCACGCTATTGCTATACGGTTCGCCAAAGAGGGCTGCAACGTGGCTTTCTGCGGCCGCACGCGCAACGACAAGATGGTCGCCGTGGAGCAGGAGCTGCTCGCCCTCGGCGTAAAAGCCAAGGGATATGCCGCCAACGTGGCCGACTATGAGTCCGCTCAGGCTTTTGTCAAAGAGGTCCTTGCCGACTTCGGCAGCGTGGATATCCTCATCAACAACGCAGGCATCACCGCCGACAGCGCCATGAAGCGCATGACGGAGGAGCAGTTCGACCACGTGGTCGGCACCAACCTCAAGAGTGTTTTCTGCATGACCAAGGCTATCCAACCCGCCATGTGGAAGCAGGGGTACGGCTCCATCGTCAACATCGGCTCCGTGGTGGGCATCGCTGGCAACTACAACCAGGCTAACTACGCCGCCTCGAAGGCCGGCATCATCGGCTTCAGCAAGAGCTGCGCCAAGGAGTTCGCCGCCCGCAACATACGTGTCAATGTTGTGGCCCCCGGCTTCGTGCAGACGGAGATGACCGCCGACATTCCCAAGGAACTTATGGACACCTGGTGCAGCCGCATCCCCATGAAGCGCCCTGGCACCACTGACGAGGTGGCACAGGCCTGCGTCTTCCTGGCCAGCGACATGTGTCCCTACATCACCAGCATCGTGCTGCCAGTATGCGGAGGAATGGAAGATGCGTAAGGTTTTAGTGGGTGGTGGACAGTGGGTAGTGGGTAGCATTCTGCTCCTGCTGTTGTTGGTCGCTTGCGGCCACTCAGGCAATCAAGCAAGCAAGCAAACAAGTAATGACACCGTCACCGACGACTACGGCCGCACCGTCGTGGTGCCCGCACAGCCACAGCGCGTGGTGAGCCTCTCCCCTGCCGTCACAGAGATTATCTATGCCCTCGGAGCACAAGAGATGCTTGTGGGACGCACCGACTTCTGCGAGTATCCGGCCGAAGCACAGCAGCTGCCGAGCATCGGCGGCATTAGCAACCTGAATATCGAGAGCATCCTGTCGCTCAACCCCGACCTCGTCATCAGCGGCTCCATGGTGAGCAAGAAAGTCACCGACCAGATGGACGCCATGGGCGTACCCATGGTGTGCGTGATCGAGAAGCCCCGCTTCAATGCCCTCTTCGACAACATCTCCGCCATCGGCCGCCTGGTTGGCAAAGAGCACGAGGCTGACAGTTTAATTGAGAATTTAGAATTGAGAATTGAGAATTTGATATCGAGCACAGATAGCTCTCAACTCTCAACACCCAACTCTCAACTCCCAACAGTGTACTACGTCGTCGGCTTCGGCGCCAGCGGCAATTTCACCGCCGGTGGCAACACCTTCATCAACGACATCATCCGCATGGCCGGTGGCCGCAACATCGCCGAGGATGTCGAGGGCTGGAGCTACAGCCTCGAGGCTCTCGTCAAGGAGGACCCCGACTACATCATCGTGCGCCGCGAGGACTCTGCCGCTTTCTGTGGCATGAAGCCCTACAACACCCTCAGCGCCGTCCGCAACGGTCACGTCATCGGCATCGTCAGCGGCACCCTCGACCTGCAGGTACCTCGCAACATCGACGCCGTCCTCTACCTCCGTCAACGAATGAAACAATAAACAAGCAATGGATAAATTAAGCTATGCATTAGGCCATAACATTGGCCACCAACTAATAGGAATGGGCCTCCAGAAGAGCCTTAATATCGAAGACTACGCCGCTGCCATCGCCGACGTGCTGCAGGGCCGCGAGCCCAAGATGAGCCACAGCGAGGTCAACGAGGTGCTCGAGCACTACTTCACCGAGCTCGAGGAGCGCCAGCAGGCCGAGGCCGCCGAGCGCGGCAAAGCCGCCAAAGGCGAAGGCGAAGCTTTCCTCAAAGAGAACGCCAAGCGTGCCGGCATCACCGTCACCGCCAGCGGCCTCCAGTATGAGGTCGTCAAGGAAGGTACCGGCCGTCAGCCCAAGGCCAGCGACACCGTGCGCTGCCACTATGAGGGCACCCTCATCGACGGCACCGTCTTCGACTCCAGCTACCGCCGCAACCAGCCCGCCGAGTTCGGCCTCCGCCAGGTCATCGCCGGCTGGACCGAAGGTGTGCAGCTCATGAAGGAAGGCTCCATCTTCAAGTTCTACATCCCTTACAACCTCGCCTATGGTGAGCGTGGCGCCGGTGCCGACATCCCGCCCTATGCCGCCCTCATCTTCACCGTCGAGCTTATTAAAGTGCTGTAGAGAAACCAACTTTCTCAACATTTCAAAGAACATGCGCCGCCTCTCCCCACGGAGAAGCGGCGCATATAATATAAGGCCATTTTGACCGGACAATGGCTTTTTAACTAAACTTTAACTATTCACAGCTGCTCCAGGAAGGCGCGGAGCAGGGTCATGTGGCGGTGGTAGTTGGCGAGGCCGCAGCCGGCGCAGGTGTCCTCGGGGCTGTGGTAGCCGCCGAAGGGGCCGCCGAGGGTGTAGATGAAGATGGCGGGGCAGTGCATGGTGAACCAGTAGTGGTCGCTGTTGGCGGCATTGTCGCGCCGCGCTATCTTGGGCGTCAGGCCCTGCACTTCGTTGATACGGTCCAGCATGTCGACATACGGCGCCGTCTCGCGGCTGTTGGCATTGACGACCATCAGGCCGTCGTCGCCACCGCAGAAGAGGTCTATGTTCACCAGCAGCTTGACCTTGGAGTACTGTATCAGCGGGTGCTCGGCGAACCACCGCGAGCCCACGAGGCCGCTTTCCTCGCCGCTAAACAGCAGGAACACATAGGTATATTTAGTGGGTAGTGTGCAGTGGGTAGTGTGTAGCATTTGACCACGTTAGTGTGCAGTGGGTAGTGTGTAGCATTTGACCACGTGTGCTATCCACTACCCACTGTCCACTACCCACTAATCTTGCTATATCCATCACCGCCGCCGTGCCGCTGGCGTTGTCGTGGGCGCCGTAGAAGATGGTGTCGCCACTCATGCCGAGGTGCTCGTAGTGCGCGGTGAAAACTATCATGGTGTCCGTCTCGCCGGGTATGTATCCACAGACATTCTGCGAGCGGTAGCCTGCAGTCACTATCGGCGGCCGCGTGCGCGTCTTCGGGAAGCGGAAATACTGGTAGTAGTCGTCACCCAGCGGTTTCACCCCGTTGGCCATCATCTCGCGCAGCAGGTAGTCTGCCGCTATCGAGTCTCCCCTATTCTGCATCCCACGCCCGAACATCTCCTCGCTGCTGAGGTCACAGATGATGCGCCGCGCATAGCTGCTGTCCTGCGCTGATGCCAATCCGGCCGACAACAGAGCCAACCACAATACCAAAACACCT
>ONUE01000072.1 GCA_900320975.1 uncultured Bacteroidales bacterium | reverse complement strand
CGAGGTGTTCCCAGAAGGTCACTCGTCTTTCTTCTCGTTGTCTTTCTGATTAGGAGTCTCGTTGTCTCCAACTCCGTTCATGCCGTCCTTGAAGCTCTTAACACCCTTGCCAAGGCCTTTCATCAGCTCGGGTATCTTCTTGCCCCCGAAGAGCAGCAGGATAATGAGGACGATGACTAATATCTCCCAAGTGCCTAAAAACAATAGTTTCATACCAATGAATCTTTAAGTTTGTTTGTGTAATCTTCTATCATTCGCATCTTCTGCGGTATCTGTATGCTCTGCGGGCAGTGGGTCAGACATTCGCCGCAGTTAATGCAGTGGTCTGCCTGCCGCATCCGCTCGATGCTCTTGTCGTAGGTGGTGAGGAAGGCCTTGCGGGCACGACGGTATTCTCGCTGCTCTACGGTGCCTTCGGTGGCTATGTTGCCCTCGCCGAGGCTCTTGTTGTAGAATGCGAAGATGCCCGGTATGTCGAGGCCGTAGGGGCAAGGCATACAGTATTGGCAGGCGGTGCAGGGGATGGCAGGGTAGTGGGCGAATTCGTCCGCCACATGCTCCAGCAGCCGCATCTGCTCGTCGCTGAGCGGCGTCATCGGGCTATGGGTGCGCACGTTGTCTTCCACATGCTCCATGGCACTCATACCGCTGAGCGAGGTCATGATGCGCGGGAACATGCCCAGATGACGGAAGGCCCATGAGGCGAGACTGCGGTCAGGCTCGCTGGCCTTGAGCTGGTTGGCGAGTTGCTCGTTGAGGGTCGCCAGTCGCCCGCCGAGCACAGGTTCCATAATGACTATCGGTATCTCGCGCTTGTCGAGTTCCGTGTACAGGTGCTCGGCGTTGACGTTCTCGGGCTCTATCTCATGGGCGTAGTGCCAGTCGACATAGTTCATCTGTATCTGCGCAAAGTCCCAGTGGTACTTGTCGTGCAAGGCCACCACCTTGTCGAACTCCGACTGCAGTCCGTGGAACGACCAACCGAGGTTGCGTATGCGACCTTTCTCGCGCTCCTCCAACAGAAAGTCCAGTATGCCGTTGTCCACGAAGCGCTTGTCAAAGTTGCTCGTGCCGTCTTCATCCACGCCGCCAAAGGAGTGCAGCAGGTAGTAGTCTATATAGTCCACGCCGAGCTCCACGAAGCTCTGCTCGTACATCTTGATGCTCTCTTCGCGGCTCCAGTTGCGGAAGTTACTCATCTTGGTGGCCACGAGCCATTTGTCCCTTGGGTGACGGTTGAGGGCTATGCCGGTGGCTTTTTCCGACATGCCGCGACAGTATACCGGAGCGGTGTCGTAGTAGTTGACGCCATGCTCCATGGCGTAGTCCACCATCCGGTTGATGAGTTCTTGGTCCAGTTTGGCGTCGGGGTGCTCGCGCAGTGAGCCGCCGCCCTCTATGGGCAGTCGCATCATGCCGAAGCCCAGCAGGCTGACCTCCTGGCCATGGGTGTCTTTGCGGTAGGTCATGCTACCCGTGGGCACTTCGCTGGCGGCGTAGCCCTCGGTCTTTATGGCGTTGGGATGGTCGCATCCAACGGCCACTGCGGCACCAGCCATCGCGGCGCCCGCCAAGCCTTTCAAAAATGATCGTCTGTCCATAGGTCTTTGTTTAACGGCTAATTATGCTAATTGTGCGAATTTGTCTTTGCTTTATTGCAGGCTAATTACTCGAATTAACCGCGGCAATTCGAGTAATTAGTCCCAATTGATTTGCGTAGCTTTCGCTTAATTCGTAAAATTCGCCGTTTCTGATAGCATTATTATCTCTTGTCAATCTGTTCCTTGATCTGTTTGCGTCTCTTGCCGCTGGCCCAGAAGCCGTACACCTCGCTGACGTTGTCGGCGGTGGAGAAG
The DNA here is from genome assembly GCA_900320975.1 of uncultured Bacteroidales bacterium. Classification (GTDB taxonomy): domain Bacteria; phylum Bacteroidota; class Bacteroidia; order Bacteroidales; family P3; genus Colimorpha. Next base: position 5,464 of record ONUE01000072.1, on the reverse strand, counting down.
GCGTCGATATTCTCGTCTTTCATCCACACCAGTATCTTGCTGTATTCATCTTTGTTGAGCAGCACCTCGAGCTCGATGCTCTTCTCGCCGGTGTAGCCGCCGGTGACCTCATAGATGGTGCAGCCGCGGTGCAGCTCGTTGATGATGTACTGGCGTATGCGCTCGTGGTCTTTCGACACTATGTAGAGGCGCTTGTGGTTGTTTAGCGTGGCTGTGAAGTAGTCGACCACCAAGCCGTTGATCCAGGTGCCGATGAGGCCGATGATGACCATACGGAAGGGGTTGATGGCGAAGGCGGTGCAGCAGATGACGGCACCGGCAATGCTCACCGAGGTGCCGATGTCGAAGTGCAGGTACTTGTTCACTATTTTGGCCAGGATATCCAGACCGCCCGTCGAGGCGTTGATGCTGAACATCAGTGCCTGGGCGGCGCTGAGCAGCAGCACGAAGCAGCAGAGGTCGAGCCACGGGTCACCCATGATGGATGCTGAGCCGGTGATGGGGTTGGGGTTGGCAAGGATGTACTCGCCAGCGGCGTTCTTGGCGTCCCAGGGCAGTATCTTGGCCCAGAGGTCGGCCAGGGGGCCGAGGATGAGGGCTGTGTAGACGGTCTTGGCGCCGAACTCTTTGTTGATGAGCAGGAATGCCAGTATCAGAAGCACAATGTTGATGACCATAATGAGGGTACCGAGCGAGATGTTGATGCCCATGCCCTCGAATATCTTGGTCAGCACGATGGAGAGACCGCTGATGGTGCCGATGATAAGCTTGCTCGGCACGAGGAAGTAGTAAACGGCGGCGGCGGTGACGGCCATACCCAGCGTCATGATGATCAGTTCCTTCCAGAATTTCCAAGTACCCATGTACTTGACGAAATCAATTAAAGTTTGTTTGATGTTTAAGCTCATTGTTATTGTTTGTTATTATTGTTTTTTATTCAAAATTCTCAATTTTCAATTCTCAATTTTCAATTCTCAATTTTCAATTCTCAATTCTCACTTTAAACCTCCCCATGCACCTCACGGCCTTCCACGTAGATTGCCGTCATCGGGCGTGCGGGACAGTAGTATTCGCATGCGCCGCAGCCGAGGCAGCGGGCTTCGTTGACTGCCGGTCGCCCGTCGACCATCTGTATGGCGCTCGAGGGGCAGTGGCGCTCACAGGTGCCGCAGCCTATGCAGTTGTCCTTCAGCACTACGGCCACGCCGATGCTGATGGCTGTCTTCTCTTCTTTGCTCACTGGCTGTATGGCACCCGCCGGGCACACCTCGCTGCAGCGTGTGCAGGCCATACGGCAGTAGCCGTCGTGGTAGTTCATCTCGGGCTGCATCAGGCTCTCCAGCTTGGTGGAGGGGCGCAGCACCTTCTCCGGGCACTGGCTTACGCACAGCTGGCAGGCCGTGCAGCGCGTGCTGAAGTTCTTGAGGCTCTTGGCTCCGAAGGGCTTGATGGGAGTCTTGCGCAGGGGCACCTGCTTGTCGGCCAATGCCGCCAGGCCACCGTCCACTTTCTTGTCCTGCGCCTGTGCCGCCATGGCGACACCTACGGACACCGTGCCCGCCACAAACTTGCGGCGCGAGTCGTCGACCTTGTTGTCGGCGGTTCGGCCGCCGCCGAACGATATCGCTCCGGTCTTGCACTCGCCGAGGCAGTTGAAGCAGTTCACGCAGCGCGAGCGGTCTACGCTCTTGTTGTCAATATCTATGCACATGGCCTTGCAGCCGTGCTCGCATTTGCGGCAGCCCACGCACTTGTCGGCGTCTATCCTGATGCCGATGAGCGAGTGTTTGCTTATCAGGCCCAGCAGTGAGCCCACGGGGCAGAAGGTGTTGCACCACAGACGCCCCATCAGGAAGCTCATGAGTCCTATCACCGCCAGTGTGATGATGGCCACCCACTGCGCCAGTCCCGTGGCGTGTATGCCGGTCACCATGCGCGCAAAGGCGCTGTAGGGCGCTATCAGCGTGGCTATGCTGCCAAAGCCGACCAGCATGGCCAGCACGAAGAGCGCCAGCACCGTGTAACGTAGCCATGTGGCGGGCTTGCGGTAGCGGAACGGACGCTTCTTGCCGAAGATAAGCTTGCGGAACCAGATGACGAGGTCCTGGAAGATACCCATGGGGCACACCACGGCACAGTAGGCGCGGCCCACCACCAGCGTTACCGCCAGTATGGCCACCACCACCGCCACGTTCAGCGCCAGCACGGCGGGCAGCAGCTGTATCTTCGGTATCCATCCGAGGTAGTGGCGCAGCACACCCGTAGTGTCGAGCAGCAACGCCGTGATGCCCAGCAGCATCACCGCCGCCAATATAATCCTGAAAACTTTTAGAGCCTTATTCATCTATACTAAAACCACTAAAATTATTGTAACTATTTAACTCTCCGCTCTCCGCTCTCCACTCTCAACTCTTCAACTTCCAGTACACCGCCAATCCGGCCACGCTCTTGATGCCCGTTTTCTTGGTGATGCTCTTGCGGTGCGTGTTCACCGTGTTCACTGCTATGTTCAGCCGCTCGCCTATCTCCTTGCTCGAGAGGCCCTGGGCCACAAGCTCCAGCACCTCCTGCTCGCGGTCGCTCAGCTGGTAGTCCTCCGGCGGTAGCAGCAGCAACTCCTCGATCATGGCGTGCTTCTCCAGGTCGCGGCTCAGCTGCATGATGTCGAACACCAGCTCCATCATCTCCTCGTTCAGGCGCTCGCCGGGGATGTACTTGTAGATAATCTGCGTCAGGTCCGCCAGCTTGTCCTTGATGTTGTCGTGGCTCTTGATGTAGTGGTCGCTGATGCGCTCGCCGCCGCGCATGGCCTCGAGCATCTGATCCAGGTTGCGCTCCTCGTGGCGCACATGGTCGCCCACCTCGCGGCAGTAGTCGGCGAAGTACTTCTTCAGTATCGCCGCCGACTGCTCACCCGCCGAGTCGGCGATGTGGTCCAGGTGGCGCTGCATGTGCGGCAGGCGCTCCTCGATGTAGTAGCGGTGCGAAGCCTGCAGGTGCTCTGCCACCACGCGGCTGTCGATGCGGGCCACCTCCTCGTCGTCCGGCGTATAGTCGTCGAACGAGTAGATGTTGCACACCGTGAGGAAGAAGTTCTCGTCCACGCCGTTGTCGCGGCACACCTCCTTCACCGAACGCTCGCCGAACCCCAGGGGGATGCCGAAGCGCGGCAGCATCAGTATAAGGTCGTAGTTCGTCGCTATCATGTCGGCCATCTTCATGCGGCCAGTGAATATCGTTCTTTTCATTCTATGTATCTATATATTATACAAAAACCGTAAACCGTTAATAGTTAGCCGTTAACCGCTAACTGCTAACCGCTTGGGTTGCGGCAAAGATACGAAAAAAAAACATACCGCCGTCCTATTTTTCATATAGCGTCAAAAACCCCATATATAATATAAGGCCCCGTCAGCGGACAGGGCCTTTCTTAACCAACTTTAACGTTTCGCAGCTTCTTTCTTAAACACGAATTACCGTGAAAGGCAGCGAATCACCATGAATTTCTTTCTCAGTAGCATCAACGGACAACGATGACCTTCTTTGCGGGGTGGTTACCTATCTTGACCAGGTAGGTGCCGCTCGCGGGTACGTCGAAACGTAACGGCATATCATAGTCCTGTTTGGCAGTCAGCATCCGGCCGTTTACATCATAGAGTGTCACCAAGTTGCCCTCGGCCCCTTCGACTACGATTTGCCTCTGGCTTGAATACACTTTGGCGTTCAGCGTCTCCACGTCGTCGATACCTTCTTGGGTATTGCTGGCAAAATAGGCTGTCAGCGTGGTATCATGTATGATATTGGTTATCGTGCGGATGCTGTCGGTCGTATAATCATCCCAACGAACAAAATGATAACCAGGATATGGCGTTGCAACAAGTTCAATTTCGGCAGTGTCAGAGTATGGATAGGTAAACACGGTATCATTAGCGCACCCTGTGACGTATCCCCAAGCATTATTGTTTACTGTTATGGAAACAAAGGCAGAGTCTGCAAATATATGATGCCTTGTATAGTTATCCCCTGCCTGCGTATAATCGTAGTATGAATTGTGTGGCACCACAAGATCAATAATGCTATCGCATATACTCGAATTGTCGCTTAATGTCGGTGGTGTAGCAGGTTTCATTCTCATCACCCTCAAGCTTATGCAGCCAATGAAAGCCCTACTGCCTATCGATGAGACGCCGTTGCCGATTGTGACAGAAGTTAAGGCGCTGCAGCACCAGAAAGCTTCTTTGCCTATCGAAATGACACTGTTGGGGATGGTGACGGAGGTCAGACCGCTACAGCCGGAGAAAGCATGATTGCCTATTGTGGTGACGTTGTCGCCGGTGGTAACGGAGGTCAGACCGCTACAGCCGGAGAAAGCAGAACTGCCTATCGATGTAACTCCGTCGGGGATGGTGACGGAGGTCAGGCCTCTGCAGCTGGCGAATGCCAAAATGCCTATCGATGTAACTCCGTCGGGGATGGTGACGGAGGTTAGGCTGCTACAGTTAGCGAAAACCCCAATGCCTATCGAGGTAATGCTGTCGGAAATAGTGACGGAAGTCAAGCCTCTACAATTACTGAATGCAAAATTACCCATAAATGTGGCACTATTAGGAATTGTGATGGATGTCAGGCTGATACAGCCATAGAAAGCAAAACTGTCTATCGAGGTAACTCCATCGGGAATGTTGATGGATGTCAGGCTGGAGCAGCTAGAGAAAGCATCACAGCCTATCGAGGTGACACCGTCGGGGATGGTGACTGAGGTTAGGCCGCTGCAGTCTCTGAAAGCATAACTACCTATCGAGGTGACAGCATAGGTGATGCCATTAAAGGTGACGCTGTCTGGGATGGTCAAAGCCCCCGTCGGGTAGGTGCTGTAAACAAAGAAAAAGTCCTCATTTACGACTTGTGCATTTCCCGAGACAATCTTGTAATACAGCGTCTGCCCCGTGGGAGCAATGGCCGAGAAGTCGTAGGCCCATGTCGATGTGGCGTACATGGCCACAAGTGCCATAATCAATAGTTTTTTTGTGTTCATAGTTATTATTTTTTAGTGTTAGTAAAGGATTTTCACAGTGCTTTCTTGCCCACTGCTTTCAAACTTTTTTCGCTTAGTAGACGCGGCACCCCTTCTCTTGTTACACCACCAACCATAATTTAACACATTTTAACGCCGCCCCATACCCGTCCCCGCTCCGTCCCCCCTCCGACCCCGCTCCGACTGTTCACCGGTTGTTTAACGGTTTTTGGTCGGAGGGGGGACGGAGAGGGGTCGGAGGGGGGAGGGGGAGAGAATGCATAATTCCTAATTTCTAATTCCTAATTCTTAATTTTATATGTATCTTTGCGGTGGAAAAATTATGAGTTGTAATCTTTTAAAGGACAGAAATTCAATAATATGAAAAGGTTTTTGATTTTGCTTTCCGCCGCGGTGCTGTTCGCCGGTTGCTGCTCTAAGCACGACGAG
>ONUE01000149.1 GCA_900320975.1 uncultured Bacteroidales bacterium | reverse complement strand
CTTTGGCTTCACAGAAGGCAAGAACCGCACGATGAGCCGCGTGGAGATTATCGGGCGACTGTACCGTGCCGGCTTCGAGGTGATAGACGAGAACTTCCACGACGGCGAGTTCTTCCTCACGGCCCGCAAAATCAAAGAGCCTGTGGACGACAGCGCACCATCGGGCTCACCGATAATACACTTGCGGCGCGTAGGCCTCAACGGCAAGATGATAGTGGTGCATAAGTTCCGCACCATGTATACCTACTCTGAATATGTGCAGCCCTATATCTACCACTACCAGAGCCTGGAGCGCGGCGGCAAGTTCAAAGACGACTACCGCGTGAACTTCTGGGGACGCACTCTGCGGCGTGTGTGGCTCGACGAATTGCCGATGGTGTGGAACCTGCTGCGAGGTGACATCAAGCTGGTAGGTGTCAGACCATTGAGCCGCCACTATTTCAGCCTCTACACCCCAGAGCTACAGGAGTTGCGCATCAAGGCCAAGCCCGGCCTGCTACCGCCCTTCTACTATGAAGAGAAGACTCCCGAGACCATCGAAGAAGTGCAGGAGAGCGAGAAGCGCTACCTGAACGCCTACCTCCAGGCTCCGTTCAAAACCGATTGGCGCTACTTCTGGGGAATAGTGGGCAACATACTTTTCCATAAAAAACACTCTGCATGAAAGAAGAAAACCAAGAATGGACCACCGTCATACAGCCTAAGGAGAAGCTGCTGCAGGTGAACCTGCAGGAGATCTGGAACTACCGTGACCTGTGCATGCTGTTCGTTAAGCGCAACATCACCACGCAGTTCAAGCAGACCATCCTCGGACCACTGTGGTACCTCATACAGCCCACCATGACAGTCGTCATGTATATGGTGGTCTTCGGCGGCATCGCCAAGATACCCACCGACGGCCTGCCGCAGCCACTCTTCTACCTCAGCGGCATCTGCCTGTGGCAGTATTTCAACGACTGCCTCAGCAAGACCTCGAGCACCTTCACGGCCAATGCCAGCATTTTCGGCAAAGTCTACTTCCCACGATTGATAGTACCGCTCTCCACCGTCATCAGCAACCTGCTGCGCTTCAGCATCCAGTTCGGGCTCTTCCTGGTGGTATACGCCATCTACCAATTCTGGGTCATGCCGGGCCAGATACACACCAACTGGTACGTACTACTGTTGCCGCTGCTGATAGTGATGCTCGCGGGCTTGGCACTGGGCTTCGGCATCCTGTTCTCAAGCATGACGACAAAATACCGCGACATGAGCCTGTTGCTCGACTACTTCGTGAGGTTGTGGATGTATGCCACCCCCGTCATCTACCCCCTGAGCACCATCACCAATGAGAAGCTGCGCTTCGTCATGAGCCTCAACCCATTGACCGGTATCGTCGAAGCCTTCAAATACGGCATGCTGGGACAGGGCGAGTTCAGCTGGGCCATGCTGGCCTACAGCTTCGCCTTCATGATAGCGCTGCTGGCCGTCGGCGTCATCATCTTCAACAGGGTGCAGAAGACATTTATGGATACCGTTTGATTTTGGTGTCCGAGTGAACGTATAACTGAGAAGTAACTCTGCAATTTAGATACTCCGTTACCAATGTACAGCGATGTAGATATAACGTTTACGCTGCTAAAGAGCGCACTTGACGGTTCCACGCCAGAGTTGGGGTCTATGGACGTCAGCCGCTGGTGGAGCCTCTTCCGCCGTATGCAGCAGAATCATGTGGCGGCTCTGACATACAATGCAACAGCACGGTGCGAGGTGTCGCGCGACGTGCTGATGCCGTGGCTCTCCGAGCGAGAGAAAGGCATCGACTGGCATCGCTACCAGTCCGGCGTACAGAAGGATATCGTCGACACCATGCTGCGCAACGGCATCCGCACCCTAGTGCTCAAAGGCACCCACCTCGCACAATACTATCCGGAACCGGAACTTCGTGAATTCGGCGACCTTGACCTCTACTTCTTCGACAGCCATGCGGAAGCGGATAGAGTGGCACAGCGGGAGCTGAAAGTCACCGTGAATACAGAGCCGCACCACTACTACCCTGGCTCAAACAAACCGTACAACAAGATGTTGGCATCCATAGCACCTTCACCGACCTTCGACGTGCTGCATTTCCTACGTCATGCCGCCATCCATTTCGCCGCCAAAGGGCTCAACCTACGCGACCTTTGCGACTGGGCCATGATAGTAGCCAATGGGAAAGACACCAACTGGGACACCGTAGAGCGAGAGATAAACCACTTCGGCATGGCGTCTTTCGTGGCAGCCCTTGACGAAATCACACGTACGCGCCTTGGTATCGCCTCACCGCTCCATTTCTGCGCCCCAGCAGATGCCGCAGATCACCTAATCCACGACCTTTTCTACAGCAAACCTCACCCCACTGCCGTGGGGCAATACTTCCATAGCCGATGGAAACGCCGTCTTGCCTTTGGCGACAGCCTTCCAAGCCAGTTCCTCCACAAAACCCTCTCACACCTCTCGCATTAAACCATAGCACCATGAAGAAAGCACTAATCACCGGCATCACCGGACAGGACGGCAGCTTCCTCGCCGAGTTCCTCATCGAGAAAGGCTATGAGGTCCACGGCGTCCTGCGCCGCAGC
>ONUE01000085.1 GCA_900320975.1 uncultured Bacteroidales bacterium | reverse complement strand
TCTAAAATATTGTAAAATACATGAAAAGAACACTGACACTGGTAGCCTTGATGCTGATGGCCACAGCGGGCTTCTCGCAGCAGGTGGCGTCGCGCGCCAAGGCTATGCGCATGATGAACTTCAGCCGCCCCGAATACCTGATTAAGGACATCAAGGTGTATACCGACACTATGACCGTCTACTCACTGGCAGGCTACATCATCTACCCCTTCGGCGAATGGAGCTCGGTGGAGCAGTATATCACCGACAACCAGCTCTCGTGGTACCGCGACATCGGTTACAAGAAGTACTACGACTCGATGGAGGTGAGCGTGAACCGCATGCGCCGCTATGACGACAGCTACATCGACATGTACTACAGTATCTGGACCAAGAAGGTGGAGCTGCTGGGCGGCTACATCACCGACAAGGAGGTGCAGCTGGTGAACGGCTTGCATGTGGGCATGACGAAGGACGAGGTGTTCAGCGTCTTCTTCAAGAAGTATCCGAAGTCGTACACCAGCGACGTGGCGGTGCTCAAAGTGGTGAGCGGCGCCGGCGAGGTGGCCGAGATATACACTTTCCGCGGACAAAAACTGCGTCACATCAAGATAGAGACGGCGTATAAATACTATTGATGAAACGCACCGCTCTTTTTTTGGGGTCTTTCAACCCGATACATGTGGGGCACCTCATCATTGCCAATACCATGCTGCAGCAGGAAGGCATCGATGAGGTGTGGTTTGTGGTGAGTCCGCATAACCCGCTGAAGGAGCGCGCTACGCTGCTCGCCGACCATCACCGCATGCAGATGGTGCGCCGGGCTATAGAGGACAACTACGGCATGCGGGCTTGCGACATAGAGATGCACCTGCCGGTGCCGAGCTACACGGTGGTGACGCTGGCGGCGCTGGGGGAGAAGTACCCCGACCGCGAGTTCTGCCTCATCATGGGGAGCGACAACCTGGACAGCCTGCACAAGTGGCGCAACTACGAGCACATCCTGGAGAACTACAGGATATATGTCTATCCGAGGCCCGGCAGCGAGCGCTGCGCACGCAGGGAGCACCCTAACGTGACGATGGTGGACGTGCCGATGATTGACATCAGCTCCAGCTACATCAGGGCGCAGATAGCCGCGCGGAAGGATGTGCGCTACCTGCTGACGGAGCCGGTGTACAAGTATTTGACGGAAATGCACTTTTACGAAGGTGAAAGGTAATACAATGAGAATATGAAAAAGGGTTGGAAGATATTGCTTTGGGTGGTCGGCATAGTGCTGGCCCTGTTGCTTGTTGTTTCGCTGCTGGCGGGTCCGATAGCGAAAGGTTACATAAACGGTCACGGCGAGGAGCTGACGGGCCGCAAGGTGGTGGTGGACCATGTGGGCATCAACCTCTTCAGCGGCAACGTCTGTGTACGCGACCTGGAGGTGTATGAGGACAACGGCGAGGATGTCTTCGTGGGCTTCGACACGCTGGATGTCAGCGTGCGTCTGCTGAAGATACCCTTCAAGACCCTGCATTTCGGACATATCACCCTGGCTGGCCTGCACGCCAATGTGGTGCAGGAGGGGCAGCGCTTCAACTTCAGCAGCCTGCTGGAGCACTTCGCCAGCGACGACAGCACCGCCGAGAAGGACACCACGCCCAGCGACTGGACGATGAAGTTCTACAACATACGCATAAGCCATGCGCGCCTCAACTACGACGATATGCTCAACCACAAGGGTATGCACCTGCCCGACATCAACCTCAGGGTGCCGGGCTTCGTGCTCGGTGGCGAAGAGGGTAGCGAGGGCGGCCTGACGATAGGCTTCGAGAAGGGTGGCCACCTGAGTGTCGACGGCAACATCGACACCAAGACCAACAACTACCATGTGGACGTGACCCTCAAGGACTTCACGCTGGAGAACCTCGACAGCTACCTGGCCGATATGCTGCGCTACGAAGACCTCGACGGCAAGGTCGACGCCAATCTGACTGCCGACGGCAATACCAACGACATACTGAAGAGCCGCATAGGTGGCACGGTGGCCGTGAAGGACGTGGAGCTGACAGGCGCCAAGGGGCCGGTGGCGGGCTTCAACGCGCTGACCGTGAAGATCAGCGATATCAACCTCTACGATAACAAATACGACATTGCCGAGGTGCGCCTCAGCGGGCTCAACGCCGTGTATGCACAATGGAAAGACTACAGCAATATCAGCCTGCTGCTGCCGAAGAAAGAGCAGCAGGGCGTGACGCTGCAGAGCGGCATTGAGGAAGAAGCCGAGAGTGAGGAGCAGAAAGCGGAAAGCAAGGAGCCGGCGAAGCCCATGAAGCTGCATGTGGGCACCATCAGGATTGAGGACGCCGCGGTGACCTACGACGACTACACGCTGCCCGACGACTTCCACTTCCCGGTGACGGGCATCAACATCAGCGCCGACGACCTCACCACCGCCGGTGGCAACAACGCCCAGGTGCGCGCCACGCTGCCTGGCGGCGGTCACCTCATGGTGCGCTGGAAAGGCGACATAGTGAATGTGAAGAACTATCAGGACCTCTTCCTCACCATCAAGGGCCTCGACATGAAGCAGCTGAGCCCATGGGCGGTGGCCTATACCGGCTACCCGATAGAGGACGGCATCTTCGGCCTCACCACGAGCCTCTCCATAGCCAACAGCAACCTCGACAACCACAACAAGATTGACATCTTCAAGGCCAAGGTCGGCAAACGCCGCAAGGATATCGACGCCGAGGTGAAGATACCGCTCAAGACGGCCCTGTACATCCTCAAGGACAAAGACGACAAGATATTGATAGAGATGCCAGTGAAGGGTAATGTGGACAACCCCGAGTTCAACTACATGAAGGTGGTGTGGAAGACGCTGGGCAACCTGCTGATCAAGGTGGCTACGTCGCCCGCCCGCGCCCTTGGCTCGGCTCTCGGCATCAGCAGCGACGAGCTTGAGTTCATCGCCGTGGAGCCCGAGCAGCACAGCCTGACGTCGGAGCAGTACCACATTCTGTCAGACCTGTCGACGATATCGATGAGCGACCAGAAGGTCACCATAACCCTCACGCTGCATATGCCCGCCAGCGATGACGAGGAGGCCGCCAAGCGTGCCGAATGGCTCAACGAGCAGGTGCGACGCTACATCGCCGAGCAGGGTGTGCCGGAGGGCCGCATCGTCGTCACTACGGGCGAAGCGCTCACAGATCCCAAGGCCAAGGCGGGTTACGCTATCACATCGGAAATGAATATAGAAGACTAACACATGGCAGACGATATAATCACGCCGCAGAATCTTGCGGCAGACTACAATGACGACAGCATCGTCCATCTGGAAGATATGGAGCATATCCGGCTGCGTCCGGGTATGTACATCGGCAAGCTCGGCGACGGCTCGAGCCACGACGACGGCATATATGTGCTCATCAAGGAGGTTATCGACAACTCGATAGACGAGTTTACGTCGGGCTTCGGCAAGAAGATTGAGGTGAAGATAAACTTCGCCGAGCGCAAGGTGAGCATACGCGACTACGGCCGCGGCATACCGCTGGGCAAGCTCGTGGAGGCTGTCAGCAAGCTCAACACGGGCGCCAAGTATGACAGCAAGGTGTTCCAGAAGTCGGTGGGCCTGAACGGCGTTGGTACCAAGGCCGTCAACGCCCTCAGCAGCTGGTTCCGCGTGCAGAGCTTCCGCGAGGGAAAGACACGCTACGCGGAGTTCGCCGACGGCAAGCTCACCAACGACAGCGGCATCACTGCGCTTGGCGGTTCGGCTGCCGAGACTGGCACTCTGGTGGAGTTCATACCCGACAGCAAGCTCTTCGGCAACTACCACTTCATCAGCGAATATGTGGAGCGCCGCATCTGGAACTATGCCTACCTCAACCGCGGCCTCACGATGTACTACAACGACCGCCGCTACTACTCCAAGAACGGCCTGCTCGACCTGCTGGAGGATAACCTGCAGACCGAGCCGCTGTACCCCATCATCCATATCAAGGAGGGAGACTTCGAGGCGGCCTTTACCCATATCAACGGCCAGAACAACGACTACTACTACAGCTTCGTAAATGGCCAGCACACCACCGAAGGCGGTACGCACCAGAGCGCTTTCCGCGAGGCTTACGCCCGGGTGGTCAAGGACTTCATCAAGAAAGACTACGCTCCCGAGGTGATACGTGGCGGCCTTGTGTGTGCACTGTGCGTGCGCATCCAGGAGCCCGTTTTTGAGGCACAGACGAAGACCAAGCTCGGCTCCACACACCTGGAGCCTAACAAGGTTGACGGCACCAACGACAGCCCGCTGCTGAAGACGTATGTGCTCGATATCCTCAAGCGCAACCTCGACAACTATCTGCACATACATGCAGAGACCGCTGATGCGCTCCTCAACAAGATTAACGCCAACGAGAAGGAGCGCAAGGAGATTGCCGGCATCAAGAAGGTGGCCCGCGAGGCCAGCAAGAAGGCCAGCCTCAACAACCGCAAGCTGCGCGACTGCCACGTGCACTACAACACCAACCACGCGCGCCGACTGGAGAGCACCATCTTCATCACCGAGGGTGATTCTGCTTCCGGCTCCATCACCAAGAGCCGCGATGTGGACACCCAGGCGGTGTTCTCGTTGCGCGGCAAACCCAAGAACACCTACAGCATCAGCAAGGTTGATGTCTACAAGAACGAGGAGCTCAACCTGCTGCATAACGCTTTGGACATCGATGACTCGCTGGACAACCTTCGCTACAACAACGTGGTGATAGCCACCGATGCCGATGTCGACGGCATGCACATACGCCTGCTGCTTCTCACCTTCTTCCTGCGCTTCTACCCCGAGCTCATCTCCTCCGGTCATGTCTATATCCTACAGACGCCCCTGTTCCGTGTGCGCAACAAGCAGAAGACCACCTACTGCTATACCGACGACGAGCGTATCGCCGCCATCAAGGCCACTCCAGGCGCTGAGATTACGCGATTCAAGGGTCTCGGTGAGATAAGCCCCGAGGAGTTCAAGAACTTTATCGGCAAGGATATGCGCCTCGACCCGGTGCTGCTGCACAAGGAGTTCGACACAGACCGCACGCTGACGTTCTACATGGGCGAGAACACCCTCGAGCGCCGCGAGTTCATTATGCAGAATCTGCGCGTGGAGGACGACGAGAGCATAGTGGTGGCATAAAAAAATTTTGTTGATATAGGATTTTTTGCTAATATTGCACTCAAATCATACGACTATGGCAACTATACATAAGCATAAAAAGAACCTGATTGTCAGCTATAAGAACCTCTCTGACGACCTTAAGGAATTGTTCAAAGAAGCCTACCCCGAAGGCTATAAAAACTACATCACCAAGTTCGTCAAACCCAATGGCGAGGCTATTTTCGTCGTCCCCTTCGAGACCGACGACACCGCCTACATGGTCAAGTTCGACGTCAAGGTGGACACCCTCGGTGAGGACCTCGACAAGGCTCTGTTCGACGACGATGGCGACGATGCTGGTGAGGATAACGAGTTCGACACCCTCGCCGAGACGCGCGAGAAAGAGGAGGGCGTCATCAACCACCGTGAGGAGCATCTCCGCCACGGCGACTTCGAGGATATGCTCTCCGAGGACAAGAAGAAGAAAGCCACCCTCGGTGTCGACAAAGAGGGTCTCAAGGAGGCTTTTGCCGACGACGAGGAGGCCGACGAGCTTGACAGCTACGACCGTCTCGATGACGATGAGCCGGACGAGGACGACGATTTCGAGCCGTCGGACGACGACCTGCGCGCCATCGACGACGAGTTCCTCGATGCTGAGATACCGCCGCTCGACGCCACTATCCCCGAGGACGAGATGGTGCAGATAGGCAAGCCCTCCAAGAAGAAGACCGCCAAGGCCACAACGAAGGCATCTCCCAAGACCGCCACGAAGAAGGCTGCGAAACCTGCCGCCAAGCCCGCAGCCAAGCCTGCTGTTAAGGCAACTGCCAAGCCTGCCGCCAGACCTGCCGCTAAGGCAACAGCCAAAGGTGGCAAAGCCCGCTGTCAAGAAGGCTGTCAAGAAGAAATAAGCGTGTAATCAACCAAACAACAAATACTATGAATAGAATTGTAAAAGTTATGTGCCTCGCCGCCGTCGTGGCTCTCATGGGCACCACCGCAAATGCACAGTTCCGCCAGTCCATCTTCCTCAATGGCGCCCTCCCCACTGGCCAGTTCGCCTCCAAGGTCAGCAATGACCGCGGCCTGATCACCGGCACCGTGCCCCTGTATCGCGAAGAGATAGCCAAATCTGCCACCGCCGGCTTCGGCCTCGGCTACCGTATGAGCTACCGCTTCGATGTCGGTATGGGCGAGGTGGCTCCCTTCCTACAGGCCGATGTGTTCTGGAATTTCATCAGCAGCGAGTGGAGCGACAAGTATATCCAG
>ONUE01000084.1 GCA_900320975.1 uncultured Bacteroidales bacterium | reverse complement strand
GGCCCCACCTCGTGGTCTGATGCGTATTTGTAGAGCGCCTCCGCGTCGCCGTCGCGCCATGGGCGCAGCAATATTCTTTCTGTTTCCATATTAGTCATGATAATCACTGACTTTCCATTCAAATTTCATTGTTTCCGGCACCAGATATTTGCCTATCTTGTAGTCGATATTGGCTTTGTGGGCTTGACTGAGTTGGTGGCAGCGGCGCACACGGTACATCTTGCCGTCCTTGATGAAGTGGGCACCCGTCCGGTGAAAGCGGAAGAGGATGCCGTGAGCGACGCATTGCTCACGGAGCGAAAGCACCCAGTCGTAGTCGCAGGGCCGCGCGTCGACGCCCGACTCGCCGCCAACCGACACCTCCTCAATGGTTTCATCCCGTTATTCTTTTCAAAATCTTCGCATACGGCGGCGGTAGGCTTCGTATTCGTCGCCGAAGTCGCGGTGGAGGCGGCGCTCCTCGCTGATGACCTGCACCAGCATTATTGCAAAGAATAGCACCCATACCAACAATGCCTGCCAGGTCCATAGCCACACAACCACGCCGGCGAGGTATATCAATGTGCCGCTGAGCATAGGGTTGCGGTTCAGACGGTAGGGGCCGTCGGTCATCAGGTGCTGCGTACGCGGCGCCACCTCGTGGCCGAAGGCATCCATAGGGTTGCCCTCGCCGCGCCGCTTCATGTAGACGATGGTCCAGACGCTCAGCGCAAGCCCACCCATCATCAGCAATCCCGTTATGGTGGATCTAATGGCGCCAATTTGCACAATCGACGGCATCCCCGACGCCAACCACATCACCGTCGGCATCAGCCCCACAAAGAGCACGCCGCCGAGCACATAACCCAATATTTCTCTCAGCTGTTTCATATATATGAAGTTTACAAATCTAATGCAGCGGTATATGTCTCTCTCTCTTGTGCTGCTTGGCGTTAAAGTGAGCCTGCTCACGGATGGCGGGCAGCATGGTGGCGCGCTGGAAGCGGTCCCACACAATATCGACAGCCAGCGGCGTGGGGTGCGTCATCTTCTCGTCGAAGAAGCGGTAGTCGCGCAGCTCGTCGAGGACAATCTCGTATGACGGGAAGTAGTAAGTGGGTAGTGAGCAGTGGGCAGTGGGTAGTAGTTGGTCAATAGCCAGCAGCAGGGTGCTCTTGCTGAGCTGGTTGCCGTGGGCTCCGTCGGCCATGTGGCGTATAGGCGATACCGTGAAGAGCACTTTAAGCCCCGGATAGTAGGCCGCCAGCTCCTGCAGCAGCGGCTGCCACAGGGCCACAATCTCCTCCACCGTCATGCGGCGTCGCACGAACATCTGTGGCGGCAGCTTGTGACAGTTGGCCACAATCTCACCTTCCCGCTCAAACACCCATGCTGTACCGAAGGTCACCATCAGCAGCGAGGCCTCCTTGATGGCCTGGTGGGCCTGATGTATGCGGCTGTTGCAAGCGGCAAGGGTCTCCTCGGCAGTAGAGTGCGAGAAACATCCGTGGTGATGCCACGAATGCCACAAGCCCTCGTGCTGCACCAAGTCGTCCATTCCAATCTCACGGTCTTCCATCAGGCGTCTAACCGCAGCGGCGATGGAAGCGGGGTTGTACAACGCCCCGAAGGGGTTCATATCTACATGGAAGTCGCCCTCCTGCAGACGCTCTCCTATCTCGTCGGCAAAGCAGGAGCCGAGGCTCACGATGCCGGTCGAATAGTCAATCTTGAACGGCATCTGCGGCACAATGACGGGAGTTGTGAGGTTCGGCATCATGACTTCTGCATCGGTTTAATATCCAACACTCCTTTCATGCGCTCCAGCTCGGGTATGAAGTCGCGTGGCGACACGCGCAGGTTCTCGCCGCCGAGGGTGAGCGACAGATTGTGCGTGGAGTCCACCACCACAGCCTGCAGCGGCACCTTGCCTTTGTGCTTCTTGGCCGTCTTCTCCAGTGTCTTGCAGAACTCCTCGTCGATGTCCGTGAGGTTGACCCTGAAGCTGAGCTTACCGGTGTAGAAGTCCAGCACACTGCTTAGGTTCTTCAATGCGCCGATACGTATCTTGGTGAAGACCTTGTTGACGCCGCTCTTGTCGGTGTAGGGACGCACCACGACGGTGCCCTTTATAAACACAAAGGTGTCGTTGCGGAAGAAGCCGCTGAAGTCGCTGAACTCATCACCCTTGAGGCGCAGCACATAGCTGCCCGAATAGTCGTTGATAGTCATGCTGCCGTAGGGCTCGCCCTGCCGTGTGCTGCCTTCACGCACGTCCGACACCAGTCCGCCGAAGCGCACCTCGCGCCCGTTGAGGGCCTCGATGTTGGCCAGGTCTGCACACTTTATGTTGGTGAAGTAGCGCATCTCGTAGCGGTAGTCGTCCAGCGGGTGACCGCTGAGGTAGGTGCTCACCACCTCCTTCTCATAGCGGCACTGCTCGATGCTGTTCCACGGCTCGCAGTACGGTATCGGCGGGTGGTCCTCCTCGGCCAGTTCTTCGCTCATGCTGAAGATGCTCATCTGTGCCGTATTGGCGCCGTCCTGACGCCTCACAGCCCAGCGCACCAGCAACTCCAGATAGGTGGGCGTGGTCTCCAAGGGGTTCTCCTTGTAGAAGTATTGTGCACGGTGCATGGTGCCTATGCCGTCCAGCGCACCAGCCTTGACGAGCACCTCTATATTCTTGCGGTTTACAGAGTGCATGTCCACACGCTTCAGGAAGTCGAAGATGTCCTTGTAGAGGCCGTTCTTCTCGCGCTCGGCTATGATGACGTTGCTGGCGGCATCGCCCATGCCACTGATGGCTTTCAATCCAAAGCGTATGCGGCCCATGCTGTCGACGCTGAAATCCATCTCACTGTCGTTGATGCTCGGCGCCGCCACCTCGATACCGTGCTTGCGGCAATCGTCCATCAACTCCTTCACGCGCCCTATGTCGGTCTGGGCCGAAGTCATGACGGCAGCCATATACTCGGCCGGATAGTGCGCCTTGAGGTAAGCCGTCTGGTAGGCCACCCACGAGTAGCAGGCGGCGTGTGATTTATTGAAGGCGTAGGAGGCAAACTTCTTCCACTCTTCCCATATCTTGCCGAGCACCTCCTTGGGGTGCCCGTTCTTCTCGCCACCCTCATAGAAGAGCACCTCCAGTTCGTTCATCTTGTCAATCTGCTTCTTGCCCATGGCCTTGCGCAGAGTGTCGCTCTGGCCACGTGTGAAGCCCGCCAGCAGGCGGCTCAGAAGCATGACCTGCTCCTGGTAGACGGTGATGCCGTAGGTGTCTTTGAGGTATTTCTCCATCACCGGCAGGTCGTAGCTGATGGGCTTGCGGCCCTGCTTGCGGTCGATGAATTCGGGTATATTGTCCATGGGGCCCGGACGGTAGAGGGCGTTCATGGCTATCAGGTCGTCGATGACATGAGGCTGCAGCTCACGCAGGTATTTCTGCATACCGGCACTTTCAAACTGGAACACGCCCACGGTGTTGCCGTCGCAGAAAAGCTTGTAGGTGAGCTCGTCGTCCAGCGGCAGGTGGTCTACGTCGACATCCTCTCCCCTGCCCTTCTTCACCATAGCCACACAGTTCTTGATGATGGTGAGGTTCTTCAGTCCCAAGAAGTCCATCTTGATGAGGCCCACATTCTCCACCACATGGCCGTCGTACTGTGTCACCAGCACGTCCTCGCCGCTTTCCTTATCGTTGATGACGCACACCGGCGCCACATTGGTGATGTCCTGCGAGCCTATGATGACGCCACAGGCGTGGATGCCTATCTGGCGGTTGGTGTCCTCGAGCTCTTCGGCGTAGGTGAGCATCTGCTTCATCTTCTCGTCCTCGCCTTCCATGATGCGCTTCAGCTCGGGCACATACTTGTAGCAGTTCTTGAGGTTCACCTTCGGCGACTTGCCCTTCTCGTCCTTGATGTTGTCGGGGAAGCCGCGGTCGGGTATGAGTTTCTTCAGGGTGTTGACGGTCTCCAGCGGTATCTTCTCCACGCGGCCCACGTCGGCTATGGAGCTCTTGGTGGCCATAGTGCCGTAGGTGATGATGTGCGCCACGCGCTCTTTGCCGTATTTCTGCGTCACCCACTCCAGCACCTTGCCGCGACCGGCGTCGTCGAAGTCCACGTCGATATCGGGCAGCGAGATACGGTCGGGGTTCAGAAAGCGTTCGAACAGCAGGTCATAACGCAGCGGGTCGAGGTCGGTAATCCAGAGGCAGTAAGCCACCACGCTTCCTGCCGCCGAGCCACGCCCGGGACCCACGCTGACACCCAGCTCCTCGCGCGCCGCCCTGATATAGTCGCTCACGATGAGGAAGTAGCCCGGGAAACCCATCGTCTTGATGGTATGCAGCTCGAATATGATGCGCTCCTTCACCTCATCGTTCAGCTCCTCGCCGTAGCGCTTGTGGGCTCCTTCCCACACCAGATGCTCCAGATAGTCGGCCTCGAACTTGATGCGGCGCAGCTTCTGGTAGCCGCCAAGCTTCTTTATCTTCTTCTCGGCAGCCTCCTGGCTCATCACCACCTCGCCTTTCTCGTTGCGGGTGAACTCGTTGAAGAGCTCCTCGTCGGTGAACTTGGCCGCCCACTGCTCTTCGGTGCCGAAGCTCTCCGGTATCGGGAACACCGGCATCAAGGGGTCGCTGTCGATGCTGTACACCTCCACCTTGCCGGCAATCTCCATAGTGTTCTCCAGCGCCTCGGGCAGGTCGCTGAAGATAGCCTCCATCTCCTCGGGACTCTTGAGCCACTCCTGCTTGGTGTAGTGCATGCGGTTGGGGTCGTCGTAGTCCTTCTGCGTGGCCAGGCAGATGAGGTGGTCGTGCGCCTCGCCGTGCTCCTCCTCCACGAAGTGAGCATCATTGGTGGCAATTATCTTGATGTTGTGCTTGCGGGCCAACTCAATCAGCACAGGGTTTATCTTCTGCTGCAGCTCATAGGTCTGGTAGTTGGCATTGGGCTTGTCGGTCTTGTGGCGCATGAGCTCAATGTAGTAGTCGTCGCCGAATATCTCCTTGAACCACAGCACCGCCTCCTCGGCCTCCTTCATCTTGCCGGCCATGATGAGCTGCGGTATCTCGCCGCCGATGCAGGCCGAGCACACTATCAAGCCCTCGTGGTACTGCTTCAGCACATTGTGGTCTATTCGAGGACGGTTGTAGAAGCCGTCGGTGTAGGCTATCGAGGCCAGCTTGCAGAGCGAGTGGTAGCCCGTGAGGTTCTTGGCCAGCAGTATCAGGTGGTAGCCGCTGCTGTCGAGCACGCGCTCGCGACCCGTCTCGGGGTTTATCTCCTTGAGGTTCTTGTCCTTGTCATACAACGTGCGCCTGGCGCAGTAAGCCTCTGTACCCACAATCGGCTTGAACATCTGCCCTTTCGTCTGCTCCAGCTCCTCACGCAACTGGCTAATGCTGGGCGTTCCCTCCGGCATCACGGTGTCGCCCTCCACAGCCTCCAATTCCTTAATCTTAGCCTCCAGCTCCTTGATGCGATCCTTCACCTTGCCGTTCTCCTTGGCCACAGTATCCAGGAAGTCCTTGATGCCGAACATATTGCCATGGTCGGTGAGGGCCATCGCGTACATACCGCAACGCTTGGCCTTCTTCACGAGGTCGGGTATCTTCGACATACCGTCGAGCATAGAGTAGTGCGAGTGCACATGCAGGTGGGTAAACTGTGGCATACTGTATTGACTTCTTGGCTATTTTACACTTAATTGCTTATTGCGAACTTGCTGCAAAGATAGTATTTTTTTCCACACGTCGCCCATAATTTTATCCACATTTTATAACCGCCTGTACCACACCTCTTATCGCACCCTTCTCATACCCTTCTCTCGTCCATCTCATACTCTTCCCATACCCTCCGCCCCCGCTCCGTCCCCCCTCCGACTCCCCTCCGACTAAAAACCGTTAAACAACCGGTGAACAGTCGGAGCGGGGACGGAGGGGGGACGGAGGGGCTACGGGTCGGAAAAAGTCTTTTTTTGCACTTTTTTAATTGCAATTTCAAAAAAAATGCTAACTTCGTAGTTACGAAACGGAAGGCCGTTTCGGCACAAAGCACTAAGAAACAAAAGACTACACAAATGAGATACAATCGTATATTGCTTAAATTGAGCGGTGAGTCGCTCATGGGCACCCAATCTTACGGTATCAGCCCCGAGATGCTCAGCCAGTATGTGCGCGGCGTGCAGGTGGGCATCGTCATCGGCGGCGGCAACATCTTCCGCGGCCTCAGCGGCGCCGCCGGCGGCATGGACCGCGTGCAGGGCGACTACATGGGCATGCTGGCCACGATGATCAACAGCCTGGCCCTGCAGGCCGAACTCGAGAAGCAGGGCATCCGCACCGAGCTGCTGGGCGGCATGGCCATAGAGCCCATCTGCAAGGCCATGAGCCGCCGTCGCGCGGTGGAAGCCATGGAAGAGGGCCGCGTGGTAATCATCGGCGGCGGCACCGGCAACCCCTACTTCACCACCGACACCGCCTCGACGCTCCGCGCCATCGAGATCAAGGCCGACGCCATCCTCAAGGGCACTCGCGTCGACGGCGTCTACACCGCCGACCCCGAGAAAGACCCCAAGGCCACCAAATACCAGCACCTCACCTACAGCGAGGCTCTGGAGAAGAAACTGAAAATCATGGACCTCACCGCTTTCGCACTCGCCGAGGACAACAACCTGCCCATCTATGTGTTCGACATGAACCGCAAGGGCAACCTGCTCCGCGTGGTGGAAGGTGAAGATGTAGGCACTATAGTGGGTGCTTGAATGCCTGATTGTCTGATTGCTTGAGTGGCTGACGCATCAAACAACCCATCTCAAGCAATCGAGCAGTCAAGCAACAAAACACTCAAACAATCAAGCAATCAAACAATCAAGCAATAATAACCATGAACGACTTATCGAAAGCTTGCCTCGACGAGGCAAAAAACAGTATGCAGAGCTCGCTCAGCTTCCTCGACAAGGAACTGGCGAAAATCCGCGCCGGCAAGGCCAACCCCGGCATGCTCGACGGCGTGAAGGTTGACTACTACGGCACCATGACCGAAATCAGCCAGGTGGCCAACATCAACACCCCCGACGCACGCTCCATCGTCATCCAGCCTTGGGAGAAGACCCTCGTGGGTGCCATCAACAAGGCCATCCTCGACGCCAACCTCGGCTTCACGCCGCGCCACGAAGGCGACATACTGCGCATTGTGGTTCCTCCCCTCACCGAGGAGCGCCGCAAGGAGCTCTGCAAGGCCGCCAAGACCGAGGTGGAGAACGCCAAGGTCAACGTGCGCAACGTGCGCCGCAACGTCATGGACAAGGTAAAGAAGCTCAAGGACAAATCCGTACCCGAAGACGAGGTGAAGCAGGTGGAGAAAGAGCTCCAGGACATCACCGACAAGAACATCGCCGAGTGCGACAAAGTCTTCGCCGCCAAGGAGAAGGAAATCATGTCCATCTAAGCTTAGGATTGAACATTGAAGATTGAAAGGCTGGACTCTGTAGAGTCTACTAACAAGTATTGTGAAGCCCTCAACCTCACGGAGGTGGAGGACTTCACTTGCTATTGGGCCCTGGAGCAGACCGCCGGCATAGGCCAGCGCGGCAACCACTGGCACAGCGCCCCGGGCGAGAACCTGACCTTCAGCCTCATCCTCAAGCCCACATGGCTGCCCGCCGAACGCCAGTTCAAGCTCACACAAGCCATCTCGCTGGCAACAACCGACTTCCTTGCCACTTACCATTTACCACACACCACTCACATCAAGTGGCCTAACGACATCTACGTGGGCAACCGCAAGATATGCGGCACCCTCACCACCGCCCGCCTCTCCACTCAAGCAATCAAGCAATCAAGCAATCAAGCAATAATATCCACGGCCATCTGCGGCATAGGGCTCAACGTCAACGAGACCCTCTTCCCCGACTGGGTACCCAA
This sequence comes from uncultured Bacteroidales bacterium, assembly GCA_900320975.1. Taxonomy (GTDB): domain Bacteria; phylum Bacteroidota; class Bacteroidia; order Bacteroidales; family P3; genus Colimorpha. Next base: position 3,727 of record ONUE01000084.1, on the reverse strand, counting down.
CCCTACGTCGCTGCGCCTGCTCACGGGCAAGAGCCATGACCTCGGAGAAGCGCTGCGCGCGTTGCTACAGTGCATAGAACGCCGCTATCTGGCTCTGCGCGACGGTGCCGACATAGAAGCCGAATACCTCGGCCTGCTGCTCGGCCGCGGCGAAGCGAAGCGCTATACACACCTCGGGCAGCCGGTGACAGCCACCATCACGGGCGTCGACGAGTACGGACGCCTGCTACTCACCGCCGAGAATGGCAGCCAGCTGTGCTGCAACATGAAGGAGCTATCGTACAGCTGGTTGTAGACTTTAAAGAACAAATATTAAAAAAGGCTGCCACCATTAAAATAAATTACGTATATTTGCAGCCACAAAAAAGATATACATTAACAATAAAAAATTAACAATAAGATGATTACGAAACTTGACGACCTGCTTGAGCTGGTCAAATCGAAAGGTAAGAAACGTCTCGTCGCTGCATATGCCAACGACAGCCACACCATCGCCGCCGTCAGTGCTGCCATCGACCGCGGTATCGTCGACGCCACCCTCGTGGGCGACATCGAGACCATGAAGAAAGTCTGCGCCGAAGAAGGTATCGACCCCAACAAGTTTGAGATGGTCCAGGAGGCCAACGACAACAAGGCCGGCGCTCTCGCCGTGAAGCTCATCAACGAGGGTAAGGGCGACTTCCTGATGAAAGGTCTGCTCAGCACCGACAAGTACATGCGCGCCATCCTCAACAAGGAGTGCGGCCTCATGCCCGGCAAGAAGAACGACATGCTGACCCACATGGCCGTCATGGAGGTTCCCGCCTACCACAAGCTGCTCTGCTGCTCCGATATGGCTATCATCCCTGCCCCCGACTTCAAGCAGAAGACCGCCATCATGAACTTCCTCATCCAGGTCTCCAAGAGCCTCGAGAACCCGAAACCCAAAGTGGCTGTCCTCGCCGCCACCGAGCAGGTCTCCATCGGAATGCCCGCTTGCGCCGAAGCCGCTTGGCTTGGTATGAAGCTCACCAGCGAGGTCGCCGGTGACGCCGACTGCCTGCTGTTCCCCAACATCGAGAGCGGCAACATCTTCTACAAGGCTTGCACCAAGTTTGCCCACGCCGAGCTCGCTTGCATGGTCATGGGTGCCCGCGTCCCCTGCGTGCTCACCAGCCGCGGCGACAGCGCCAAGACGAAGCTCTACAGCATCGCCCTGGCCGCCCTGCAGTGCAAATAACCGCGTCCCCGCGGTGGGGAATCATTTAGACCAATTCGACAAATTGCTTGCGCAGGTCAATTTCGAGCTAATTGCTCTAAATTGCACCTGCGCAAGTTTTTTGCCCCATCGTGACGAGCCTTTACGTCAGGGTGCTTTGTAAAGGCACATCAATTATTGCTTCTCGAAGTTCAATGTGGCTGTGCTTTGCCCATACTCGTCGCTATTGTCGGCAAAGAGGGTCATCTCTTTCTTGGTGAGCTTTTTGATTTCAATTTTTTGGCGACCACTATCCATGTAGAGGTAATCTCCACTGATGGAATAATCTGTTGTTCCTGCTCCAGCCATCGTCACCTTTCCGTCCTCAAAAAATTCCATCGTTACACCAACGCTCTCGTTGTTGTAAGTTCTGAGTTCGTGTGTTTCGGGGTCAACTGACTCATGGATGCTCGAGACACATTTCCATTTACCGATGATGAGGTCTTCATTGTCTTTGGAGCAAGACGTTGTAAGCCCCAATGTCGCGATGCAAAGCATCAATGCAATAACTTTCAGTTTATTCATTTTTTTTCATGCCCGTTTTGCCCAGCTGGCTCTTCTGTTTTAATTGATTATTGACGTTTCAGTATTTCTGTTACATTGTAGGTGGTGCCACCACCACTGACAGACACATATGATATTTTCAAAAACTCTTCTGTCAAAGATAGAATTTTTTCTTCTTTCCATTCACTGCTTCCGGTTCTTTGTATGCGGACGGTCTCGTCGTTGACTCTTTCCCATTTGCCTCTCAAACTGCCTGCCACAAAGTAATCACCATCCTCTGCATAACCAATACCAACTCCGACATCAACACCGTTGTCATGTTGCTCACCCTCGGAGTCTGTGTAGTAGCTTGTTCCATCAACAATTCTCCAATTGCCGACAATCAGGTCTTTGTCCTTGTCTTTGGAACATGACGTTGCAAGCCCCAATGACGCGATGCAAAGCATCATTGCAAATACTTTTATCACTTTCATTATTTTTGTGTCCGTTTTATCCTGTTGCCTCTTCAGTTTTATAATGATTAAACTAATTTCGGCTTTCAGCCATTGAGCCGGAAGCCGATGTTATTTTGTAAGGGCATGAAGAAAGGCGTAAATCCTCTCTGTAAAACTGCCACTTATTTTGTTGGAAAGGTTGTCTGGAAATACCTGTGAGTAAAATAAGGGGAAAGGAATCACGCCTAAACGCGAACTTTCGCCAACTTATTCTCACTCGGTAATAACGTTTTCCAGACATTCTTCCAACGAGAACAAAGCGTCCGCTCAATATTTATTTCTTATATTTCTACGTTTTATGTCATATTGTTTGTTTTCATAGTCTGACTGCAAAGATTATAATTCATTCATCATTTGCTCAATAACGGTCTTTACTTGCGGGATATCTTCTTTTATGGTCAACAGCACCACCTCGGCATCAACTTCGAAATAATGGTGCGCTATTTTGTCTCTCATCCGCATAATTCCACCCCAATAGATATGGTCGTATTTGAGCAGCAACTCCCCATTTGACACTTTGTCGAGGTTTTTGACAGCCTCTCCAAGGGCTATCAGATTCATGCAGACAGCATCGAGAAGCAACATGCCACTGGGTGATGTAAGAAAGTCGTCTATGTCTTTCACTTTTGCCGAACGCTCGGTGATAGTGTCCAACAATGTCTGTATTTGTTTGAGGCTGCTTGATACCAGTTCTTTATCGTACATACACTCCCTCCTTTCTGATTCGCTCGCGGAGCACGGGGTTCATATTGTCACGCACCCTGACGGTGTCCACTTTGCATCCTAAAAGTTTCTCCAATTCACTCTGAAAAAGATCCATGGTGAGAAAAGATAATGCATGCCCTTCGTAGCAGATGTCCACATCGCTGTCGTCGTTCTGCTCTCCACGAGCCACCGAGCCAAACACCCCAATCCGCTTGATTCCATAACGTTTTTCAGCATAGGGCATAAAGTCATTCAACAGAGCCAATATGTCTTGTGTGCTTCTCATCTTAAGATTTTTTCAATTTGCAAAGGTACGACTTTTATTTCAATTGACGAAATAATTTTTCAGCTGCCCACACAATTTGGAGTGATAGGGGGTGCATGGATTCAAATTTTTTCGTATCTTTGTCGTTCATAAAAGCATTGGATGTCATTGTTATTTGTTTGATTTTAAATAGAGTATATATGGATATTTATTTTGAACACCTGAACAACATTGCCATTACGGTGTGCGACGCCGAGGGCAATGTGCTGGACATGAACCAGCATTCGGCCGATGTAAACAGTCACGGCCAGAAGATTGTGGGCTACAACCTGATGAACTGCCATCCCGAGCCGGCGAAGACCAAGCTCAAGGGGCTGTTGGCCAATCAGGAACTCAACGCCTACACCATCGAGAAGACCCTCGCCGACGGCAGCAAAGTAAAAAAACTCATCTACCAGACCCCCTGGTACAAAGAAGACGGCCAATTTGGTGGCCTCATCGAATACTCAATAGAAATCCCCT
>ONUE01000064.1 GCA_900320975.1 uncultured Bacteroidales bacterium | reverse complement strand
GACGGTATACGTAGGCAGACGCAGCAGCTCATCACCGTGGTGGGTTGTGGCGGTGACCGCGACCGCACCAAGCGTCCGGAGATGGCCCAGATAGCCGCAGAAGGCAGTGACAAGGTGGTGCTCACGAGCGATAACCCGCGCACGGAGAACCCCGACGCCATACTGGACGAGATGGAGGCCGGTCTCACACCGCAGCAGTTGTGCCGTGTGGTGCGCATCACCGACCGTCGTCAGGCCATACGCACTGCCTGCATGATGGCCAAAGAGGGTGATATCGTGTTGGTGGCCGGCAAAGGCCATGAGACCTACCAGGAGGTGAATGGAGTGAGAAGCCATTTTGACGACGTGGAAGAACTGGAGAAGGAATTAAGAGTTAAGAATTAAGAATATGCTATACTATTTATTCGACTGGTTAGACAAAGCGTTTGATTTCCCTGGGGCGGGTGTGTTTCAGTACATCTCGTTCAGGGCTGCGGCGAGCATTGTAACGTCGCTGTTTATCATGCTTGTGATAGGCAAGCCCTTCATCAAATGGATGAAGAACAAGCTGGGTATGATGGACGAGGTGCGTGCGGAACTTGGTCTCGAAGGAGCTGAGCAGAAAGCCAAGACTCCAACGATGGGTGGTGTGCTGATACTGACCGCCATCATTGTTCCAACGCTACTCTTTGCCAAGCTTGACAACGTGTATGTGCAGATAATGATTGGTACCACGTTGTGGATGGGCATGGTGGGATTCTTGGATGACTACCTCAAGAAGACACGGGGCAAAGCCGGTCTGCCAGGCAAGTATAAAGTGATAGGCCAGGTTCTGCTTGGTCTTGCTGTAGGCTTGTTGATAACCTTCCATCCCGATATCAAAGAGCCGCTGAAGACCACTATACCTTTTGTGAAGAATAACGAGTTCGATTACACATGTCTGGTGTCGTGGTTGGGTGACTGGGCTGTGGACTATGCGTGGGTGCTTTATGTTGCAGTGGTAATATTGATAGTTACAGCCGTGAGCAATGCCTCAAATCTCACTGACGGCATTGATGGTATCGCGACGGGCATCGCCGCAGTGAACGGTGGGGCTTTGGCCCTGCTGGCATGGGTCAGCGGCAACGTCATCATGTCGTCGTACCTGAACATCATGTACCTGCCTAATATCGGTGAGCTGGCAGTTTTTAGCACTGCTTTCGTAGGTGCCACGCTGGGCTTCCTGTGGTACAACACCCATCCGGCTGAGATATTTATGGGAGACACCGGTTCGCTGTGCCAGTGCCGGTAGAGAAGCGTCCTTTCCTGATGTCGCCACTGCATCACCATTACCAGAAGAAAGGCATTGCAGAGGAGAAGGTGGTGATGAGATTTGTAATCATTGCCATACTGCTGGCTATTTTCACACTATCAACGCTGAAACTGAGATAAAACATGACTATAGAGACACTTGCCAAACAAGGCACAACCCACACTGGTCTTGCAGGATTAGACACTGCAAAACTGAAAGCCATGCGTAATGCCGCATTGCGCTCCTGCTTCCAGAAACTCGAGGAGACACGCTATAGACAAGAGTTTGTGGCTCGGATACTGGACCGTGAGTATATCAATGATGCCGCAGCACGTAGCGTTACCGCCACTTGGTATGCCCTTGAAAGCATGCAGGGTGGTGTGATATGGATAGTCTGTGGCACAGAAGCCGAGACAGACTACAGCCGTCTGGTACCTGTGGCGTTGAGAAAAGTGAGGATGATGCTTGTGCTGGGTCCTACAGGACAGTTGACAAAGGCTTTCAATGGGGTGGTGCCGGTAATAGAGCAATGCCATTCTATGAGAGAAGCTTTGCACAAGGCTTACCTGTATGATGCTGCTGACGTGAAGGTGCTCTTTTCTCCGGCCTGCAATGATGGCACACCCACGAGTGCTCTGGGAGAGGCATTCCGCAGTGAGGTGAATGAGTTGTAATAAATTATAGAATAAAAGAAATATGAGACTGGCAAAGATATTCAAAGGCGACAGAACTATCTGGGTGGTGTTCTTCCTGCTCAGCATAGTGTCGTTGCTGGCGGTGTACAGCTCGATAGGCCTGTATGCCTATTCCTCATTTGCCAGCAAGACACCGACGACATTGTTCTTGCGTCACCTTGTGATTGTGGTGGTGACTTATGTTGTTGTGGCGGCCTTGTCACACGTCAACTACCGCTATTTCTCACGCTTTGCGGTGCTTGGCTACTGGGCGGCGATAGTGTTGCTTGTGGTGCTATTGGCCTTGAACAGAGGTCGTTGGTTCCATATCCCGGTGATAGGCCAGTTCCAACCGTCGGAGATAGCAAAGGTGGTGTTGATTATATTTGTGGCACGTATGTTGGCGCTCAAGAAAGATCATTCGGAAGAGTTGGGCGTTTTTCTGATGATGCTGATATATGTGGCGGCAGTGGTTGTGCTTGTGTTGCCGGAAAACTTCTCTACTGCGGCACTGATATTTCTGTCGGCATACATTGTCATGTACTTTGGCGGTGTTAACAAGAAATACTGGTGGCGTCTGTTCTTGGTGGGAGTGGTGTTGGTGATAGGATTCTTGGGAGTGAGCTATTTTAAATACGAGAGGAGTCTGGCCAACAATAGCGCTGGGACCGAGATGGTTATAGAGCGCCAAGAAACATGGGGCCATCGAGTGTATTCGTGGATTAACCCCAAGACCGACGAGTTGACTCAGGAAAATATGGCCAGGATGGCCATTGCACGTGGTGGTGTGGCGCGTCTGGGTATAGGCACAACGGTGCATGCAAGATTGATGACGCAGGCTCACAACGACTTTATATATGCCATCATCATAGAAGAGACGGGTATGATGGGCGGATTATTTGTCTTTGCACTCTATAGTATCTTTTTCTTCCGGTGTGTGCGTGTGACGCGGCGCTGCAAGGGCCGTTTCGGCGCGCTTACGGTGGCAGGTCTTGGTACTATGATATACCTTCAGGCGTTGGTGAATATGTGTGTGGCTGTGGGGGTGTTGCCTGTCACCGGACAGACGTTGCCGTTCATAAGCTACGGTGGTACAGCCTATCTGTTCCTCGGCTGCGCATTGGGTGTGATACAGTCGGTAGCTGCTGACGTGGACGCACAGGAGAAAGCGGAAGTGGCTTCGGGGGCTGACGTGGAGTCCGAGGCAGTTGCAGAGACAAAACAAGAAAACGAAACGAAATAACACATAGATATGAAAGCAATCATTAGTGGAGGAGGCAGCGGTGGACATATATTCCCCGCAGTGGCCATTGCAGGAGCACTGAAGCAGCGCCATCCCGACGTGGAGATATTGTTTGTCGGTGCCGAGGGACGTATGGAGATGGAAAAGGTACCAGCGGCAGGATACCGTATCGAGGGCTTGCCCATAGCTGGTTTGCAGCGTAAATTGACACCAGAGAATATCGTGAAGAACCTGCAGTTGCCCATGAAGATGGTTAAGAGCCGTCGCAAGGTGAAAAGCATCCTCATGGATTTTCAGCCCGACATAGTTGTCGGTGTTGGAGGTTTTGCCAGTGAGCCGACACTGAAAGCTGCTGCTGACATGGGTTTTTCAACACTACTGCAGGAGCAGAACTCCTATGCCGGATTGACCAACAAGATTCTTGCCAAGAGAGCGAAGAAGATCTGTGTGGCATATGAGGGCATGGAACGTTTCTTCCCGAAGGAGAAGATCGTCTTCACTGGCAATCCTGTGAGAAGTGATATTGAGAATATGAATGTAACGAGAGAGGAAGGATGTGCCAATTTCGGTCTCAATGCTGAGGGTCGTGTGCTGCTCTCTGTTGGTGGAAGTCTTGGCGCAAGGAGTATCAATCAGATGATTATGGATCACCTGCACTTCTTCAAAGAGAATCGCATACAGCTGTTGTGGCAGACAGGCCGCTGGATGTATGAGGAGGCCGTGGCTGCTGTTAAGAAAGCCAATGTAGAGGAGTGGGTGAAGGTTCATCAATTCATCAGCAGGATGGATATGGCCTATGCTGCCGCTGATGTTGTTATATCGCGTGCCGGTGCAATTGCTATATCGGAACTCTGTATAGTCGGCAAACCTGTGGTGCTGATACCGTCGCCCAATGTTGCAGAGGACCATCAGACCAAGAACGCTTTGGCTCTTGTTGACAGAGGAGCTGCGGTGATGGTGCGTGATGTGGAATGTAACGCCTTGTGCCTGCCACAGGTGCAGGAACTGTTTGAAAATGCAGGCCACCGTGAGGCTATGAGTGTTGCCATCAAGAAGCTGGCTGTTTATGGTGCAGCAGACAAAATAGTTGACCAGATAGATAAGATTGTAGGATGAACTACTATTTTTTAGGCATAGGAGGAATAGGTATGAGTGCCTTGGCGCGCTTCTTCAAGAAGAGGGGCGACACGGTGAGCGGCTATGACCGTACTTCGTCGCCGCTTACAGAGGAACTGGAGTGTGAGGGCATCGCTGTGCATTATGATGACAACCCTTCGCTGATACCGGAGAAGGTCGATATGGTGGTGTATACACCTGCTGTGCCGCAGGACTTGCAAGAGTTTGTGACGCTGCGTGAGCGTGGCGTGAAGATGGAGAAACGTTCGCAAGTGCTTGGTGAGCTTACCCGCGGAAAGAAGTGTATAGCTGTTGCCGGTAGTCACGGCAAGACAACTACTACCACGCTGATTACACACCTGCTGAATAATGCTGGTTGCGGTTGTAGTGCATTTCTTGGGGGCATAAGCAAGAATATTGGCAGCAATCTGTTGGTAAACAATAATAGTGAGTATGTGGTTGTGGAAGCTGATGAGTATGACCGATCCTTCCTGCAGTTGCATCCCTATATGGCGGTAATTACCGCAACGGATCCCGACCATCTGGATATATATGGCACCCATGAAGCTATGCTTGATGCATATGTCCAGTTTGCAAATCAAACAGAGCCGGAGGGCCATCTCTTTTTGAAAGATGGTATTTTCCGTACCTTGGATGGAGAACAGTATGTGGAATATGGTCATGAACACCACCATGATGAGAAAGAACATTCAGTTGCGCGAACAATCAATCATTCCAGTATATCCACCTACACGGCACATGGAATTGACGCTGACTATTACGCAATAAATGTGCGTACTTATAACGGCAACCTGTTCTTTGACATGCGTACGCCCGATGGTGTGTTATATGACCTTGAACTTGACGGTACAGCGCTGTTTAATGTCGAAAATGCTGTTGTCGCTTCTGCTGTTGCGCTTGCTTGTGGCCTCGATCAGTATCAGCTGCGCAGTGGTCTCAAGTCTTTTGCCGGCGTGCGTCGCCGTTTCGACTACCGAATCAGGGAGAAAGAACTGGTGTATATAGACGACTATGCACACCACCCGCAAGAGATAGCCTCGACCATTGAGTCGGTGCGGTATCTCTATCCGGACAAACGTGTTGTTGGAATATTCCAACCCCACTTGTACTCACGCACTCGTGATTTCGCGGACGAGTTTGCTAAAGTACTGCAAGGTCTTGACGAGATAATCATGATGCCGATATATCCAGCCAGAGAGAAGCCGATACTTGGTGTTACATCAAGTATGGTGCTGCGGAAGATACCGAGCATGTCTAAATACCTGTGTACCGCGGACCAGGTGCTAGAACTCGTGCCAGCCTTATGCCCCGATGTGGTGTTGACACTTGGTGCCGGTGACATAGACCGCCTTGTGCCGCGCCTCGAAGAAACATTAAGAGAACAGATGCTATGAACCGAAAACTGCGAATTACACTCATCCTTCTCGGCGCCATTGCGGTAGCGGTGTTGGTTATTGTGGCCAACATAAGCCGCTCGCATTCGCAGGTTCGTGGCGTCGAGGTTGGTATTCGTTATGGTCATGCACCGATGCTCGTTGATGAGCAGACCGTGGTGGATAGCATTCTGAAGAGTGTGCCACGTCTGCAAACCATGTCGGTCAAGGATGTGGATTGCAATGCTGTGGCTGAGGCAGCGTCGCATGTGCCGTATCTGAAAGATGTTTCCTCCTCAGTTAGTGTAAGCGGCAAGGTGGTCGTTAGGGCTACGCAGCGCAGGCCTATAGCACGGTTGTTCTATGGTGGTAAGGAACTCTTTTTTGATGCCGATGGTGCAATAATGCCTGTCAGTCGATACGGAGACTGTGATGTGCTTGTCGCTGGTGGCGATTTTACGGAGGCGTTACGTGTTGACAGTCTTAATAGTCAGATGACGGCGCTGTTGACTCTCGCGCGTTTTCTTGACGATGAGAACAAGTATAGTGGTATTATTGATCAACTATACATAAAAGATGATGGAGATATCATGATGGTTCCGAAGCTTGGTGACCAATTGATAGAGCTTGGCGATGCTGAAGACCTCGATGAGAAGTTTTCCAACCTGATGACGTTCTACCGCAAGGGTATGCCACGTGCCGGTTGGAATACATATACAAAGATAAGCCTGAAGTTCCGTAATCAGGTTGTCTGTACAAAAGAGAAGAAATAAACAATAATATTAGAGATTATGGCAAATGAAATTATTGTCGGCCTCGACATCGGCACCACGAAGATAGCCTGCTTCGTCGGTATGCGGGGCGAAAATGGAAAGGTCAAGATTCTCGGCTTTGGCAAGACAGAGTCGATTGGTGTGGAGCATGGCGTTGTGAAAGGCATTACGCAGACAGCCGACTCCATCACCAAGGCAGTGAACGAGGCTGCCGATCAGGCTAATGTCGACATTGATGAGGTATGGGTTGGTATTGCTGGTCAGCATATCAAGTCAAATCCCAGTCATGGCAGCATCATGATTCCGCAGGATCACACCCTCATTGAGCAAGAGGACGTGGATCGTCTTATCGCGGAGCAGTATAACATACAGTTGCCCCCAGGAGAAGAGATAATACATGTCTTCCCACAGCAGTTCATCGTGGACCGTGAGCCACTCAGTCGCGACATCCCTCCCGTTGGTGTGGCGGGCAAGAATCTTGAGGCGGACTTCCACATGGTCACGGCCAATGTGCAGAATCTTCAGTATATCAAATATGCTGTTGAGCGTGCTGGCCTTAAGATTAAGGGCGTTGTGCTCGAGCCCGTGGCTTCCGCCAAGGCTGTCCTTGACGACAGTGACCGCGACGCCGGTGTGGCTATGGTTGATATCGGTGGCGGTACCACGGATGTGGCAATCTTCCACGATGGCATCATCCGCCATACTTCGGTTCTGCCGTTGGCCGGTAATGCCATAACAAATGATATCCGAGAAGGCTGCAATATACTGAAGAAACAGGCCGAGAGTCTCAAGGTGAAGTTTGGCTCATGCCTTGTGCAGGCTGTCAGCGAGAATGATGTCATCTCCATCCCCGGTATTCGCAGCCAGGCCCCTCGTGAGATATACGTCAAGACCCTTGCCGGCATCATCAATGCCCGTGCCAAGATGATTATGGAGCAGGTTGATTATGAAATCCAGCTCTCCGGATATCACAAGAAACTTATCGCTGGTGTTGTTCTCACCGGTGGTGGTGCTCAGCTGAAAAACATCAAGGATCTTTGCGAGCTTATCACGACTACCGACACTCGTATCGGTATTCCAAACGAGCACCTTGACCACGACAGTGTCTCCTATGCCGATCTCGCACATCCGATGTATGCCACTGGTATAGGTCTTGTCCTCTATGGCTTAGAGAAGGCAGAGGAACTGAATGGTGGTGTCGAGGAGCAGGATAAGAACACCTTTGACAATGACATCTTCAAGAATATGGATGAGATGCTGGCCAAGGAAGTACCGAGTACCGAGGCTCAGCAAAGTGTCGACGAAAAAAAGGTATCAAAGACAAAAGACAAAGGCAAGGGACCGGCTAAATTTGACAACGTTCTAGAACGCTTCCTTAACAGGGTATTTAACGAAGGTATAGACGAGTAAAAAGTTATTGTGTATAAGTTGTTGATAACAAATAGTTAGACCTCCCCTTAATACGCATTAGTTTTTGTAATTTTATACTGCCAAAAGAACAGGCTATATTTTAATAACGGCATCTTTATCAATAAGATAGAAATATACAAGCACATGGAAGACAATACAAATTCTGCTCTGTTTACCTTTGATTCGCCCAAAGGTCAGTCGTCTTACATCAAAGTTATAGGTGTTGGCGGTGGTGGTGGCAACGCCGTGAACCACATGTTCGACCGCGGTATCGAGGGTGTGGACTTCATCGTCTGTAACACCGATATGAAGGCTCTCAATGCGAGCCCTGTGCCCAACAAGATACCGCTGGGTGACCTCGGCCTCGGTGCTGGCAACAAGCCCGAGCGTGCCCGTAAGGCCGCTATGGACAAGGCTGATGATATTCGTGAGGCCTTGGCTCATAACACCCAGATGCTCTTCATTACGGCCGGTATGGGCGGTGGTACCGGTACTGGTGCTGCCCCTGTCATTGCCGAAATTGCCAAGAGCATAGATCTTGACAATGACGAGAATAAGAAAATCCTTGTTGTCGCCATCGTCACTCGTCCCTTCAGCTTTGAAGGTAAGCGTCGTCGCGAGCAGGCCGACGCCGGTATCGAGGAGCTCCGCAAGCATGTCGACTCTATCATTGTTATAAATAACGACAAACTCCGTGCTTTCGGCAATATGCGTATCTCCGAGGCCTTCGGTATGGCCGACGATGTGTTGCTCACTGCAGCCAAGGGTATCGCTGAGATAATTACCGAGAACGCCTACGTCAACCGCGACTTCCAGGATGTCAATACCGTCATGGAGCACAGCGGTACGGCTCTTATGGGCACCGGTAGCGGACGCGGTGAGAACCGAGCCCAGGAAGCCATCCAGGCCGCTACTACCAGTGTGCTGCTCGATGACAGCGACATCAGGGGTGCCAAGAATGTGTTGCTCTACTTCACCTACTCCTCCGAGCATGAGATGACCATGGACGAGCAGGCCGAGATTACCGACTATGTGCTTGACAAGACCGACGGTACTGCCGATATCATCTGGGGTGCCGGTCCCGACGAGAGCCTTGGCGATGAGCTCAAGGTTATACTTATCGCCACTGGTTTCGAGAAATGCGTCAAGCAGGAGCCGCAGCAGCCCAGGCGTTTTGAGCTGCCCGTGGACATTGAAGTTCCCTCCATTGAGCCGGTCGCTGTTGAGGACAAGGCCGACGACGAGGGTATGGCCATCATCCACCGTGCTGCCGACGAGGTCGTTGAGGTGGCTCCCGAACCAATTGTCGTGCCCGAGAATGTTGTTATTCCTGAGCCCGTCGCAGTTCTCGAGCCCGAGGTTAAGCCTGCCGCTCCCGAGAAGCGCGTCTTCGTGCTTGAGGATGAAGAAGAGGTGCGCGTCCAGGCTGCCGCTCAGCCGGTGAGCAACGCAACCCATGAAGAATTCAAGACAGAGATAGACACTATGGTTGACGATATTCACATCGTCCAGCCTGAGGTGGAAGCCCCAGTCGCCAAAGAGGATCCTCTCGCAGTGTTTGCACCGATAAGCCAGCCCAAGCAGGAGACCGGCCGTTCTGCCTTCGAGAATGACAACGATGTCGTCACCGCCGCCGACCGTATCCGTCGCATCCACGAGCTTCTGCGCAGCAACCCCAACGGCGCCGACATAGTGCAGCAGATGTCTACCAACCAGTTCAGTGCTGAGCCGCTCTACGAGGGTCAGCACTCCGCTGCTCGCGAGGCATCGGCATTCTCCATGCGTGCCGACGGCACTATGGCCAAGAACGCCTATCTCTACGGCAACCAGCCTGATTGATGGGACACTCTAAGAAACTCATAGGCATACTCTGTGCCATAGGCGCTGCTGTATGCTACGGTACCAACCCGCTTGGTGCCTTGAACCTATACACCGAGGGCATGAATACGCCCTCGGTTCTTTTCTATCGCTTCGGCCTGGCCTGGATCAT
>ONUE01000009.1 GCA_900320975.1 uncultured Bacteroidales bacterium | reverse complement strand
CTGAGGGTCTTGTCGGTGGAGATCTCCATGGTGAGTTCGTGGCAGTCGTAGTAGTAGTTGACGTAGTCCTGTCGGCCGCCCGTGATGATGTACCAGTCGCCACCGGCGGTGTAGCCGCAGGAGTAGGTGTCGATGAAGTGGCTGGCGTTGTAGGTGCGCGAGGTGTCGACGAAACGTTGGCACACCGCCTGCCACCAAGTCCTGTCGGGGTGCGGGCTCTGGGTCGAGGTGAAGCTATCCCACGGGTAGTTCATCACTTCGGCGCCGCCGTGCAGGTTGGCGCTGAGCTTGAAGTTGTGGCGGTCTAAGTAGGCTATCATGGCCCTGTTCTCCGGCTGGAGCGGCTCTTTGCTTGTACCAAAGGGGTTGGGGTAGTTGCGGTTGAGGTCGTAGCCATCGGCGTTGCTGCGCGAGGCGCGATTGAGGCTGTTGTTGCCGCTGCGGTAGGTGCCGTCGGGGTTGGCCAAAGGGTTGATGCAGATGAGCGTGGTGTTCATTAGCGCGGTGTACTGCGGGTTGTTGCCGTAGCCACGCAGCAGGGTGTCTATCAGGCGCAGCATCATTACGTAACCCGTCACCTCGTCGCCGTGGATGGTGGAGGAGTAGAAGAACTCCGGCAGGGTGGTGTCTGTGGGGTTGGCGGTGAGCTCCATGCTGAGAATCAGGCGCCCCCTGATGCTTGTGCCGATGGTGTCGAGCCGACAAAGGGTGGGGTAGGTGTTGGCCCACTGCTGCATCATCTCGATGTATGTGCCGTAGGTCGGGTAGCGGTCCCAGTTGGCCATCTCGGCCGGCGTGGTGGCCATACTAACTTCTTTGCTACCGTTCTTCTCCTCCACGGGCGGAAAGGCGTCGGGACGCGGCTTCAGCTGAGCCGTCGCCATGCCGCAGAACGCCAGCGCCACAAGGGGTATGAGTGCTTTCTTCATGCTCTATATCATCTCTTTTCGGGGTTGCAAAAATACAAAAAAAATGGCACACCGGTCTCGGATGATTATTTTTTTTGTATTTTTGCACGCTCTAAAAAATAAGCATAGTATGCACAAGACACCGATACAGATACGCTTCAACGACGTCGACCAGATGGGGCACGTCAACAATACCGTCATCATGGAGTATTTCGACCTGGGCAAGGAGGCATTCTTCAGCGCCCACGGCCTGTCGCCGGTTAAGAGCGACTTCACGGTGATAATAGTGCACTACGAGGTCGACTTCCTGTCGCAGATAGGCTTCCATGACACCATCCATGTGGAGACCGAGATAGAGCGTTTCGGCACCAAGAGCCTCACGGTGATGCAGCGTGTCGTCGCCAGCGACAGTGGCGCTGTCTGCGCCACCTGCCGCACGGTGATGTCGGGCTACCGGCGTAGCACGCGCACGTCGGCGCCCATACCCGAAGAAGTAAAAGAGTGGCTAAGTCGTTAACTTAGCCACTCTTTCTTTATTGTCTTTTTTCTTGCTGCTTCTTATTTGAAGAGCGTCTCGATCTGCTCTTTGTAGGCAGCCTCGACGTTGCGGCGTATCAGCTTCTGCGTCGGCGTGAGCATCTTGTTCGACTCGCTCCATGTGTCGGCCACGAGGACGAACTTCTTCACGCGCTCGGTCTCGCCCAGCTCGGCGTTGTATTTGTCCATCACCTTCTGGTAACGGGCTATGACCAGCTTGTCGGCAATCAGTTCTTCGCGCGAAGGCACGCTTCTCTTCTGCTGCTGAGCACACTTCTTGCCTTTCTTGCCCTTTCTGCCCTTCTTGCCTTTCGCCTCGGTCTCTTCTGGGGTGGGGGCTGTGTGGCGCAGGTACCAGTCGCCCAGCATGTCGAAGTCGGGCGCTATGACGGCGGCGGCGAACTTCTGGTCGGCGCCCACCACCATCATGTCGAGAATGAAGGGCGACTGCTTCATCTTCTCTTCGATGACCTCCGGATTGATGTATTTGCCCATGGAGGTCTTGAACATGCTCTTGGTGCGGCCGGTGATGAAGAGGTAGCCGTCGGGGTCGAAGTATCCGGTGTCGCCGGTGTGGAACCATCCGTCGGCGTCGATGGCCTGGGCGGTGAGTTCGGGCTGGTTGTAGTAGCCTTTCATCACGTTGCCGCCGCGGCACTGTATCTCGTTGGTCTCTGGGTCGATGCGCACCTCGATCTCGCGCATGGCGAAGCCCACGGAGCCAATCTTGCGGCCTTTCTTGTTGCTGTTGGTGACGGCGATGAGTGGCGAGCACTCGGTGAGGCCGTAGCCCTCGTAGAGGTCGAGGCCCACGCAGGAGAAGAAGCGCGTGAGGCGCGGCTGTATGGTGGCGCCGCCGCTGACAAGCATATAGAGCTCGCCGCCCATGCTCTCGCGTATCTCTTTATATACCAGCTTGTCGGCAAGCTTCTTCTGCAGCTTGTACCAGGCCGAGAGCTTGCTCTCGTCGAGGTCGTACTCGAAAGCCAGGTTGATGGCCCAGTCGAATATCTTTTTGCCCACGCCGCTCATCTTCTCGCCTTTGCGGAAAATCTTGTCGTAGACCTTCTCGATGAAGCGCGGCACGCAGGCCATCATGTTGGGGCTTATCTCCTTGCAGTTGTCGCCCACCTTGGCGATGCTCTCGGCATAGGCTATGGTGAAGCAGAGCCACTGGTAGAGGTAGCCCATCATGCGCTCGTAGATGTGGCACATGGGCAGCCAGCTGAGGGCTTTGGTCCAGGTCTTTCCCGGGCTCTCCTTGATTTCCTGCACGTTCATGATTAGGCCGCGGTGCGCCAGCATGGCCCCTTTGGGCACGCCGGTGGTGCCGCTGGTGTATATCATGGTGCAGATGTCGTCGGTGGTCAGCGAGTCCTTGATAGCCTGCAGCTGCTGCGGGGCATCGGGGTGCTCGGCCATATACTGGCGGCCTATCTCGTAGATGTCTTCAATCGACTTTACGCCCTCCACGGGCACTATGGTGCAGAGATTCTCCAGCTTCGGCAGCTTCTCGCGGATGTTGCTGATCTTCTTGTACAGAGTGGCGTTCTCCACCACCAGCAGGCGCACTTCGGCATCGTTGAGGATATACTGGTAGTCCTCCTCGCTGATGGTTGGGTAGATTGGAAGCAGCACAGCGCCAGTCTGTTGCACACCGAAGTCCACGTAGTTCCATTCCGGGCGACCGGCGGAGATGAGACCGATATTCTCGCCCTTCTTCACGCCGAGTTGCATGAGAGCGTAGCTAATGAGGTTGACTTTCTCTATGTATTCGTCGATGAAATGCTCTTTCCATTCACCGTTTTCCTTAAATTTGAACACGGGGCGCTCAGGGTGGAGTTCCTTTCTCCAGTCAAGCAGGTCGAACAATCTGGTAGGATCTTGCATAGTTATGTCGTTTAAAAAATGATTTGCAAAGTTAAGATAATATTATGACATGGCCAAATTTTTTTCCAAATTTAACTTTATTGCCCCCTGTTTCTCCTCCGCCCCCGCTCCGTCCCCCCTCCGTCCCCGCTCCGACTGTTTAACGGTTTTTAGTAGTAAAAAAGTCGGAGCGGCACCGGACCGCCTCCGGAGGTGGGTCGGAGGGATAAAAAACGTCGATGCTCGTGCAAAAGTGTTTTTTGGAGCAAATAGGGTTGCGGTATCAGGAAAAAATCGTATCTTTGGAGTCTCAAAAAAGCGATTGTGGCAATGGCACTGACTGACAAACAACTGATTGCGGAATTGGCAGGGGGCAAATTCAAGCCTGTTTACCTGCTGATGGGCGACGAGGACTATTATATAGATAAGGTGTCGGACTGGATGGAGACCAACATCGTGGATGAGACACTGCGCGACTTCGACCAGACGGTGGTCTACGGTCGCGACGTGGACATGAAGACGGTGGTGGGCCATTGCAAGCGCTACCCCATGATGTCGCCGGTGCATCTGGTGCTGGTGAAGGAAGCCCAGGGCATCGACAAGCGGCAGTGGGAGAACTTGGTGCCGTATTTGCAGCAGCCATCGCCGCAGACGGTGCTGGTGCTGTGCTACCGCCACGGGACGCTGGACAAGCGCACGGCCGTGTACAAGGCCATCAGCGCTGCCGGCGTGGTGTATGAGACGCCCAAGGTGTACGACAACCAGGTGCCGGCTTGGATTAAGGGCGAGGTGGTGAGCCACGGCCGCTCGATAACCGACAAGGCGGCCATGATGCTGTGCGAGTTCCTGGGCACCGACCTGGGGCTTGCGGCCAACGAGCTGTCGAAGCTCTACCCGCTGGTGCCGGAAGGCGGTCTGATCGACGAGAGTCTGGTGGAGCAGCAGGTGGGTGTGAGCAAGGACTACAACGTCTTCGAGCTCCAGAGCGCCATAGGGCGCCGCGACCCGGTGATGTGCAACCGCATAGTCAACTACTTCGCAGCCAACCCGAAGAAGAACCCGATACAGCAGGTGCTGCCGTTGCTCTACGGCTATTTCCTGAAGGTGATGTTCTACCACCAGCTGGAGAACAAGAGCGACGCGGCCAAGGTGCTGGGCTGCGCGCCGGTGTTTGTGAAAGACTACGCGCAGGCGGCGGCGAACTACAGCCTCGGCAAGCTTGCGACGTGCATAGGCTACCTCTACGAAGCCGACCTGCGAAGCAAAGGCGTCCGCAACAGCGGCACGGTGACCGACGGCGAAATACTCAAGGAACTGGTGTTTAAGATTATTCACTAACAGGAGATAATGAGATAAGACAAATGAAAAGAACACTCTTCATATTACTGGTTTTTAGCTTCTCACTCTTTACTTTTCACTTTGCCCAAGGTCAGGGCACTATCCGTGGAACGGTGTTCGACGATGCCAACGGCGAGGCCGTGCCGTTTGCCAATGTGGTGCTCGACGGGACCAAGATGGGCTGCGCGACGGACCTCAGCGGCTTCTTCCTCATCAACAAGATACCCAACGGCACCTACACGCTGAGGGTGCGCTTCGTGGGCTACGAGGACTACAACCAGGAGGTGACGGTGTCGGGCACGCGTCCGCAGACGCTGACGATAAGGCTCAAGCCGTCGTCCAAGGTGCTCGGCGAGGTGGAGATTAAGGCCAGCAAGATTGAGGAGAAACGCCTGCAGACGCAGGTGAGCGTGGAGAAGGTGACGGCGGCGCAGATACAGCAGATGCCGTCCATTGGCGGTCAGGCCGACATAGCGCAGTATATGCAGGTGTTGCCGGGCGTGAGCTCCACAGGCGACCAGGGCGGCCAGCTATACATTCGCGGCGGCTCGATGATACAGAACCTCTGCCTGCTGGACGGCATGATAGTGTACAACCCCTTCCACTCGATAGGCCTGTACTCCATCTTTGAGACCGACGTGATACTGAACGCCGACATCTATACTGGCGGCTTCGGCGCAGAATACGGCGGCAGGCTGTCGTCGGTGATGGACATCACCACGCGCGACGGCAACAAGCGCCGCCACAGTGGCAAGATAGGCTTCAATACCTTCGGCGCAAGCGTGATACTTGAGGGCCCGCTGAAGCGCGAGACGCAGACCTCGAAGAGCACCGTCACCTATCTGGTGACAGCCAAGAACTCCTACCTCTCGCAGACAAGTAAGAAGCTGTACCCCTATGTTGAGGGTGGCCTACCGTTCGACTTCCTGGATATCTACGGCAAGCTGTCGATAAACAGCGGTACCGGCAGCAAGATTAACCTCTTCGGCTTCCGCTACGACGACAAGGTGACGGCCTATCAGGGCCTTGCTGACTACCACTGGCAGAACTACGGCCTCGGCACCAACTTCACGCTGGTGACTGGTGCGTCGGCTATCCTCGACGGCTCGATAGCCTATTCGGACTACTACATAACCCTCGATGATGGCAGTACGGACAATAAGTTCAGTGAGATTGGCGGCTTCAACATGAACCTGCAGATCACCAACTTCATCGGCGGCAACAAGCTGAAGTACGGCCTCAGCATGGAGGGCTACAACACCAACTACCACTTCATAAACCAGTACGGTTACAGCACCACGCAGGAGAAGCCGTCGACCAACCTGTCGCTCTTTGCTACCTACAAGCTTAACACCGGCAAGCTGCTGCTTGACCCGGGTATACGCCTCGTCTATTATGCCACGCTGGGCCATGTGAGCCCCGAGCCGCGCTTGGCCGTGAAGTACAATATCAGCAACAATCTGCGTATGAAGTTCGCCGGCGGCTTCTACAGTCAGGTGTTCCTCGACGCGCGTTCGGACAACGACATCGTGAACCTCTTCACGGGCTTCCTGACGGGCTCGTCGGACCTGAGCATCACAAAGACCTTCCTTGGCGAAGAGGTGAATACCTACACGCAGAAAGCCAAGCACGCTGTACTGGGCGTGGAGTATAACCTCGGTGAGCATATCACCCTCAACGCCGAGGGCTACTTCAAGTATTTCGACCAGCTCATCAATGCCAACCGCAACAAGATGTACGACCTCAACGACGCTGCCTACCAGAGCGGTCCCTACGCCAAGCCGGAGTATCTGATGACTGACTTCATCGTCGAGAAAGGCTATGCCACGGGCTTCGACGTCAGCGTGCAGGCCGACTTGGAGCGCCTCTACCTCTGGGCCACCTATTCGCTGGGCTATGTGCAGCGCCAGGATGAGGTGCAGGCCTACAACCCGCACTATGACCGCCGCCACACTGTGAACATCCTCGGCACCTATGCACTGGGTAGCCAGCGCGAGTGGGAGCTGAGCACGCGCTGGAGCTTCGGCAGCGGCTTCCCCTTCACGCAGAACCAGGGCGTGTTCCAGAGCTTGGTGTTCGGCGACGGCATCGTGAGCAACTACACTCAGGAGAACGGCCACTACGGCATCCACTACGCCGAACTCTATAAGGGGCGCCTGCCGAACTACCACAGGCTTGACATGGGTGTGAAGCGCAAGATATCGATAGGCAAACGCGCTATGCTGGAGCTGAGTCTCAGCGCCACCAATGTGTATAGCCGACAGAATATCTTCTATTACAACCGCGCCACGCACAAGCGTGTCAACCAGCTGCCCTTCCTGGCCAGCTTCGGCGCTGTCTTCTCGTTCTAACCGTTATTGACACCGTAACCGAAGAGGGCGAAGTCGCCACGCAGCGGGTCGTCGGGGAACGCTTCGCGCATGGCGTCGGTGAGCCTTATGGCGGCGCTCATGGAGGCACAGCGGCTCTGCAGCAGGCCGAGCTTCATGGCCTCGGAGACCACATGCGTGTCGAGGGGTATGATGAGCGTCCTCTTGTCGATGATATCTTTCCAGAGCCCGAGGTCCACGGGCGAGCCGTCGCGCACCATCCAGCGCAGGAACATGCATACTCGCTTGCAGGCCGACGTGGTGTCCTTGGGCACCACCACGCTCACCCCGCGCGATGAGAACCAATGGCAGATGGCCTCCAGCGCCTGTATGGCGGTGAGCGGCGAGCGGAGCGTGGCGAGGTATTCTCCCATGCTGCCGTGCTGCGTGAGCATGTCGCGGTAGGCGTCGAAAAAACGCCTCATGGTGTCGTTGTTGTAGAGCCGGTAGAAGCACTGCTTGTCGCCCAAGGCGAAGCGGTCGGCATAGGCGCCCGTGCGCAGCCACCGCTCCATGTCGCCGTAGGCGTAGTCGAGCAGCAGCCCTATCTTGGGCATGAACTGAGCGCGGCTGCCGTAGCTGAGTACCGAAGCCACGAAGGCCGTCGCCTCTTGGTTATGGCTGCCGCTCACTTGGTGCATCCACCACGACGGGTCGCCCACTATGAACTCCGCCGTCTCGTAGCGTTCCGCCAGCGCAATCAGTTTGTCTCTAATTTCTTTGTTCATCATTCCAGTATTCGCAGTCTATCCCAAGCTCCTTGGGGTCAAAAGTCGGGTTCTTCCCCTCTTTCTTCTGCCGCTCGTAGTCCTTGAGCGTGCGCAATGCCTTCGGTGACAGCAGCAGTATGGCCACCACGTTGATCCACGCCATCACGCCCACGCCTATGTCGCCCAGCTCCCACACGAAGCCGCTGCTCTGCATCGAGGCGATGATTACGGATGCTATCAGGCTTATGCGCAGCACCCAGATGACCACCTTCTCGCGGCGGTCGTCGCCGAAGTGCATGTCGGCGCGCTCCAGCTCGTCGAGCCGCTCGGGGTGCTTCTTGTATATGCGGCGGCGCCAGCGGTTGAAGAGGTACACGAGGTTGGTCTCTGCGTAGTAGTAGTAGGTCATGATGGTGGTGAAGGCGAAGAAGAAGAGGGCTATGGCTATAATCGTGTTGCCCGCGCGGTGACCCACTACGGTGCTCAGGGCGTTGGTGGTATAGAAAACGCCGGGCTCGCCCTCGGGAGCGCCGGGGTTCTGCAGCAGGTAGGTGACGGCACCGCCGTTGATCGAGGTGTCCACTATATTGTATGTCTTGCATGCCAGTATCATCATGGCCGTCGCCGTGCACACCAGCAGAGTGTCTATGTATACCGAGAAAGCTTGCACCAGGCCTTGCTTCACGGGGTGGTCCACCTTGGCTGCCGCCGCCACGATGGCGCCAGAGCCCTGGCCAGCCTCGTTGCTGTAGATGCCGCGCTTCACGCCCCAGGCTATGGTGCTGCCCAGCAGCGCCCCGCTCACCTCGTTGATGCCCACGGCGCCGCGCAGCATCTGCAGGAAGACCTCGGGAACAATCTGCCAGTTGACCGCCAGCACCACGAGGGAGAGCAGTATGTAGACTACCGCCATCAGGGGGGCTATTATCTGCGCCACGTTGGCTATGCGTTTCACGCCACCTATGATTATCAGAGCTATGAGCCCCGCCACGAAGAGCCCCACGCCCAGCACCGGCACGCCGAAGGCATGTGAGCTGCTGATGGCTATGTTGTTGCTGTGCACCGTGGGTAGCAGTACGCCGAAGGCTATTGCCGCCAGCACGGCGAACAGGGCGCCGAAGAACGGCGAGCGCAGCCCCTTCTCGATGTAGTAGGCCGGGCCGCCGCGGAACTGTCCGTTGTGGTCCTCCTTGTAGATCTGCGCCAATGTGGCTTCGGCGAAAGCGCTGCCGGCCCCGAAGAAGGCTATTATCCACATCCACACTATCGCGCCCGGGCCTCCGAAGCCAATGGCCGTGGCCACGCCCACGATGTTGCCCGTGCCCACACGGCCCGAGAGGGCCATGGCGAAGGCCTGGAACGACGAGATGCCGGTCTTGGACTTCTTGTCTTTACGGCCTTTGGCCTCGTCGGCCCCGATGAGCAGGCGGAACATCTCGCCGAAGCGCCGCACCTGCACGAAGCGCGTGCGGAAAGAGAAATACAGTCCTGCCAGCAGGCACAAACCCACCAGCGCAGGGCTCCACACCCAGCCGTTCACCGTATCAATGGCTTCCACCAGCCATCTGCCAATTGTATCCATATCCTTGTGTTTTTGAACTGCAAAAATACTAATATTTTGATGATGTGGGGAAAAAAACGTATCTTTGCAACAAATATAAACACAACGAAACTATGAAAAAAGCATTCATCCCATTGATGCTGTGCGCTTTGGTCGCCATCATGGCCGGCTGCGGCAGCAAACAGGCACCTGCAAACCCAGAAGCCGACGCCTCCGCCTTCGTCAACATCACCGACGTGGTGCCCGACGTCATCCTTGAAATACGCTACTTCGGCACCTACAACTTCGTAGGCTCGCGCATCGACGGCTACCTCCAGCCCACCGCGCTCCTCACCCGCCAGGCCGCCGACAGCCTTCTGGCCGTCAGCAATGACCTCAAGGCCCAAGGCTACCGCCTGAAAATCTATGACGCCTACCGTCCGCAACAGGCCGTCGACCACTTCGTGCGCTGGGGCAAAGACCTTGACGACACGCTGATGAAGAGCTATTTCTATCCACGCGAATGCAAGGACAGCCTCTTCATAAAGCTATACATCGATGAGCATAGCAGCCATTCGCGTGGCTCTACGCTCGACCTCACCCTCTTCGACATGCGCACCGAGAAAGAAGTCGACATGGGCGGCACCTTCGACTGGTTCGGCCGCGAGAGCCATCCCGACTGCGGCGGCAACCCTGACACATGGGCCTACGGCGAGAACGACACCATCACCGCACAGCAGTTCGCCAACCGCATCATCCTGCGTACCGCCATGATGAGTCACGGCTTCAAGCCCTACGATTGCGAATGGTGGCATTTCACCCTCAAGGACGAGCCCTTCCCCGACACCTATTTCACCTTCCCCGTGCAGCAGCTTCCGCGCTAACCCTCCGCACCCTCTCCGTCCCCGGTCCGACTGTTCTACGGTTGTTTAACGGTTGTTTAACGGTTCTAAACCGTTAAACAACCGTTAAACAACCGTAGAACAGTCGGAGAGGCCACGGACCGGATACGTATAAGTTACGTATCTTCAGCGTTTCATCGCCGCGAGTTCCTCGGCGAGGTAGTGGCCGGTGAAGTTGTCTTTTTGCTTGGCTAAGTCTTCGGGGGTGCCGCAGAAGGTTATCTGTCCGCCGGCACGGCCGCCGTCGGGGCCGAGGTCGATGAGCCAGTCGGCTACCTTGATGACGTCCATGTTGTGCTCGATTACCAGCACGGTGTTGCCTTTGTCGACGAGCTTCTGCAGCACGCCGAGGAGGATGCGGATGTCTTCGAAGTGGAGGCCCGTGGTGGGCTCGTCGAGGATGTAGAGCGTGCGGCCGGTGTCGCTCTTGCTGAGCTCGGTGGCCAGCTTGACGCGCTGCGCCTCGCCGCCGCTGAGGGTGGTGCTCTGCTGCCCGAGGGTGATGTAGCCGAGGCCTACCTCCTGCAGGGTCTTGAGCTTCTTGTACAGCTTGGGCATGGAGGAGAAGAACTCGACGGCCTCGTTGACGGTCATGTCGAGCACGTCGCTGATGGACTTGCCCTTGTAGCGTATCTCGAGGGTCTCGCGGTTGTAGCGCTTGCCGCCGCAGACCTCGCACTGCACGTAGACGTCGGGCAGGAAGTTCATCTCTATGGTGCGCAGGCCGGCGCCCTTGCAGTGTTCGCAGCGGCCGCCGCTGACGTTGAAGCTGAAGCGGCCGGGCTTGTAGCCGCGGATGCGTGCCGACGGCAGCTCGGCGAAGAGGCGGCGGATGTCGTCGAAGAATCCCGCGTAGGTGGCGGGGTTGGAGCGCGGCGTGCGGCCGATGGGGCTCTGGTCTATCTGGATGACTTTGTCGATGTTCTCTATGCCTTCTATGGACTCATAGGGCAGCGGTGCCCGCAGCGAGTGGTAGAAGTGCTGGCTGAGGATGGGCTGCAGGGTGTCGTTGATGAGGGTGCTCTTGCCGGAGCCTGAGACGCCTGTGACGCAGACGAACATGCCGAGCGGCAGGTCGAGGTCGACGCCCTTGAGGTTGTTGCCGGTGGCACCCTTCAGGAGGATGTGCTCGCGGCCCACGTTGAGCCGCCTCTCCGGCAGTGCTATGTCGCTTTTGCGCGACAGGTAGTCGATGGTGACGCTGGGCTTGTGCTTGGCCAGCACTTTGTCGGTCACCTCACCGGCGAAGAGTATCTTGCCGCCGTGCACGCCGGCGCCGGGGCCGATGTCGACGAGGAAGTCGGCGGCGAGCATCATGTCGCGGTCGTGCTCGACGACGATGATGCTGTTGCCCAGGTCGCGCAGTTGCTTGAGGCTCTCTATCAGGCGCTGGTTGTCGCGCTGGTGCAGGCCGATGCTGGGCTCGTCGAGGATATAGAGCACGTTGGTGAGCTGCGAGCCTATCTGCGTGGCCAGGCGTATGCGCTGCGCTTCGCCGCCGCTGAGGCTGCGGGCGCTGCGGTTCATGCTGAGGTAGCCCACGCCGACGTTGTTGAGGAACGACAGGCGCTTGAGTATCTCTACCAGCACCTCGTGCGCCACCTTGCGGTCGCGCTCGTCGAGCTGCGGCTCCAGCGCGCCGAGCCACTCCTGCAGCTCCAGCAGGTCCATGTCGGCCAGCTCGCCGATGTTCTTGTCGAGTATGCGGAAGGCGAGGCTCTCGGGCTTCAGGCGGTGACCGTGGCACTCGGGGCAGGGGACGGTGTTCATGAATGAGGCCGCCCATTTCTGCAGGCTGACGGGACTCTCGTCGCCGGCCAGCTCGGTGATATAGTTCACGATGCCCTGAAACTCGCTGAGGTAGCCGGGGTCTTCGGGGTCCTCGATGCCGGCGAAGTGGTTGCTGCCGTAGAGGATGGCGTTGAGGGCCTCCTCGCTGAGGTCGGCCACGGGCGTGTCGAGGGTGAAGTCATAGTGCTTGCCCATGAGCTCCAGCTTGCGGTAGACGTAGTTGCTGGGCGAATATTTGCCGAGCACCTCGATGGCACCGTCCTTGATGCTCTTCTTCGGGTCAGGGATGAGCTTGCGCATGTCTATCTGCGCCACCTCGCCGAGGCCGTTGCAGTGGGGGCAGGCGCCGTAGGGCGAGTTGAAGGAGAAGGTGTTGGGCTCAGGCTCGGGGTAGGAGAGACCGCTGTCGGGGTCCATCAGCATGCGGCTGAAGAAGCGCACGCTGCCGTCCTCGTTGTTGAGCACCATCAGGATGCCTTTGCCTTGGCGGAAAGCCGTCTGCACCGCCTCGCGGAGGCGGGTGGCGTTGCGGTCGGCACGCAGGCGGTCCACCACCAGCTCGATGTCGTGCACCTTGTAGCGGTCTACCTGCATCTTGTAGGTGATCTCCTTTATATCGCCGTCTACGCGGACTTTGAGGAAGCCTTTCTTGGCCACCTGCTCGAAGAGTTCGCGGTAGTGGCCCTTGCGGCCTTTGACCAGCGGCGCCAGTATCATGATGTCGCGGCTGCCGTATTCCGAGGTGATGATCTCCAGTATCTTCTCTTCGCTGTATTTCACCATGGGCTTGCCGCTGACGGTGCTGTAGGCCTTGCCGACGCGGGCGTAGAGCAGGCGCAGCAGGTCGTAGGTGTCGGTAAGCGTACCCACCGTCGAGCGGGGGTTGTTGCTTGTGCTCTTCTGCTCGATGGCGATGACCGGCGAGAGGCCCTCGATGAGGTCCACGTCGGGGCGCTCCATGTTGCCAATGAAATGGCGCGCATAGGCCGAGAAGGTCTCCATATACCGGCGCTGCCCCTCGGCATGGATGGTGTCGAAAGCCAACGACGACTTGCCGCTGCCGCTGAGACCAGTGAACACCACCAGCTTATTGCGTGGTATCTCCAAGTCCACATTCTGCAGGTTGTGCTCCCGCGCGCCTAATATCTTTATCTTCTCGTCGTCCATCAGATGCTTTCTATTACCGTGGTGTCGTGTTTGCCTTTGGTGATGGTGTTGTATTCTGTGCCTTTCTGGGTGGGGATGCGTACTGTATAGGTCTTGCCGGTTTTGTTCTTCAGGTTGTCGATGGTGAGCCAGGGGTTCATGGTGCGGAGCATCTTGTAGCTTGTGCCATTCTTCTTTGCGAAGGCCACGAGGTCCACATTCTGCCCGCTGAGTGTCACCTCTTCGTACGGGAGCTCGGGGTAGGTGTCGCAGCGGCGCACGGTGTAGCCGTAGTCCTGCGGGTGCTGCATGATGAGCTTGAGCGCCAGTATGCGGTACACATAGCGTTGTGTCTCCTTGTTGAGCAGCAGCTCATAGTAGCTGCGCTGCTGCTGGTTGTTCAAGCGCTTCTCCAATCCGTTCTCACCGCAGTTGTAGGCCGCTGCGGCTTCGGTCCAGCCGCCGAAGCGGGCCTTGAGCGACTTGAGGTAGCGGCATGCGGCATGCGTCGAGGCCTCAAGGTCGTTGCGCATATCCACCTCGTCGCTTATCTCCAGCCCGTACTTCTGCCCGGTGGCTTTCATGAACTGCCAGTAGCCGTTGGCACCGGCGGGCGAGGTGACGTTCTGCAGGCCGCTCTCGATGACGCAGAGGTACTTCATGTCCTCGGGCACCCCCTCTTCCTTGAGGATGCGCTCGATGGTGGGGAATACGCGTGCGGCACGCTTGATGTTGAAGAGCGTGCTGCTCTGGTAGTACATGTTGGAGACCAGCTCGCGGTCCAATCCCTCGCGGACATACCACAGGTTGAGCGGCACGCGCTCGCCGCAGAAATAGAGTGTGTCGGGTATCGGCGGCGCATAGACGTGGTATCCGGCGCGTATGGCTTTGGCCAGTATCTCGTCGCTGTTGTCCTCCTTGCGGGTGGCGAAAATAAAGGCCTCGCCTGCGATAGCCAACGAAGCCAATATTATAGCTATGATGGATAGCTTCTTCATGATGTTACGGTATTGATGATGAGGTGAGCCACCTCCTGCTTGCTCAGCAGGGGGCTTTCCTTGTGGCTGCCGTCGCGGCCGATGATGGTCACCTTGTTGGTGTCCACGCCGAAGCCGGCGCCTTTGTCGCGCAGCGAGTTGAGCACTATATAGTCGAGGTTCTTCTTCTCCAGCTTGCGCTGAGCGTTGGCCTCCTCGTTGTCGGTCTCCAGGGCGAAGCCCACCAGCGTCTGCGCCGGTGTCTTCATGTCGCCGAGGGTGGCCAGTATGTCGGGGTTCTGCACCAGGTTGAGGTGCATGCCCTCGCTGCCGTTCTTCTTGAGCTTGTGGTCGGCGCACTCGCTGGGGCGGTAGTCGGCCACTGCTGCCGAGAGTATCGCGCCGTTGCACTTGGGGAACACCTCGGTGGCGGCGGCGTACATCTCGCGGGCGCTCTCCACGCGACGGATGTTGATGCGTTGATGTGTTACGTTAAGGTGTGTGGGTCCTGTCACCAGCTCCACTTCGGCACCGGCGTTGGCCAGTGCTTCCGCCAGCGCGAAGCCCATCTTGCCGCTGCTGTAGTTGCCTATGAAGCGCACGCTGTCGATGCGCTCGTAGGTCGGGCCAGCGGTTACAAGCCACTTCTGAGCGGAGAGTGGAGAGTGGGGAGTGGAGAGTGGAGAGTGGAGAGTGGAGAGCACTGCCGCAGCTATGGTCTCCGGTTCGGACATGCGGCCCATGCCGTTCACGCCGCAGGCCAACTCGCCGCTCTCGGGGCCTACCATGCGGATGCCCCAACCCTTGAGAGTTTCTATGTTGCGCTGCACGGCGGGGTGTGCCCACATCTCGCAGTTCATGGCGGGAGCCATGATGACGGGTTTGCCGGAGAAAGCCAGCAAGAGCGTCGAGAGGGCGTCGTCGGCGATGCCCGAGGCCACCTTACCTATGATGTTGGCGGTGGCGGGCGCCACAACAAGCATCTCCCCCCAGTCCTTGAGCGAGATATGCTCGGTGCGGCCCGAGGCAAAGAGGTCGGAATAGAGCGGTGCGCCCGAGACCGTCTCGAGGGTCACCCTCGTGACGAACTCCAGCGCATGCTCTGTGGCGGCGCAGCGCACCTCGTGGCCTGCTTTCTTCAGCAGGCGCACCAGCTCGGGCGCCTTGTAGGCCGCTATGCCTCCCGTTATGCCGACAACGATATGCATTTAGGCATTCTCCTTGATAACCTCTTCCTCCAGGGCCTCGAAGCGGGCAGCCTGCTGGTCCTCCTTGGCGGGGTTGCGGTAGAAGATGCCGCCCTCGAGGTACTCCTCGGTGGCCTCAAGCGTGGGCTTGGGCATCTGCTCGTAGCGGCGCACTATCTCAATCTGCTCACGGTTCTCGAACATCTCGTCCACATTGTCGTTACCACCGCGGAAATCGTCTATGCGGTTGTGCAGCTCTCTCTTCTCTTCGGCGGCAATCTGGTTGGCGCGCTTGGTGAGCATGGCCACGGTCTCATAGATATTGCCGGTCTGTTTGCTGAAGTCGGCGGTGTTGCGTGTAACGGTGGTGTTGATGATTTTCTTTTTCTCTTCCATTGTGTTGTTATGATATTGTTTTTGTTTCAATCGGTGTTCTTCTCACTTTTCATTTCCCACTGTTTGCGTCCATCTTCGCCAGCTCGGCGCGCGTCTTGGTGTAGATGTCCTGCGCCTCGGTGAGCTTCTTGGCGTCTTTGATGGAGGCCACCACGCGGTCGAAGTCGTTGATGACCTGCTGCAGGCGCTCGCGTTTCTTGTCCTCGCGGCTGTTGATGGCGTATTTGTAGCCCGACACGAGCATGTAGAACATGGCGTCCTCGCGCATCGGCGCCTCGGGGTAGAGGCTGAGGAAGTTCTTCAGGCTCTCGTAGGCCGCATGGTATTCCTCGATGAAGTAGTAGCCATAGGCTATCTCGTAGTCTTTCTTCATGAGCTTGACGCGCATCTCGTCCAGGTAGCGGTTCACCTCGGGCATGCGTGTGCTGCGGGGCCACTTCTCGGCGAAGGTTTCGAACTCCTCCACGGCCTCCTTCGTCATGCTCTGGTCAAGCGTGTAGGAGGGCGACTCCATGTACTTGCAGTAGGCCGACAGGAAGCAAGCCTCCTCGACGTGCTCGCTGTACGGGAACTGGCGTGCGAAGCGCTTGAACTGGTAGCCTGCGGTGTAGTAGTCCTTCTCCTGATAGAGGGCCTGGGCGTAGTACCACGCTATCTCCTCGGCGTTCTCGCGGCCACGGTAGTGCAGGGTGAGGTTCTCGAACAGCTGGATGGCCTTCGAGAAGCGGTTTTCGTTGTAGTATTGCATCGCCGCCTGGTACTTGACGTCGTAATCGTTGCTTTTGAGAAGTTTGTCAAAACTGTTGCAACCGGTTAGCAATAAACACGTTGCAAGGATATTTAGTATAAAAGTTGCCTTTTTCATAGGCTGCAAAGATACAAATAATTCGCGAATTGCGCGCAATAACATAAAAAAATCTTTTCCGCACCCCCGATATATCACCGCCCGCTTCCCGTCCCCTCTCCGTCTGTTCTACGGTTGTTCACCGGTTGTTTACCGGTTGTTCTACGGTTTATAACCGTTAAACAACCGTAGAACAACCGTAATACAAGCGGTGAACAGACGGAGAGAGGGCGGAGTGGAGGCGGTGGGGAGACGGGGTGGAGGTGGTCGGTTTACATTTTTTAACAATGGCGTGTGCGCGTGTTTCAAATTATATGCGTATCTTTGCACTTCAAAAATCGCGTTGAGAATGGATACAATAATTATATTAGACTTTGGTAGTCAGTACACTCAGCTCATTGCGCGCAAAATCCGCGAGCTCA
Organism: uncultured Bacteroidales bacterium; assembly: GCA_900320975.1. Lineage (GTDB taxonomy): Bacteria > Bacteroidota > Bacteroidia > Bacteroidales > P3 > Colimorpha. The sequence continues at coordinate 7,464 of ONUE01000009.1, read as the reverse complement.
ATGTTTACTGCGAAATTCACCCTTTTGACACAATTCCTGCCCTCACGGCCGACGTGAAGGGCGTTGTCTTTTCGGGCAGCCCCTACAGCTGCAACGCCGCTGACGCCCCTGTGCCCCAGATGGATGGCATCAAGGGCAAGTTGCCGTTGCTGGCTGTGTGCTACGGCGCACAGTATCTGGCCAAGTGGGGCGGCGGCCGTGTGCAGCAGAGCAAGATCCGCGAGTACGGCCGTGCCAACCTGTCGTTTATCGACGGCAGCAACCCGCTGATGAAAGGCGTCCCCATGGGCAGCCAGGTGTGGATGAGCCACGGCGACACCATCGAGGTGCTGCCGCAGGGCTACAAGACCATCTGCAGCACGGAGAACGTGCAGTATGCGGGCTATCAGATCGAAGGCGAGCAGACCTATGCAATACAGTTCCACCCCGAGGTGCACCACTCGACCGACGGTGTCACCCTGCTGCGCAACTTCGTGGTCGACATCTGCGGCTGCCAGCAGTCGTGGACTCCCGAGAGTTTCATCGAGACCACCGTGGCCGAGCTCAAGGCCAAGGTGGGCGGCGACAAGGTGGTGCTGGGCCTCAGCGGCGGTGTCGACAGCACCGTGGCTGCCGTGCTCCTCAACCGAGCCATCGGCCATCAGCTGCACTGCATCTTCGTGGACAACGGCCTGCTGCGCAAGAACGAGTTCGAGAGCGTGCTCGAGAGCTACAAGGACATGGGCCTCAACGTGAAGGGCGTCGACGCCAAGCAGCGTTTCTACGACGTGCTGGCCGGAGTGAAGGACCCCGAGAAGAAGCGCAAGGGCATCGGCAAGACCTTTATCGATGTGTTTGACGCCGAGGCCAAGCTCATCACCGACGCCAAGTGGCTTGGCCAGGGCACCATCTATCCCGACGTCATCGAGAGCTCGAGCGTCAAAGGACCCAGCCAGACCATCAAGAGCCACCACAATGTGGGTGGCCTGCCCGACTATATGAAGCTGAAACTCGTGGAGCCGCTGCGCAGCCTCTTCAAGGACGAGGTGCGCCGCGTGGGCCGTCAGCTGGGCATCAAGGACAGCCTCATAGGCCGACACCCCTTCCCGGGTCCCGGCTTGGCAATACGTATACTCAGCGATGTGACGCCTGAGAAGGTGCGCATCCTGCAGGAAGTGGACGATATCTTCATCCAGGGTCTGCGCGACGCCGGTCTCTACGACAAGGTGTGGCAGGCCGGCGCCATGCTGCTGCCGGTGCAGAGCGTGGGCGTCATGGGCGACGAGCGCACCTACGAGAGCGTGGTGGCGCTGAGGGCTGTGGAGAGCGTCGACGGCATGACCGCCGACTGGAGCCATCTGCCCTACGACTTCATGGCCAAGATCTCCAACGAGATCATCAACCGCGTGAAGGGCGTCAACCGCGTCTGCTACGACATCTCGTCCAAGCCGCCAGCAACCATCGAATGGGAATAATCATGAAACGCATAGTGACTATAGTGACACTGCTTCTGGCAGGTCTTGTGGCTTGGTCGCAGGCTCCGGGGACTACGCCGGTGAAGGTGAGCATGGAGACACAGATGATGCACGGCAAGAAATACTACGTGCATATCGTGGAGACTGGGCAGACGGTGTACTCGATAGCCAGGGCCTACAAGGTGCAGAGCTACGATGCGGTGACGCATGTGGACATACACTTCCTGCATGCCGGCGACACGGTATGGCTGCCGGTGCGTGGCCAGTTTGGCGACGAGCAGCAGGCAAGCCCTGTAAGCCAGGAACCACAGAAAGGCCAGAGCACCCAGAAAGCTCAAAAGAGCCAGAAGAAGGGTCAGAAGGGCGACGAGGCCACGAGCCAGCGCCCCAGCAAGCCTGCGGCATTGCCGGAGGTGCGCAAGGTGGGCAAGACGCTGAAGGTGGCGCTCATGATGCCGCTGCACCTCGACCAGATGGACGACATAAGCACCTCGAAGTTTGACGTAGAGCAGCGTGGCAAGCGCAGCTACCGCCAGTTCGAATTCATAGAGTTCTACGAAGGCATACGCCTGGCCCTCGACAAGCTGGCCGCCACAGGCGTGAGCGTGGAGCTGAACGTCGTGGACGTCAGCAGCGGCGACACCGCCAAGGTGCGCGAGGCTTTCGTGAGCCACAACGTGGGGCAGAGCGACGTGCTGATAGCCCTGCTGCTGCGCGAGAGCTTCGACAAGGCTGCCGAGCTGGCCAGTGCGGCGGGCATTTACATTGTCAACCCCATGGCCACACGCAGCGAGATATGCGCCGAGAACCCCTACATGGTTAAGATACAGCCCTCGACGGCGGGTCTCGTGTCGCGGATGCTTAACAGTATGGCTACCGAGCGCCCCGGCGCTCACCTCTATATAGTGCACTCCGGCAGCAAGGCCGAGAAGCCTGTGCTCGAGGAGCTGAAGAGCCAGCTGGCGGCGCGTGGCGACATCAAGTACACGCTCTTCAACTGGAGCCAGAGCGCCAAGCTGGCAACGGTGCTGAAGAGCACCCCCGGTGCCACGGTGCTTAGCATCTACGACCAGGACAAGGACCAGAACCGCGTCTATGTGGGCAACCTGCTCAACAAGCTGACGGCCTTCAAGCAGGGCACGCCGGTGCTGTACACGATGAACGACTGGACGCGTGAATATGGTGACGTGGACTTTAACCAGCTGCAGAACCTCAACTATCATACTTTCGCCACGGGATGGGACATGACCAACGAGGTGCATGTGGAGTTCCTCAAGGATTACCGCACGCGCTATGGCAACGAGCCCACCTCGTCGCTGGCGGCTACGGGCTACGACCTGACGCTCTTCATCGTCGGCGGTCTGCACCGCAAGGGTGCCGACTTCTGGAAGACGCCTGGCGGCCTGACGACGGGTATCACGCAGCCGATGCACCTGGTGCGCAGTGGCGCAGGACTGGAGAACGACTGCGCTATGCTGTACCGCATGCAGGGGCTGGTGCTGGTGCCGGTGTCGTTCAGGTAAGGGCTATGGTTAAATGGGTTATAGAATAGAGAATGGAATATCAGAATACGATAAAGAAAGAGTTTCGTCTGACGGGGCCCGGGCTGCATACGGGGCGCACGGTGACGGTCACCGTGATGCCGGCGCAGGAGAACTTCGGCATAGCCTTCCGGAGGACGGATCATACCAATATAGTGACACAGGCGGCGTTGGCAACCAATGTGGGTGAGACTTCGCGCGGCACCACGCTGGGCTCGGGGCGCAACTCGATAGCAACCATAGAGCACCTGATGTCGGCCTTGCACGGTATGCAGGTGGACAATGCCATCATAGAGCTCGATGGCGGCGAGGTGCCCATCATCGATGGGTCCGCACGCCCTTGGATGCTGCAGCTCACGCGCGTGGGTGTGCACCAGCAGCAGGCCGAGCGCAAGACACTGGTCATTAAGGAGCCGATGCACTTCGAGTTCGCGAAGACGGGTTCGGTGTTCGACGTGGAGCCCTGTGACCACTTCGCTGTGCACTGTGAGATTGATTTCAAGGATACCGTGATAGGTCAGCAGACCGCCGAAATGAGCGACTTCTCGGAATATGCGTCGAGCATAGCTCCGTGCCGCACGTTCGTGTTCCTGCATGAGATAGAGCCTTTGCTGCACCTTAACCTCATCAAGGGCGGCTCGCTGGACAATGCGCTGGTGTTTGTGAACAAAGAGCTCACCAGCAGGCAGCTCAAGCGCTTGGCCAAGATCTTCAACAAGGACGAGAGCCTCTTCAAGGTGCACGACGGTGTGCTCAACACCACGGACATCTATTTCCCCAACGAGCCGGCGCGCCACAAGCTGCTGGATTTCGTGGGCGACATACGCTTGGTGGGAGCGCCCATCAACGGCAAGTTCAGCATATACAAACCTGGGCACAAGGCCAACAACGCCTTCGCCCGCTATCTGATGGATAAATTAAAATAAGAATATGATACTGAATGACATTCATCCTGATGCCAAGATAGGCAAGAATGTGACTGTAAGCAACTTTACCACGATATACGAGGATGTGGAAATTGGCGACGGTACGTGGATAGGCCCCAATGTGACTATCTTCCCCGGTGCGCGCATTGGCAAGAATTGCAAGATATTCCCGGGTACGGTGATTGCCGCTGTGCCGCAGGACCTGAAGTTCGCCGGCGAGTACACCACCGTGGAGATTGGCGACAACAACGTGATACGCGAGTGCTGCACCATCAACCGCGGCACCGCCGCAAGCGGCAAGACTGTGATAGGCAACGGCAACCTGCTGATGGCCTATGTGCATGTGGCGCATGACTGCGTGGTGGGCGACCACTGCGTGCTGGCCAACAACGCCACACTGGCCGGACATATCATCCTCGGCGACTGGGTTATCCTTGGCGGCAAGACGGCCTGCCTGCAGTTCATACACATCGGCTCGCACGTTATCACCCAGGGCGGCGCCCTCATCGACAAGGACATTCCGCCGTTCGTGAAGGCTGCCCGTTACCCGATACAGTACTGCGGCGTCAACAGCTTGGGCCTGCAGCGCCGTGGCTTCTCGCAGGAGAGCATCAACCGCATCAGCGACATCTACCGCTATATCTTCGTCAAGGGCCTCACCATCACCGCTGCCGTGGAGCAGGTGAAGGAGAAGTACGGCAATACCGACGAGGGCAAGCAGGTGCTGGCATTCATAGGCAGCGCCAACACTGGCCTGATGAGCGGCTTCAAGAGCGTCCGCAAGAGCGAATAAGATTAAGCGTAAATCATAGTAGTCTCGACAATGGTAACACGTTTGCCATCGTCGGGACTTTCTATTATGGTCTGGTATAGAGCCGTGGTGCGCCCCTGTTTCAGGGCTTCGCTGCGCGCCACAAGGCGTGCGCCCAGCGGGGCAGGGGAGAGGTAGTGCACCGTGGCGTCGAGCGACACCCAGTGCAGTGGTGTGCTCCCGTGAGCGTCTGAGACGCTTTCGTGCAGGCTTCCGCTATTGGCGGCTATTGCGGCGGTGAAGTCGGCGAGGGTGTAGAGCACTCCACCCATAGCCACGCCGCGGGCGTTGCAGTGCTCAGGCTGTATCGTCAGCGTGCAGGCGGCCTTGCCATCCTCCACCGAGGCAATCTCTATGCCGGTGAGCCCCGTAGCGTAGCGGTCGCCAGCGAAGACCTCGCGGGCCTTGTCGGTCAGGTCGTTCATAAGCATAACTGTTTGCGCAGCTCTTCCGCGCCGGTGAATACGATGCCCTTGATGCCCATCTTGCGGGCGGCGGCGACATTGTCGGGGTTGTCGTCGATGAAGATGCACTCTTCTGCCTTGAGGTTGTAGCGGTCGAGGAGTATCTGGAAGAGCCTCGGGTCGGGCTTCACGTAGCCCTCGGCGCCGCTGACCACATATCGGTCTATCATCTGCAGTATGCCGAAGTGCTCGCGCGCCTCGGGGAAGGTCTCCATGCTCCAGTTGGTGAGGCCGTATATCTTGTAGCCCTTGCTTTTAATGTCGTTGACAACCTCCCGCATCCCCGGCACCTCGTCGGTGAGCATCTCGCGCCATTTGGTGCGGTAGAGCTCTATGGCTTCGCTATGTTCGGGATATTGGGCCTTCTTCTCGGCGATGCAGCTGGCCATGCTTTCGCCGGCGTCTATGCGCTGGCGGAAGTCCATATCGGCCACATGCCGCAGGAACCACCACGCTTTGGCCTCGTCGCCGAAGTATTCGCCATATATCAGTTCGGGGTGCCACTGCACCAGCACATTGCCGAAGTCGAAGATAATATTCTGCATAAAAAAGTGTGCGTTAGTCAATCCTTGTTGATAACGCACACTTCGCTGTTTTATTGTTCTCTATTTTATATAGAAGTTGAGGGGTAGAGCATACTGAACGGCGATCTTTTTGCCATTGTACACGGCAGGCTCCCATTTCGGCATGGCCTTGACCACGCGCACTGCCTCCTCGTCGCAGCCGCCGCCAATGCCTTTGGATACTTCGACATTGACGATGTCGCCGTTGTCCGTCACCGTAAACGTCACCACCACCCGGCCCTGTATGCCGTCGGCCTTGGCCTGCTCGGGGTAGTGGAGGTTGTCGGTGATGTATTTGTAGAGTTCCTCCGCGCCACCGGGGAACTGTGGCGCCTCAAGCCCTTCCGGCATGCTGTCGTGCTTGAAGATTACGGGTTCCACCGTAGCTTCGCTTACCTCTGCAGCCTGTTCCTCGGCCACCGGGTTCTCGGTGGGCTCCGCCTGCCTGCAGCCCACCACCAGCAGCAGCGCCATCACGCCGCCACCGCTTTCCATGCGCCGTAGCGCGTTTTGCTTTTGTTCATCATAACGATGCGTTTTTTAAGGTTAATACTTTTGAAATTATTTGTGATATGGCCATATCCTGTACCGGTAGCTTGCCTGTAGAGCAGGTGCAGATACCCCTCGCGGCCGCAGGCACCGATCGACGCGGCGTCGGCCAGAAACTCATGTACCGCACGTATCTCGCGCATGATGAGCCACGCAAAGGGGTTGAACCACATCAGGCAGCACAGCAGCCTTGCAAACAGAAGGTCGACCGAATGGCCCTGCCTCACGTGCAGCGACTCGTGGGCCAGTATGCAGCGCACCTCGTCATCGTTCAGGCCTCGCGTGCCCACCACTATAAGGTTGAAGAAGGAGTACGGGGCCGTGTCGTCATCCAGCAGCACGAGCGCCGCGCCGCGTGGTATGCCAAAGCCGTCGCTTGCCCTATAGACCTTATGCTTGCGCCGGAGCCTGATGACTATAACCACCTGCGCCGCCAGCTGGAACAGGAGGTAAGCTGCGCACAGCGCAACGCCGACGAGGTAAAGGTCTACCATCACTCCGAGGGTACGCGGAGCCGTGATGGCCGATATCTCTACTTCGTTCATCGTCACCAGGTACTCCTCCACCGAGGCCACCGACTGCGATGCCTGTTCGAGGCCGTTGGGCAGCCTGATGAAGGGGAACACCATACTGAAGCCGATTGCCACCAGCAGATACCAAAGGTTCAGCTGCAGCCAGCGGTCGCGCCGCAGCGTCAGGCAGTAGAGGCCGTACAGCAGCCCTGCCGCCAAGGTCGAGAATAACATCCAGTGTATCATTTTTCAAGTTCTTTGGTTATTGCCTCGAGGTCTTCGAGCGAGACCTCATTCTTATCTACCAGGAAGCTCACCAGCGCCTTCGCCGACGAGCCGAAGTAGCGCTGCGCGAAACCGTTCAGCTGCTGCTGCATGTATTCCTCGCGGCTAACCACCGGATAGTAGCGGTTCGACCGGTTGAAGGTCTCGTGCGCCACATACCCTTTCTGCTCCAGGATGCGTACCACCGTGAGCACCGTGTTGTAGGCCGCCCCGCCTTCCACCGCCGTAACAATCTCGTTGGCAAACCCTTGCCCCACTTTCCAGATGGCCTGCATCACCTGTTCCTCTGCTTTTGTCAGTTCCTTGTGCATAATTATATGTATTGTTGTGTAATTATTTTCTTAGTTAAGAAACGAGGA